>CAYJLA010000040.1:0-1697 GCA_964371305.1 uncultured Staphylococcaceae bacterium | reverse complement strand
GATATACTAGAAACAAAAAGATATGATGACTCATCCAATAATTATATGAATAGTGAAATTAGAGCATGGTTAAATAGTGATTTTTATAATACTTCATTCACTGAAACAGAAAAAGCAAACATTCTTACAACTACAGTTGATAATAGTGTAGCTTCAACCGGATACTTATCAAATCCGTATGTGTGCCCTGACACAAACGACAATGTATTTCTTCTTAGTAGGGCAGAACTTACTACTTCAAACTACGGATTTGATAGCAACTCATTTAATCACGATTTAGCAAGAAGAAAACAAACCACTGACTATGCAAGAGCAACAGGAGCATATACATATTGGAATGAGACACCAGAATATCACGGAAATGGTCATTACTGGACCAGGTCCCCTTCCTTTACCTACTCTCACTACGCCCAGGGCGTTAGCTTCGAAGGCAGAGTCTTCAGCGACTCCAACACCCTCGTCAACTACGGCCACAGAACGCCCACCGGCGTCTCCCCTGCTTTGAAAATCAATCTCTAAATCCGATTTCTATAGTGCACGAACGATTTTATCGAAGCACTATAGAAATTAAAATTTTATTTATAAAAGAAAGGAAAATATAGCAAATAAGAAAAGTGATTTATTTGTATTTACAAAAGTAAAGAATTTAAGCAAATATATTTTCGTGGTAACAGAAAAGTCACCAAAGAAATATAGATATTCTTTTGTAAACAGATTGCAAAACTATGTTTTAGATGCACTTGAAAATTTATATTTAGCAAATAAGTATTCAACTCGTCCAACAAGAAGAACTTACCAGGAAGAAGCTAAAAATCTTCTTCCAATGTTAGATTATTTTTCTGGCATTAGTTATGAAGTAGGATGTATATTGTTTAAACAGTATGAACTTATATCAAAAAATATCGCTGAATCCTTAATGTATTTGAATAAATGGATTAAAAGCGATGAAACAAACAAGGTATTAACAGAATAAATTCTGTAATATAGGACAAAGGTTGCAATAAAAGAATTGTGTTTGCTGTAGGTGGTGTTGTTTCTCCCCTAACACTAACAACTCTGTTATTGCATTGCCTTTTTTATCGGTAGAAGTTTATAAGATTAACAAGAATAACAAACATGGGTAATAAAGTTGATTTAAAAGTATTTTATATTTTTAGAGAGGAACTATGAAAAAAATTTTATATAATTTTAATCACTGTATTAACATCGCCAATACCTACATCGGCGTTCATTTTTATTACTCGGCTCGACTATGTAATTACTTATGAATTGAGATTGTTTTTATATACATCATTTCAAAACGCTTTGGCTTTAGTTATTGCTAGTGGATTAATTTTTTATTGCTTCTGTTGTTGCATTGCCTTTTTTATCGATAAAAATCCATAAATTGAATAAATCTAAGATTGAGTGAAAAGAGAAAACCTCGATATAATTAACACTTTTAAATCAGGGCGCACTCGGTTAACGGAGGGTGCACTAGTGGAACGGCAAGATGCACAAAGGGTGCAATTTGTATTAAAATTAACGTTCTTTGCCATTAAACTAGATTAGCCTTGATACAATTAAGTATTAAGGCTTTTTTATTTAAAATATAGATTTAATCAATACTTTTTTAGTTTTTACCTTATAAATAACATCAATTATAGTTTGTTTTTGATCTATTTTTTAATATTTGAAATATTCTTAAATTGCATTTT
>CAYJLA010000039.1:0-1902 GCA_964371305.1 uncultured Staphylococcaceae bacterium | reverse complement strand
ATAAACGCTGTAAAAATCTTTAAACAATTGGACACATTCTCTATAATCAGCTAAATTCCTCAAATCAAGAACTTTCAAATCCTCTACTTCTTTAATTTGAATGCAAATAATCGAAGGTTTATTTATCTTGCTGCAACCAAACTTATTTGTAGGCTTCTCTGCCCACCATTTGGCTAAGTTAATATCTGAAAAAAAGTATATTCCGTTACCGAGCCAATGTTCTACGTTTCGTTTACAATAAAAAATATTTTTTATTATTAAATCCACATTTTGACTGTCGGTCGCGTGATACAAATTCATTTTTGTGCTCCGTGTTTGAACAAAGATAATCTCAATAATTCTTTCTTCATTCCTTTAACATCAAGTCTACTAGTATTATGAGAAGTATATTGATCCGCCACTTCTATTTTCTTGTTTCCAGAAGAAATAAATTTATCGTAGTTTAAATCTCTATTATCCGCAGGAACTCTATAGAAGTTACCCATATCTTCAGCCTTAGACATTTCTTCGCTTGTAACAAGTACTTCAAATAATTTTTCCCCATGTCTAGTTCCAATATAAGCTATTTCAGAATTACTTCCTTTCAATTCAATTATCGCCTTTGCTAAAA
Source organism: uncultured Staphylococcaceae bacterium (assembly GCA_964371305.1). GTDB lineage: Bacteria > Bacillota_I > Bacilli_A > RFN20 > CAG-826 > CAYJLA01. The sequence continues at coordinate 1,292 of CAYJLA010000039.1, read as the reverse complement.
CATCAACTGTTGCAGCTGGTGCTTTTTGAACAAATAAATCTCCTTGATTACCGTGTTTAAATGCATATAAGACTAAATCTACTGCGTCTTCTAGAGTCATCATAAATCTTGTCATGTCAGGATTTGTAATTGTTAAAGGTTTTCCTTGTTCAATTTGATCTAGGAATAAAGGTATTACACTACCTCTACTAGCCATAACGTTACCATATCTAGTTAAACATAAGACTGTATCACCTTCTAACATTTGTCTACTTCTTGCAATTACATTTTTTTCCATTAATGCTTTTGATATACCCATAGCATTTATTGGATATGCAGCTTTATCAGTAGATAAGAATATTGCTTTTTTAACACCGTTTTTAACACATGCAGTAATTACATTATCGCTGCCAATAACATTTGTTTTAGTTGCTTCTAATGGATAAAACTCACATGAAGGTACTTGTTTAAGAGCTGCAGCATGAAACACATAATCTACGCCTTTAAATGCGTTTTCGATTGAATTGTAGTCTTTTACGTCTCCAATATAAAATTTCAACTTTGAGCTATTATATTTTTTGCGCATATCTTCTTGTTTTTCTTCATCACGTGATAATATACGAATTTCTTTAATGTCAGTACTTAAAAACCCATCTACAACTGCGTGACCAAATGAACCTGTGCCGCCTGTAATTAATAATATCTTATCTTTAAACATATTTTATTTCCTCTCAATACATTATATTTTTACTTACTATTTTAATTCTTTAAGTATATCGACTGTTAATTTTAGACCCTCGAAAACACCATATTTATTGGACCAGCCTATTTGATGTAATCTTGTGCCGTCCATACAAGCATTTTGCGCTTTAGAAAAACCTTTTTGTTCTGTGTTAGCAGGTATTTCAAAAACAACTTCTTTGTCAGAAAGTTGAGCAAGATATTTTGCGGCATCACACAATCTAATATTACAATTATCGGCAGAAACATTGTATGCCTTGTTATTTTCGCCATGAGAAATTATGTGTATAATTGCACTTACAGCATCAGTTAAATATAAATACGAAAATCTTTGATTACCTTTACTCTTTAAAACAATGTTTTGTCCATTCACAGAGTTAAAAATGAATTGAGTCATCGCTTTTGTATCGGTTTTTAATAAAGCCGGTCCAAATAATCTAGGCAATCTAATAATGTAGCTCTTTAATCCTCTTTCTTCTAAATAGGCTTGAGATAAAGTCTCAGTAATCCTTTTGCTTTCCGGGTACCCAGCTCTTAAGGTGTTACAATCAATATATCCACTATAAGTTTCA
>CAYJLA010000038.1:1045-2636 GCA_964371305.1 uncultured Staphylococcaceae bacterium | reverse complement strand
TTAAAGTTCATAATACACCTCCAAATACATGACTACCATCTAAGTCAATAACAGAATTAGAAAATTCTTTTACTAAAAGCGTCAAGTTACTTTCTTCAGCTTCAATAGTTATCTTAAAATATGCAATGTCATCTTTCACCGCAGATATATATTCAATATTATCTGTAATGTACATCGAACTAATAATTGAGTTAATGCTCATAAGTTTTTTTATAATTAAATCATTATCATTAAACTCAAAACTAAATGCTTTATTAAATATTGATGAACTTATTGAAAGCCATTGTTCAGTTTTTTCATTAACTTGAAAAGAAATAAAATTAAATGGATCTACGTCGAAATTTACTTCATCTGGCACAGTATCAGAAAATTCAATGCGAAGTCCAGTCGGAGGAATAAATACTTCCAAAATTGTTGTTTCGTTGCCTAAATAGTCAAACTGTATAGAATCATCGTTTAATGATTCTATATTAAAAAAACTTAAGATTAAAAGGCTCGATAAGAAAACACATATAAAACCAATTATAGTTTTCATATTAACCCCGCTTAATAAATGGCACTAAAACGCTATCCGAATACGATGTTAATGATTGTACCACTACATTATTTTTTTTAATTGTATAGGTTGGAATAAAATACATACTTGCATCTGATTCCATATATGTTCTAAATACTTCGAATGTTAGTTGATAATTGTTAAAAATATCACTTAATAAAGAAATGAAAAGATTTGTATTAAATTCTGTATAAGCATCAGCTACTGAAGTATTAATGATATCTATATTACTCAATTCATTTCTACTGTTAGCTGATTCTTTAAAAATAACTGAGTTTCCAACCCCATTTGTACCTTTAATCAACATTGTTTCAATATCCGTTATTAAACCAGAGAATCGATATTCCCAATTCTCTTCAGCAATATTATATGCTTTGCATAACCATTTATATATCATGTGAAATCCTTGAAAATATGTATCAGTGATTCCGTCCTTTTTATATTGAAGTAATAAATTAAATTCTATAGTAGTTGTATCATCATCAAAATAATTAACAAGATCATCATTCACAATGCTACCAATGAAACTAGCAGGTCTATAAAATACTGAAAATTGAGGAATAAAATAGTCTCCTGTTTGTAATGAATTTGCTAAAGGTTCAAATTCAACGATTCTGTCATTCTTTAATTCCTGTAAATAGTCAAGTTTAACAGATGCATGTTTATCACGTTGAGTAACTATAAATACTCTAAACTCTGTTTGTACATCAAAACTCCCCAAACAAACAACACTGAAGTCAGCGCTCATTTTATCTCCATCAATAAGAAAGGAGTTATGACTTAAGTTGTGTGATAAATATGCAACACTAACCTCAGTATTGTTAACAAAAAAACCAAAATCAATTTGGGACGACAAGAGATTACGAGTCTCAACGCGATAAGCAATAGTATTATCGCTTAATGAATCAACTCGTTTTATTTCAATAAGATTATTTTCGTTTGGTCGTGAACACGCCGAAAACAATAATGCACCAACAATAACTAATATTTGTAAATATTTTTTCATAAATAACCCCTTTATTGCGAAAAAAGGCT
>CAYJLA010000038.1:0-1035 GCA_964371305.1 uncultured Staphylococcaceae bacterium | reverse complement strand
AAGGCTGTAATTAAATACAGCCGTAAGTCTATATATCTTGCCCTTCAAACAAGTAGTATGTATCTACAGTACCGTTTGAAAGCTTAGTCATTTCATAACCCAACAAGTTGTCTTTATCATCATTATGAATAGAAACTACTCTTGTCCACGATAACGTATTATTTAAGAGGTTTGTCTTTATGGTTGATGTTGTAAGCCAGCTACCAGAAGAAGTTTCAAAATCGTCATTAGCTGATATATAAATTTCATCATTTATTTTAGTAAAAACACCATTAGTTGTTGTGCCAGAAGGACTTGTAAACTTAATTGTAGTTGAATCAAGTGTTAAAAATTCAAAATCAGTCTCTTCCCATTTATTCAGCACTTTTAAGTTCCCAATGTCATCTAAATCATAAAAATCATGAGTTTTGTCTAAAAATGATGAAAATAAATAATATGTATCAACATTTCCTGTTTGAATTTGCGTTAAGTTTATAACATCACTCAAATCAGTATTGATAGTATAATATACATTAAATACTGATGTTGTGTTGCTTGTGCTTAATAACGTAGCATGCACTTGATTTAAAGATACTGTTTCAGCTGAAAGTTTTGCAATATCAGTTCCGGTAATATAAATCCCTTTAACGTCAGTTTTATAGGCATTCACTGTAGTAGATCCTACTTTTAATGGAGTTGTTGTAGAAGCAACACTTTCGAATTCATTTTCAACAAACTTGACTTTATACGCTTCACTTTCTCCTAAAATATTTGTGTCACTAACAAAACTCCAATCCTGGAATCCATCACTAAGTACAGCAGTTGTGCTTATTCCTATACCTAAAAGAGCTATAATTGCCACACTTGTAATTATTCTCTTCCCGTTTTTTTTGCTTTTTGCCATATCGTTTTCCTCCTGTAAAAGCATGTTACCTTTTGATAAAGGAGAGGTAACTAACTCCTTTGATATAACCTAATTAGGCATTATCACTATAAAAATCATCATCGAAGACAGAATCATCTGCCTTATCAGGTACATCGACCCAATTTAAAGGT
>CAYJLA010000037.1:0-3577 GCA_964371305.1 uncultured Staphylococcaceae bacterium | reverse complement strand
GGCGTTTGGTGACCCGTACGGGATTCGAACCCGTGAATGCATGCGTGAAAGGCATGTGAGTTAAGCCGCTTCTCCAACGGGCCGGATGTTTGGCGCCTACTATAAGATTTGAACTTATGACCGATCGGTTAACAGCCGATTGCTCTACCGCTGAGCTAAGTAGGCATTGCATCAAGCAAAAACAATTATATCATACGTTTTTTTAGAGTGCAATAATATTTATTTATTATTTAATTTAGCAATTATCATTTGTTGTAAATCATTTACAGTTTTCAAAGATTTTGTTTCTTCTGTTTCGAATACAATGCCAAATTCTACTTCTAAATCAAGTAATAATTCAACTACATCAAGTGAATCAAGTTTTAAGCTAGCTAACGTTGCATTCATATCCAATTCCTTGATATTAAGCCTTGTTGTAAGCATTTCAGCTATTTTTTGTATTTGTTCCATAACATACCTCTTATCGTACATTAATATGATATCTAAATTTTATATTTATTTCCACAAAAAACGCACATCATATTCATATGTGCGCTTGGACTCTAGATTGTATCAACTACACTTGTAATCTCTGATGAAATTGAATTTGTTGTACTTTGGAAAACTGCGGTCAATGCGCCAGCAATAATTCCAAATATTGTAATTACAAGCAATATTCCAAGTAATTGACCTTTTAATTCAGACATTTTATCTCCTTTCTAGTTATAATAACCTATCACAACACTTCTAGTAATATGAACTTTAATTAATCCATCGCTGATGATTAATGGATCATATTTTTTCTCTACTGTGAATACAAATAGTTCACCAACTTGTATGTTGCTACATAAGTTTTCGCTACAAGTTATGTTTGCGCCAGACATTTCATAGACATAATCCTCCACTTCACTACTTATTCCACCATACTTTGCAATTAAGAAACTAGCTTCAAGTGCAGCAGCTTCTAAGTCATTGTATACAATTTGTAATAATAGAATATCACAAGATAGTATTAGTATCGGGATTACAAAAATAAATGACAGTAATAATCCTAATTTAGAACCCATTAATTACTTCTCCTATAATTAGTATTATCGAAATGGTAATTGTAAGAACTAGTATGCCTGCCCCAATTATTGGCATGGTACTTAAAAACAGCAACTTTGACTCATTAAACTTATGTTGCGAAATTTGATGTTCCTCCTGAAGTCTTTCAATATTATATACAAATTGGGATAAATATTTTAAATCAGTTCCATTATCTACCATTTGATAAATTGAAATCATGAGATCTTTTACTACGTCATTCTTTTCTCCTTGAATGAACGCTAAATATGGTTGAATTGACTTATCCATATCAATGTTTGCAAGCAATACACTTATTTTATCTTTATAATAATTTGAAACAAATGATTGAATATTACTAAATGATATATATACATTATGACCATTTGAAATGTAAATTTTTAAATATACAAAAACATTAATGAAATCGGTGAATCGCTGTAATTTAATGTTTTCAGCTAATTTTAGATAGTATATATACCATAATATATTTGTCGCAAATACAAGAAGGAAAGAATATACAATTCCATCTTGTCCAAGTGTTATATAAAGTATTATAAAGGATGATATACAAATAAAAACATTTGAAAGAACAACCTTAGCAAGTTCTTTTTTGTAATTTAATTGTATGTTATAACAGAATTTTTTAAACATGCGCTTCCTTTATATTGATGAACATTCCAAGTGACTGTTTCATAAAAATATGTATGCAAATAATGAAATATACGAAAAATAATATTACACAAGCGATGAATAGATATGATTGAGTTAAATATTGATGATAATCATTTAATCCATATCTTATAAACAATAATATTCCAAATGTAATTAACCACATGAATATATGTTCTACAGTAAAACGTATTAAATTTTTAGTAGTCTTTAATAAACTACTCTCAATTGAATTAATTTCTTTAAGAAGGTGCTGACTCATATGTAATATATTTCCGCCTTGTTCAACATATAAGGTCATAATATTTACGAAAACTTCGTACGGAACAAAATTATAGTAATCTCTTAACTCGACTAATCTTTCAAGTATATCTAGATGTTCAATTTCTGCAAATGTTGAGTTATCACTAGTCGCTACATATAATAATGACTTCTCATATGATTGAATTAGCGATTTAGTAACATTCACGTTTATAATAAATGAGTTAATAAAAGTACAACAATTTTGCACCAATCTAATCCGATTTTTTAATGCTTTGGTTTTCGGAAATATAAATAAAAAAACATATATAGAAAAAACAAGAAACACAATGGAACCTATTATATAGTTTTGTGTAGCTACATAACCAGAAATTGCCATAAAAATTATAATAATTTCAATAATAATAGCTAAAATAACCATCTTTTTCCTTTCAAATAGTTAATTTCTGCAGATATTTTGCCAAAATTCGCAAAGTTCTTGTCATATATAATGTCAACTTTTTTATCAACGATATTGGCTTTACCTACGGAGTCAAGCGTTCTGATTATTTTTCCATTTTTATCAATGTATTTCTTAACAAATAAATAATAATCAATATGGTTCAATACATCATTCAATACTTCTTTATAAACAAAATTATCATTGTTAGTTGAAATCATTCTTGCTAACCTGTGAGGAATCAAAGTTACAGACTTTGAATGAACAGTTGTAATAATTGGATGTCCTGTCATTACACAATTTAAAACATCTTCCATTTCCTTACCTTTTATTTCAGCGACAATTAACCAATCAGGGTTATTTCGTAAAGCATTGACAATTAAGTTTTTAAAAGTTGAATCTTGCCTATTAGCTTCATCAACTTGCCACGAAGTTATATCTGCAGTAGCATCTACTCTAATATTTTCTAGTTCTTTTACGTTATCAATTACAATTAGTCTTTCGCTATTATTCATTCTTGATATCATATATTTTTGCAGTTCAGTTTTACCACTACCAGTTAGTCCTGCTATAATCATGGACGCTCTGTTTTCAATAAGAGTGTCTATTAATACAATGAGTAATTTATTATCAAAGTATTGTTCGCTTATTACTAATTTGTTTGAAGTAACTCTTATTGAGAAACTTATGCTTTTATGCTCATTTACTCGACAAATTGAATTATGAACAGCATTAATACGATATCTACCTATGCTAACATCAAGAATTGGTGACATGTAGCTAAATTGTTTTTCTGCAATGTTTGCAATATGTCTAATGAAATTTTCGCAAACTTCTCCAGTAATGTTATTATCAAACACCTTTCTTCCATGCTTTCTTGTTTCATAAATTATATTAGTACCATTGAAATAAATATCTGTTAAATCTTCAAAGTTCAGTAATTCTTTTAGGAACGAGGTTTCAATAAACTGTATTAATTTATTCATAATATTTTCTCCAGTAAATACTTAAAAGTTTTTTTGTACACAGTGTGTTTTTGTAGTTGTGCGGATAAAGTAACTTTCACACCATTGCATTTATTTGAATTTATATAATCTTCGTCATAGTCATAATAAAAAAATCCAAGTTCAAACTCATTAGTATAAGATTCTAAATTTAATG
>CAYJLA010000036.1:0-3820 GCA_964371305.1 uncultured Staphylococcaceae bacterium | reverse complement strand
ATGCCTTGATTTCTTTCTGCGCTCTTGAATCACTAAAAATACTACTAGCTCGTACATAACAAATATTCATTTCAACTTACCCAATTTTGCCATTTCAAACAATAGAATATCAGCTATTTGTTTACTTGAAGTACCGTCACCATATGGATTATTAGCCTTAGCCATAGCATTATAAGTGTTTATATTAACCAAAAGTCTTGTACATTCATTATATATATTGTGTTCGTTAGTACCTATAAGTTTTAGTGTCCCAGATTCAATACCTTCAGGTCGTTCTGTTGTCTCTCTAAGTACTAAAACAGGGATTCCTAAAGCTGGCGCCTCTTCCTGTATGCCACCGCTATCAGTTAAAATTAGATAGCTCTTTTTAATAAAATTATGAAAATCAACAACATCAAGTGGTTTAACCATGCGAACCTTTTCATTATTGCAAAAATATTTATTTGCTAAACTAATAATTTTAGGATTTAAATGGACTGGAAAGACCACTTTAACGTTTTCATGCGATTCTGTGATCCTTGTAATTGCTTTAAATATATTTTCCATTGGAATTCCATGATTTTCTCTTCTATGTGTTGTTAATAAAATCATTTTTGAATCACCTACCCACGACAAAACATCATTCTCATAATTGCATTTAATTGTGTACTTTAAAGCATCAATAGATGTATTTCCACAGATATAAACATGATTCGGATTTTTGCCTTCGTTATACAAATTGTGGGCAGCGATTTTTGTCGGAGCGAAGTGAAATCTTGAGATTAAACCAACACAACATCTATTGAACTCCTCGGGAAACGGGGAATACATATCATTAGTTCTCAATCCAGCCTCAACATGTCCAACCATAATTTTTTCATAAAAACACGAAAGGGAGGCAGCAAAACTAGTTGTTGTGTCTCCATGCACCAATACAACATCGGGTTTTTCCTCATCCAATACTATTTTAAATTTATTCAAGATAACGGTGGTCAAACTAGTTAAGTTTTGATTCTCACTCATAACATGTAAATTATATTCAGGAATAACATTAAAAATATCTAAAACTTGTTGTAGCATTTGTTCATGTTGTCCTGTTACACACACCTTCACATCAATATTTTTTCTACTTTTGAGTTCTATTACTAGTGGGCACATTTTAATCGCTTCCGGTCTAGTTCCGAAGACTAACATTACTTTCATTTTTCTCTCCTTTTTGTAATTTTAAACCATCATCAAATACAATATAATTTAACGATTATTTTTATATGAAACATTAAAAACTAATTATCATTAAAAAGGTCTCTAGTATATATCTTTTTAATTTCAACAAATTCAAGCAACTCCTTCTCGATTCTGTTCGTTATAATTAGACCACATCTACTATTGAGCTCAGCAATACTGCTTACAACTTCGCAATTCAAAAATACTTTCTCCTTCAGTGAAGGATCGTAGATTAGCACTTCAATACATTTTTTTGTTAATCTTTCGATAATGCCAAGCATTGAGCTACTTCTGTAGTTATCAGACCCGTATTTCATCGCTAATTTAAAGACTCCAATTGATTTGATGTTTTTATTTACCATTTTCTTTTCTATTTGAGAAACAATATGATTCTTTCTAACATTGTTAGCTTCTACAGTTGAGCTAATTATTTTATTTGGTATGTTTCCGAAATTTTTTGAGAGTTGCTTAGTATCTTTAGGCAAACAATATCCACCGTAACCAAACGATGGATTGTTGTAATAATTACCAATTCTTTTATCATCACAAACTCCTTCAATAATTTCTTTTGAATCTAAACTATTGACTTCACAGTAAGTATCTAACTCATTAAAAAAAGCAACTCGTGTGGCTAAATAAGTATTCGCAAATAACTTTATTGCTTCAGCTTCTTCCAGTCCAACAATGTGAGAATTTATATCATTCGACTTTAGGTGTTTAGACAAAAGATTTAAAAATAACTTAGCGAACTCAATCTGCTTCAAGCTACTCTTATCATTAATTCCAATAACTATTCTAGATGGATTTAAATTGTCTTCTAACGCTTTTCCTTCACGCAAAAATTCAGGAGAGAAATATATTTGTTTATAACTGTACTTCTTTATCATACTTCTTGTGAAATGTAGAGGAATAGTAGATTTAATGACAATAGGTATAGGTCCATTATTTATAATTAATTGAATTATGCTTTCGACAGAAGAGGTGTCAAATGACCCAGTGTTTGAATCGTAATTAGTAGGGGTTGCTACAATACATAATTCTGCATTTAATAAATAATCATTTAGAAGGACGGCGCGAACTCGACATTTTGTATTTTTTAAATATGATTCAATAAGATTATCTCTGATTGGAGATAATCTATTATTAATTGAATCAACAATTTGTTTATTAATATCAACAACAACTACATCATTATGCATATCCAGCAACATTGCCAATGACAGTCCAACGTAACCAGCTCCAAATATCGTTATTTTCATATAACTAATTATATCATAATCGCAAAAAAATGTGATTATTTAATCCTCTTTTCGTAAAATATTTTTTTATAAATTGAAAAAAACGCATTATTTATACTTAAAATTAGCGAGACAATAATTGAGTATTTAAATGTGTTGCGAAATAAAAAGTAATGATATTTCAATAATCGAAATTTACTTATATTAGAAATGGAGTCACCGTCTCTTATCGTATATATAGCTAATGTTTCATCTAATAAAACACTAATGTCATCTTTTGATAACATAGTCAACCATAAAGCGTAGTCATTTCTTTTCATAACATTATCAGGAATTGTTTTGATATCGATAATGCTTCTATCAATCATTACCGTTAAGCAACCCATAAAACAATAATTAAGTAGCATTTTTTTACTAACGAAACCGGGGGCAGAAATACGCTTTGTAAACATCTTCTTTTTTTCATTAAATACAACATAATTTGTGTATGTAAATCCATAATTATTGGAAATCATAAAATCTACCTGGAGTTCTGTTTTATTTTCGAACCACTTGTCATCACTATCCAAAAAGGCAATAAACCTTCCTTTTGCAGCCTTGAGCGCTAGATTTCTAGAAAAAGCGGCGCCTCTGTTTGTGTCATTAATAAACAACTTAATTCTATCATCATTAAAACCCTTGATTATGTCAATCGTTCTATCGGTTGATGAATCATCTACAACAATTAACTCAAAATTTTTATATGTTTGTGTTAAAACTGATCTTATACTATCGCCGATATATTTTTCAGAATTAAACGATGGCATAATAACAGAAACTAAATTATTCATACTCGTATTATATCACATCGGTATTAAAGATATACTATCAAATCGGAAAATCTGTGCAAAAACTCTATTTTCGATAAACGATTTGTTTTATCGTAAATTCCAATAGTTTTAATCCCAATACTATCAGCAGTTTCAATACTGTGTAATGTATCCTCTACTAACACTGTATTTTCGGGTTTTGACCCTAGTTTATCCATAGTATGAAGAAAAATATCTTTTTCCTTTTTAGTAGATCCAAAATCTTTTTCACTTAATATAAACTTAAAATAGCAGTCGATGCCATATTTTTTTGTTATTGCCTCTGCAAAATGTTTAGGAGCACCTGTTACAATGCACATTTCATATCCTTTAGCATATAAAGTTTCTAAAGTCTCTTTAACGCCGTCCTTTAATGGAATAATATCGAGTCTATCGAGCATATAATTCCACCAAAATTGATGAAATTCCGTATCATTGATAACTAAATCATTATTTTTCATATACTTCGCCAATGTCGCTTTATCTTTTGACATTGAAACATATGTAAATTCTTCTACTAAATGTTCTGGA
>CAYJLA010000035.1:0-5134 GCA_964371305.1 uncultured Staphylococcaceae bacterium | reverse complement strand
CCGCGATCTTCTCCGTGACAGGGAGACATGTTAACCGCTACACCACTGGTCCACTCAATTACGTATTTCTACGCTATATAATTATGTTGTATTTTAAACTTTTTTGCAACAATTTTTTAAAAGAAACAAGAAAATAATTTGTACATACATAAATTAATCGGGTTTTCTTAAGAATAAGAAATAAAAAAGTCATCTTGGTTAAGATGACTTTTCATTTATTGCATACTAGTAATTTTCTGCTAATAATTCAAAATATGACTGTGGATGTAAGCATACTGGGCATTCCATAGGTGCAAATTTAGCAATATGAATGTGTCCGCAATTACGGCATTTCCATGCTACTACTCCATCTCTAACAAAAACTATATTATCATTGATATTTTGTAATAATTTAAGATATCTTTTTTCGTGATGTGATTCAACTTCACCAACACCTTCAAATTGTTTAGCTATATCAACGAAACCTTCTTCACGAGCAACTTTGGCAAACTCAGCATACATATCAGTCCATTCATAGTGTTCACCATTTGCCGCATCTTGTAAATTTTCAACTGTTTTTGGAATTTTGTTTCCATGAAGATGTTTAAACCATAACTCAGCGTGCTCTTTTTCATTACCTGCTGTTTCAGCAAATATAGCAGCAATTTGTTCAAACCCTTCTTTTTTAGCGCGTGAAAAATAATACGTATACTTCATCGCTGCTTGCGATTCTCCTGCAAAAGCAGTCAGTAAATTTTTTTCGGTTTTACTTCCTTTTAAGTCCATTTTGTAACCTCCTAGATATTATTATTTTAACAAATATTTTTAAAATAAACAAAGTGTTTGCATTAAAGTTTTGTAATTTCTACATTTGCCGATGTAGTATTTTTGCTAATCATTTCAACCGAATAACCAACATTATTTCCAGAATTAAATTTTGTCTCATTAGCAAAAAAAGTATCACTTGCCATAAATACATCACCAACATTATATAAAGTGTCATTTGATGCCATTCCACCATTTTCAAAATGATTTGGGTCATGCTTTGAAGTCACATTTGCTTGCATTAATTGTTGTAATTTAAACTTTCCTTTATTTTCATCACTTAAATATGATCTATTGACGGAGTTACTCGCACCAACAAAATAGTAATATTGATTATCATTATTTTTGATTTCGTCTGTGTACGAAACAAATTCAGCAAAACCATTTGAAACATCGATAGTACAAACTCTAGAATCAATATGATAGATCCTAAGGCCGGATTCAGTATACATTATGTTGTAATCTTCATTAACGCCAGATGCACTGTACTCATTTAAGCCAGCAGGTGTATAATACTCAATTAAAATATATTCTCCTAAAGTCGAATAATTCCATTTATCATTAATCAATATTAAATCGCCATCTTTTAAAGCGGTGGTATCGATTTCAATATTAATCGAGTCCCCACTTTTTGAATTTTTTCCGTTTACATATATAACATCATTCCATCCATTTGTAACTTTAGAATAACCACCTTGATCACCGACATTGTGGGATTGCATTTCGAGCGAACCGCTTGGATCCCACCCGTTTTGATCATAAGAATAATAGTCATCTAAACCAAGAATATGTCCAAATTCATGAATATATGTATGTGTATCAATTTTTAAACTGGAGTCATTTAAAAACGTATAACTTGCCCACATATAAACACAAACAGTCGGTTTATCTTCATTAGGATATTCACCAGTATAATCTACATATGCCCAAAATTCATCGTAATCGTAATTATTTGAATATATAAAAGCAACGGAATCAACATATCCGTCGCCATTTAAATCATAATCTTGCAATGTTTTTTTGCTATATGATTTATATAAATCACTAATCGCGTATTGCGAAACAGCAGACACATTACCATTTTTAACATTAGCGATAGCGAAAGATGTGGAAACGTCAAGGTATAAAGTTGCTCCAACTTCTCCGCTGAGTGACAATCTATTAGAACTAGATTCCTCATAATATGTTTTTACACTTTCCCAACCTGTGTCAGCTTCAGTTCCAAAAAACGATTTATTTAATCTATCAATATCATTATCTGTGAAATCATTTTCTCCTTCAAACACTACTGGAACAACGAGAACCTTTTGATTTCCAGTTGTATCTAAAGTATTAAAACCAATGTTTATATTAGTGTCTTTAGTGTAGTTTTTAAATCCACTGACTTTCTCTAAAGGTATATCACCTTCTGCGTTTGTATATGTTTCTTTAATTATGTCATGTTCGACAATACCATTATCGAAAAAGAAATCGCAACTAGCTAAAACCGGTATTAATGCAATTATTAGGGTAATTTTTTTCATATTAACTATTCTCTTTTTCTTTAAATACATAATTATAGTGTCCATATGAACCTTGTTTTTCTACAATATCACACATCACTCTGTATGCTTCATTTCTTAAATACTCTTGATTTTCCCTCGGGCTAAGTCCATCTTTTGGATAAATAGGTTTAGAAACAGTTATGTTCATATATGGTTTAAAATTCTTGAATATTTTTCTTCTTCTATAAGTCACTACAGTGCATACAATAGGAACATTTAACCGAGCTGGATATCTAAATGAAGTTGCTTCGAAATTTCTTATCTTATTATAAAATGGCCAAATATGTGCTTCTGGAAATATAACAACAGTAGCGCCTTGTTTTATTCTATAATCAATCGTCTCTGCAAAACTTTTCATTTGATGAATATTTGTCGGAACCGGAATAGCACCAATTAGTTCAACTAATGTCTTAATACCTTTGATACTTACAGCATCGCGGTGAGCTATTATATATGAACGTTTAGGTCGACATATATATACTTGATTCATAAATCCATCCACTATATCTTGTGTATGATTAGAATAAACAAAATATCCTGTTTTTTTAAGTTCTTTAAGGTTTTTTCTACCACTCACTCTTACTGAACGAGTTAAATATCCCACTAGACCTAAAATAGGAATAGCAAAACAATAATAAACAAACGCTGACCAAAATCTCCACCATAAATCTATTTTTAAAAATTTGTAATTTGGATCCAATGGTTTTTGTTTTATTTTATTATCAGCAAAGTCATTGTTTAATTCATCATCGTAATACAATGTATCGCCGCGTTTATACTTAAATTTATGGTTCATTTTTATTTCCTAAATTCCACTACATCAACTAGCATTTCTTCCATTTGTTTCATACAGTTGCTTTGATTAAATTGCTTTGTATATCCTAGATATTCTTCTGAGCATTTCTTTTTTAAATCAGGGTTATCTAACCAGTAATCGATCTTTTTTGCTAAATCCGTACAGTCAGTATTTTTAAATAAATTATTTTTACCAAGAGCAAAGAATCTTGTTGCGCTTCTTTCACTATCAGCAATTACTGGAACTAATCCACAAGTAATTGCTTCTAAACAACTTATAGCTTCAATTTCTATTTCAGCAGGATGACAGTATAAATCACACATATTAATAATATCTACAATTTTTTCTCTTGAAAAAAACTCTAAATATGGTTTATTAGTTAACAAATTGCCTGCTTCTATAATGTGTTTTTCTTCAGGACCAGCTCCCGCAAATATTAATTGGATATCTTTTTCGTATTTAGACAGCAAGACCGCCTTAATTAAAGTGGTATGAGCTTTTTCTTTTGAATAACGACCACAAAATAATATCAATATTTTATTCTTAAATTCTTCAGGTCTTACAACGTTTTTTTGAACAAAACGCTCATTTACACCATTTGATATTACGTAGGCATTTGTTTTTCTCATTGCACTTTTTTCAAACAACCTTCTAATAAAATTTGTAGGATAATGTACTGCATCAACTTTAGAATATATCTTCTTAAAAAATGTTTTATACACCATTCTATTAGCGAATGGAACATCTTTTAAGAAAAAATGTGAAGTAACATTTTCTGCCTGAGCATGAAATCCTGCTGTTACTGGTATTTTAAATTTCTTACATAACCTAATTGCCGTGCTAGAAAGGGCGAAAGGTAGCATAACATGAACGACATCAGATCCTTTGATTGCTCGCGCAATAATCATAACATCAGCTTTTGATAAGGAAACTCCGTTCTTTTCAACGTATTTATTAAATACTTTAAAATCAATTGTAGGTACAACAAAATAATTCTCTTGATCTTTTTTATCTTCATCAGGACATACAACTCTTACTGTATGACCATAAGACTTAAGCGCATTTATAAGGTTAAATGCAGCTATCGTAGTTCCGTTATTTGGTTCACCCAGAACATCGCACACAATTGTTATAATCATAAAATAATTATATCTTAACAAACTGATGGAGTAAACACTTTCTATTTAGTCTAAAATAACTTTAGCTTTTAATTTCATAGTAGACATCATACATTTTTTTCATTTTAAGTCTTAAAATGGTATACTTTATATCTTATAAACTATATCATAGTAGTATGGATGAAACTAAGGTAGTGCATAAAAACTATAATATATTGTATACAGGAAACAGAAGAGTTCTTAAAGGCATATTATTATCTATATTATCTATATTGCGTTTTAATGAAAGTACACCACTCATATTTCATATTTTTACTATGAAAACCGATCTTCCTTCAGGGTTGGGTGAACCAATACATTCACACGACGCTTTCGTTATTGAAGGTATAGCTAAAAGATACAATAAGTTAAATAGAGTTAAATTGTATGATTTAACAGATGATTTCAGGCAAAATTTTGAAAATAATCCTAATAACAAGAGTATTAAATCATCTTATTCAATGCTGAAACTATTTGCTTTAAAACATATTAAAACAAATTATTTATTATATTTAGATGTAGATACGATGATAAATAAAAGTGTCTCTTCTATTTTTGATATTAATATAGAAGAATTTGAATTTGCTGCCGTTTTAGACTACCTTGGAAAAACATGGATTAATCATACATACATTAATTCAGGTGTTATGTATATCAATTTGAAAGTTTGCAAAAAAACATGCTTTTTTGATAAAGCAATTGAATTGTTACATGAGAAAAAGTTTTATTTGTCAGATCAATCAGCAATCAATAACACTAAAATATTAACTAAATATTTACCAACAGAATATAATGAACAACGTGTATTTAATGAGGAATATACTCACATATAC
>CAYJLA010000034.1:0-6273 GCA_964371305.1 uncultured Staphylococcaceae bacterium | reverse complement strand
ACATAGTCATAATAATCAAAACCAACCACTATATCTCCTTCTTCATTTGCATAAAGGAAACTTAATGCGTATTCAATATTAATAGATTCCCAATCGTATCCAGCTTTTGCTATTAAGAATACATCTTTTTCAATAGAAAATGTACCATCAATGGAAAAACCAATATTATAAGGATCATTATCACCTATAAAGTCATAAAACCCAGTAATTGAAGAAATATCAGGCATATATGTTGTAACTTCCTGGAATGTTTCCCCAACTTTCTTTTCTAATAACAACAACATTTTCTTTGTTGGTGTAAGTCTAAGTCTATATTCTACACCCATGTCATCACTTAGATATACTGATACACCTTTAACGTTTGATGGCGCACTTGTATCATCTTCTACATCATCAAGTTCATAAGCGAATGTTTCTTCTTTTATTTCATTTGGTGTTAAAATAGTCACTTCATCTTCGTCAGTAATAACTTTTGTGATGTCGTGTTCAATTAGAATAGCGCCATCAGCACCAAAGAATGTACCATATACACTACCGTATTCTTCTTTAGTAAAACCTTCTGCTGGTGTAGACGGATCACTAACGCTTGGATCAGATATACTTGGTTCACTAGTTGAACTTCCAATAGTAGGATCAGTTATGTCACTAATACTTGGTACTGTTGGTTCAGTAACGCTAGGACTGTTACTACTACTAGTCGTAGGCACACAAGAAGCAAGTAACATTGCTGCCACTACACCACTAAATATAAATTTTCTTTTCATATTTTTTCTCCTTTAACTTGTTAAGTATATCATAATTTCACTGTATTACACTAATTTAATGCATATAAAAACAATTGTTTAATTTTATTTTATATAAAGTCATTTAAATTAATTATCTTACTTTTCTCTTAGAATATGTCATGTAAACAATAATAGAGACACTTACAATAGTTACAACAGTAATTATACCAATAATAGTTCCTGTATTTTCATTAATAGTTAAACTATAAATTGAAGTACCTGCAGTATAACTTTCCTGATTAAGATGAACAGCCCACGCTTCATAGCGAGTTCTTGCACTTACTATGTCTGCATCAGTAGAAGTTTTAAAAATATTTAATTCTTCTATAGACAATGTTAAAACATATTTTTTGACCCAATCAAACTTATAAGTACATTGATTTACTTCTTCACCCCAATTAATTTGATTAGCGACTGTATCAGCTGTATTTATTATTTCAAAAGGTTGCAGGGCATATCCAATTCCTTCAGATGTTAAGACAAATCTATCTTCATTATTTACATCTGAAGACATATAATAATTCAAAATACCAAGTGAAATAGTTTGAAAGTCAGTTCCTAAAATTATAATAGTACATTCTGGAATAACTGTATCGTCATTTTCAGTTACTGTAGGTAAAAAAAGTAATTCACCAGTAGTTAATGAAGCATGTAAATAGCCATGCAGTGAAGAAATTACATAACCATACTTTGAATCAAATTCAAAAATGAAGGCATCTTCAATACTTAAATCTTCAGTTTGAACAATGTGTGTTAAATCATTATTTGCAATTTTTTTAGAACTTATGTATCGTTCACCATGTATTTCATCATGTGTTTTCAAGTAAAAATGTTGTCCATACAATATTTCTGTTAAACCATCATCACCAACGTGCATTACATAATTAGAATCGAAATAATAAACTATACTAACATCAAATACACTGAGCTTTATTGATGGGTTTAAAATATCAAAATAGCTATCGTTATTATCATACAAACTAAAATAACCATCGAAAGCTATATTGTTCATTTCTAGTTCGCTACCAAACCCGTATTTGTTTGATGACACAACTTTATTACCTTCAGAATCTTGTGTAAAATGCTCAATATAATTTCCTGCATAATAAACTTCAATATCCATTTCTTCATATATTGTATTAGTAATGCTTGTATGATGCATAGTATTTTCGCGGAGAGTTAGTTTGTTTATAACGATACTTTCAACTTCTAATTCATAGTATGTTATTGAAATAGCGTTAAAACTAACTGAATCATCTGCAATCGTAGCAAAACCTAATTTCATATTTGCAATAGAAATTGCGTTTGCAAAATTAAAGTATTGTGAGTCAAAATCGACTATATCCATAACAATAGTTGATTCTATTAATCCTGTTTGTGGTAAATCATAATTTATTACTTTAGTATCAACAATATTGTCATAGGAAAAATCTTTTAATAAAACACTAAAATTATCAATACTAACTCCTTCAGCTAAAGTGAATGAAACATTTATACCAATTTGTGTTCCACGAGCTAAATGTGGATCTTTTGAATTAATTAATTTTGCACCATAATCCGAAAAAACTAATTCACCACCTTTACCTAAAGAAACATTGAGTTCTTTTCCACGTCTTACATAATGCAAAGGATCGTTAGAACTTGGGTTTGCAAGATCTAGGCCGATAGTTTTCTTTGTTCCGGTCTCGCAATTGACAATTGATACTTCTTCGTTTGCACTTGCGTCAGTTTGAATTGGTCTATTAATAAGTATACTAGCGAAAAGAGATATACCTAATAATGAAAAACCAACAGCATTAAATATTTTTTTCATAATATTCCCTCCAAATATAAGTAAATTATAAAATAAATCAAAGTATTAATAAAATATTTTTTATTCAACTTGGCTTTAACTATTTTCTGCTATTTGTTCATCTAGTATGCTTTCATCAACTTGTATTTTGTATATCATTTTTTTCTTTATGAAAATAGTAATTAAAACACTTGCGATTATAAATGCAATTATAATTGAAAATAGCATCGTATAAAATACGCCGTTAACACCCATTACGTTAGGCAAGATAAATATAAATATCAACGGAAACACTACTATTTGAGACATCATAATAATTAATGAGAACATAGGTCTATTAACAGAAGTAAAGAAACTACTAGCAGCTATATTTAGCCATATAACTAAATAAGAAAAACTCATTATTATAACACCAGATGTTGCAAGCGAAATCATTTCAAGCTCTCCTGACTCAGCAAATAGCGAAACTAATGCCTTAGGCGCACTTAACATAACAACAAAAACAACAAGAGAAATTATTGCTGCTGCCACAGAGGTAATAATTACAATGGAAGAAATTTTTTTATGGTCTTTTTTACCGATATTGTATGAAATAGCGGGTTGAACAGAGTCACTTAAAGAAAATAGTAAAGGTTGTACAATGCTATCAATGTATAAAACAGCCGAATATGCCGCAACACCAACTGCACCTGCTAAACTCAGTAAGACACCATTTATAATTAAAGATATAAAACTAGATGCTGAATTTGATAAAAATTCACTACTACCATTAAAAAATATATTAAATAACAATTTTTTATAAAAAACTGGTTTTGTATAGTGTAAATCGAGCTTTTTTGTAGCAAATATAATAACTACAATAATACTTGGAACTGAAAATGAAATTGCAGTAGCATACGCAGCAAATTCAATACCTAGACCTAGATGTGCTAGAAATAGCCAATCTAAAAGTATGTTAATAAGCGCAGCAAGTATATTAAGTAATAATGACGTTTTTATCTTTTTACATACCCTTAAAAAATTATCTAAAGAGAAAAACAAAAAGAGTAATGGAAGTGTATAAGCAAACGGTTGAATATACTTAACTGCATAATCAATTAGTGTTGCACTTGCATCAAACAGACTTAGTATACTTTTTGCAGAAAAAAATGTAATTGTTCCAAAGACAAGACCGAACAGCACTAGTAAAATTACACTAGTAGTAAATACTCTACTGGCAAATTGCTTGTTTTTATTACCTAAATACATAGAAACTTGCACACTACCACCAACAGCAATCATTCCAGCAAACGCAACAAGTAACATAAATATTGGTGTAATTAAATTAACTGCAGACAATCCATCTACTCCTAAATTTTGCCCAACAAATATTCCATCAACCATAGTTGCAATCGACGCAAAAAACATTGCTATAACACTAGGTATTGCGCATTTTAAAAATATTTTAAATGCTGAGTCCTTACTGTAGTTAACTTTAGTTAAAATCATATCTTTGCCAGTATTTATTTTATTTAAGTTGAGTTAAGTTGTCAATTATTAAGCTTATATGCTATTTTAAAATTACTATAATGCAGGTCCGTAAATATATAGTGATCATTCTAGTAAAAATATGTTAAAAAACTGCTAAATTTTACGTTCAGCAGTTTAATTTTTACAAGAAATACTATTATAAAATTTGTTTTACTTGTCTAATCTCTTTTTAGAATATGTAGTGTATGCGATTAACGATACACTTGCTATAACAATAATCGAAACTACAGCAAGTATAGTTGAAATATCTTGTATAACAACAAAATCATTTATTAAAACCTCATCAGTATATGCTGATTGATTAAGATGTGCAGCCCAAGCTTCATAACGTAATCTTGCATTTAAGATATTTGTATCTGTTGATGTTTTAAAAACGTTTAATTCTTCAATAGATAAAGCCAATAAAGATTTTTTTGCAAGATTAAACTTTAAAACACATTGTCCTTCGCTATCTTCTGCATTAATTAAATTAGCAACAGTAGCAGCACTTGGTGTTGCTTTAATTAAACCCATGTTACCAGTAAGTGGAGCAGGAACATCTTCATTGTCGTAATATTCATTCCATTGACCACCAACATAGTCAACCGTATCAGTATAACCGTTTATTAACATAACTTTATCAAAAGCTTCAATATATGCAAATCCCAAACCAGCATATTCATCAGCAAATTCATCATGATTGTCGAAGAATGCCATTATGTTATCCCATCTATAATAGCCTAAATACCCATATACAGCGTGTTTAAGTGTTAAATTTTGAATTTTTGAATCTGGACTATAAGTAAGCATAAATAAATCATTACTTGTTAGTTCTGATTCGCTAATCAAAACATTAGCATTCCCTGCAAAGACATTACTTGCACTTAAGTATCCTTCTGGTCCACCTATATACACATGATCACCGTTTTTTAAATCAAGTGTTGGAGTTAAAGATTCACCTGCAGTATCTTCATGTAAAATATAACCATATACATCTCCTACAGTTAACTTAATTGCACTATAACCCGGAACATATCTCATCCAGTAATTAGGTAAACCAAAATAAGTTCCTACAATGTGATTTGATAAATATACATTCCCTGTGTATGTTTCAGAATGCCAGAAATTACCAATATTATTAGATAAATAGTAAGAAGAACTAGTAGCAGTTTTGCTAATTGTTTCTTGATAACCTCCTTCAAAAGAAGTAGTTATTGATATAGCTTTAACATTTATATCTTGTCCAACAACGTTATTTATAATTTCATCTTGTGTTACTTCAATTTTAGTAGCAACTAATTCATAATATGAAAATGTAGCATAATTGTAGACCAAATCACGAACGAGTGTATCGGTTGAGTCTTTAATAGTATGGACTACCAAACTACTTGAATAGCCAACTATTTCTTCTAAGTTTGATGTTTCATAATCAAATGGAAGAATTAGATTTAACACTACATCGCCCGTAACAGGAGTTTCAAATGTATGTGTGTAGTTATATCCAGTATTTCCAAGAGTTCCTAAAGCAAGTCTTATGTTAAGAGATTTAACATCTTTTCCTTCTGGCACGCTAAAACTGAAATTTAATCCAATATCGCTATCTCTAGAAATTATTGGGAATGTTTTCGTTATTAAAGTAGATTCAGTTACATAGCCGCCTTTACCAATATTCATAATAAGTGAACCTTCACGCATTAGATAAGCGTAATCACTTGTATTTTCTTTTGTAAAATCATGAACAACGTTTCTTTTTGTTCCATAAGTTGCCTGAGTCATTTCAATCTCTGTTGGTTGAACTGCAGCATTTGTTTCAACTACTTCATTATGCAAAATAGCGCCACCAGTTGCCGCTAATCCCATAATAATCATCATAAATCCTAATAGTATCTTTTTCATATTTTTCCTCACACTTTTTTTATTATATACTAAACCAACTATAGTATGAATAACTTCTTTTTAATAATTAAATGTAAAGGATTTCTTCTTGTGATTCTAGCTTGGATCCCACACTACTTAAATAAAAATCACAATTATTAATTTAAATTATTAAATATAGGTTATTATTTACTACTAATAATAAATTTAATAAAATGAATTGATGAAGAAATATTTTTATAAAAGTTATCATACACAAAGAAGAAGCGCTAATCTACATGGATTTACTGTTGTTGAATTAGTAATTGTTAT
>CAYJLA010000033.1:0-6659 GCA_964371305.1 uncultured Staphylococcaceae bacterium | reverse complement strand
CATCTTATTTAATAAAAATCAAATTTTTTTATAATAATGTTTGAATTAACTTTTAGCTATTGAAAATACAATAGTCGTGTTGACTAACTACACTACTATTTCATATACACATAATTCAGAACCAATTCTTAGTCCTAAATTATATAAACCATGATATCTTAAATCGTCATAAGCATGAAGAAAATCCAATTTTTCGCATAATTCTCTTAGTTGTCTTTGATTATTTCTTTCTTTTTTCATAACTGTATATTAAATGTCACTATTTTTACAAGTTTAATCATAAGTAATAGTTAAAATATTTAGCATAAAAAAACAAAGGCCTAATTCGTAGACCTTTGAATTTATCGTTATACCAAATACTTATTTTATCTAATTTTTTTCTTTTTATAAACAACAAAGCTACCAATACTAGCAAAACAAAGTGCACTAATGGAAATAATTAATATTGAGCTACCTTTAGCGTCGTATTTGTTTGTTTGATAACTATATGTATTAGAAAATGGATCTTCTCCTAATGCAGTTGCCCATGCAAGATATCTTTCTATACCTAAATGTGCATTAGACATATTATATCTTTTATAACTAGTTACAGTTTCTGATGGATTCTTCATTGCATCTTGATATCTAGTAGGTAAACCTAAAAATAAATCTCTTGCCTGATAAAATCTAGTGTTACAAGTACCTTCTTCATTAGAAAACATTACTAGATTAATAAATTCTCTGCTTTTTGGATTGCAGCCTACTGCTTCATTCGCCGATGATAATGTTAATTTAGATAAAATAACTACATCTGTTCCATCTTTATCATAATCATAATCTACATTTACAATAACACGATAATTACCAAGAAGTTCAAAATGAGGAACATCTGTTAAAGAAACAGTAAGCGTAACTAATTCATCTCTAAGAGATACATTAACTGTGTATGGAGTTCCGCTTGCTACTACTTCTCCAAGTTCATTAACAACAAATACAGTAAAGTCATAATTACTAGAAATAGCACTAGTAGAAGATAATGTCATATTTACACTTATTTCTTCTCTGGTAACTACTGTATTTTCTCCAAGTAAACTAGATACGTAAATTTTATTAGATATTGGGCTAACCGTATCAAGTAAAACATTATTTGCGATATGTAATTGACCATTTGAATAAAGGCCATTGTATGGAAAATTATCTCCATTTGTTATTCTATTGTGCTCATCAGTTTCTATGTTTGTATAAGAAATATTAAGTGGATCAGTCATCATATAATCATAACTAACAGAAATTTCTTTTAAAAACATTCCGTAACTTATTCCATCTTCAAAATTATATATTATAAATGATGAGGCATTAGCAGCATCTTTTTGAGGAACCGTTAAGGAAAAATGTCCGGTTTCATCAGCTGTTATTTCATTAGAACAAATTGTGTTACCGAAAACATCTAACATATCAACAGTAAGTGTTCTTGAAGGGCTGAAAATTGTTGTAGCCAACAATTGAATTTCAAGATTATCTGACACAATATATCCTTTCAATTCGTGCTTAAGAAAGTGCGAATGTGAAAGAGCAATACCAACCTCCCTAGCAATATATGGTTCTTCTATTTGTAAAGATGAGTTAAATATAGCTGTATTTAATCCTATATCAAGATTAGTTTCAAAATCGTGAGAATAATTTTCAGTTACGGGAGCCATTGCGTGTGTTTCCACGACTTCATTTGTGTTATTATTAAGACCACTTGTTATAGCAATTGCTAGCGGCATTATGAATAACGATAAAAATATTTTTTTCATAAAAAATCCTTTCCGTAATTATAATTGAGTTTTATAACCTATTGTTATAATCATAAAATTAACTTACAACATATAAAGTAAAACAAAAGCATGAATATTTCAACCTTTTGTTAGTAAATGATAACGTTTAATAATTGTAGGTAACAAAAGAAAAGAGTAAGTCTTATAATGTAATTTCACCTACAAGGAGACTTCCCCCATGAATATCATAGTACAAAATTTTGAAAAACTAGACGACATAACATACGAAAGTAAAAGAATTCTTCCGTTAGAAGTATCTAGAGCTCTTGAAAATAGAGACAGAGCTTTAGCATTAGAATCACAAAAAGATCTTAACTACACATTGATCCGTATAGATGAGCGTACAATCATGTCTAGGATCGGAAGCATCGACGTAACTAAAGTAACAGTTTTTTTACATAGTTAATCAATCAATAATCGAAAGTATTCAGTATTCATGAAGCAAATATAGATAGATGAAACAACAAAGTGCATGTTCAAATAGTTGAAAAAAATGAATGTTTTAAGAAGTAAGAACAAAATAAACTTTATACAACATATATTTCCAGGTGTTTCCAAATTAGGCAAAAAGAATATAAGAATGTTTCTAAACAAGACAACATTATCATGTTTTTATTTGAAAACGGTCGAAGAAAAAAATAAACTATCATTTAAAAATACGATACAACCTAAAGGAAAGTGAAACTATTTATATATCTGGATATCTTGCAAATTACATACAAAATTTTAAAGAACAGATTACAGTTTGTGAAGCAATTTATGTACCAGATAAATATCACGTAAGATGAATGATAGTAGATTATATGGAACCTTCTATAAATACAAAAGTGTTCGATATCAGCAGTTCTAAAGGCCAGGAATCATTCATCGTCATCGTAACTCAAAACAAAATACGTGAAATGATGCTGATAACTAGATTGCTAAAAAATGATTCTAATGCATTCGATAGCTACAATGATCCTTCATATAGCGCATGCAGTCAAGAAGGTCAAAACCGCCTATGCATATTAGATTTTGATGCAAATATTCCTACAATTACGCATATCATAACTAAAGTTAGTAAACAAATTGACTTAAGTAATGAAAGACCCAGCTTGTTGAGGTAAAATGAAACTAATTACATGGACTACCCCTACAAATATTAAACGCTACCTCATTTTATGGGAGGCTTTTAGTGTATTAGTTTTTTATCTTGAAAAAATGTAATAGTATGATTATTCACTACATTACTCTTTCATATGCACATAATTTAGAACCAATTCTTAATCCTAAATATTAGAATAATTAATTCTATCTTTAAATTCAATAGCACTATTATAATCTAAATTATTTCCACAACATTAAACTTATCCATTAAATTAGTTCCGTTTTGTCTATCTTCTTCAAGCGGTGTCATAACTTTACTCAAGTCTGTTTTTCCGCTATAAATAAATGAAGATTGAAACAAGGATGAATCAATTTCAGTCAAACTATTGTTTTTTACATAAGGTGAAAACTGCACTAATCGTTCGTTGTCCATAGTTAAAATATAAGATAAATCACCACAATCAATCATTAATGAGTATTTATTATTCATTTCATCAAC
Source organism: uncultured Staphylococcaceae bacterium (assembly GCA_964371305.1). Lineage (GTDB taxonomy): Bacteria > Bacillota_I > Bacilli_A > RFN20 > CAG-826 > CAYJLA01. The sequence goes on along the minus strand of CAYJLA010000033.1, from coordinate 3,275 downwards.
TACTTTATTATCGACGATATTGTATGTTCTTCCATTATTATCCATCACAACATAATATGAATTGTGCTTTTCTATCATTTCAAATATAAAGTTATAAGTGGAATCTAGAGTACTCTTAGCATCATTAACGGCTTCTATTGAGTTGAGTTTAATAATAGCTTCTTCTAGCGACATAGATTGTTTTGTACCACTATATGTAGAAGAATAATCATGTTCTTTTAAAATGTAATAATATGATGTGATAGAATCGTAAAAGTAGTATGTATTTATATCTGTTAATGATTCGTGCACAAAATAGAAATTTTTTGACGCTGCTATATCTACTAAATCATAATGCGTAAATACATCCATTGCATTACTTAATTCAAATTCATTATGAAAGTTTAAAACACTTTTATAGGAATCTAAATCAACTTGTAACTGAAATTTTTCAACTTCTTCTTTTAATAGTTTTTTATTAATACTAGTCGTGTTTGCACATGAGACAATTAGCGCTATTGCTACGATAACTATCGTTGATTTAATTAACTTATTAAAATTCATATTTGACAATTCCTCCTTGCGATCCGCTTATTAGGTTAAGACATATATATTATTACACAAAACAGTAATTTAAGCATCTAATCTAATTCTCGTTGATTGTATGTGCATAGTAATGATTATTATCTAGATATTATAGTGTGGTTATACATCTGTATTAGATGCATCTTCTATTGTTGTTGTAGAGACATTATTTTTGCAATATGAAACTGTTCAAATATCGATTAATTTAAATTTTATTTTAATTCCTCATCTAAAGATAAAAGTATTTTATTTAACATGTTGATTTTGTCAGTCATAATATCAAATTTTATTTTGTCTTTTTCTGCAAGAACATATATATTTTGCATTTTATCAAAATATGACTCTAATTCTTTATTAAGTGTGATATCTTTAAAAAGGCAAAAACTAGCAAACGGCAAGTTACATAAATCACTACCTAACCTTTGTTTCTCTTCTCTACGTGTGTACGACAACATTTTAATAAATTCATCGTTGTTTAAAAGTAGGTTATTGATATTAGATAAATTCATCATTATAACTAAATCATATAAATGTTTAGACACGTCAAATAGTTTGTTTTGTTTGTAATAACGTTCTGACGCAATTATCTTATCTACAAAAATTCTTTCTTGTTTTATTGATTTTATTTTAAACGAGCTAACTCCAAACTGTTCTGACAATATCATTTTTTCATTTTCGGTTGCTTTGGTAAATAGCAGTGGTTCAATACTTAATTCCTCGTAAGGTTCACTAATCGTAAAAGAAGTTGCTTCTACTTTTACATTACCAAATCTTTGAAGTTCGTCGTTTTGATCAACTGCAGTTATAGGAGTGTAATTATATACAGCGACAATGCTCGATCTTCCATTCAATTCTTTACTTTTATCAGTTGTTCTCTTTAATGATGAATATTTTTTGGAAGCATTTTCAAGCCTTACTTTTCTTTGGTTATTAGTGCACCCTTTAACATCAACAGTTAAATCTATATCTTCCGAAAAGCGATTTAATGTTTTCATAGCTTTATAAAGAGCTGTTCCTCCTTTGAAATACGCAGGCAATATATTTTGTTTCTCGGCCAACTCTTTAAGAATCAAAACAACATAATAATCTTTTTCAATGATGTCATTTCGTATACCTGTTCTTTCACCTATGCTACTTATTATTGATGCAAATGCTTCTTTGCCATCATGTAAATTCATCTTTATTTCTCCAATAAAATATTTAATGTTGCTAACAACACTTTGCTTGAGTAATACTTTTTAGCATATTTTAATAACTCGAGCTCATTAAGACTATATTTCCTAATAAAATTGAGTATTATATCATTAGGTTTCACTGCATCTATAAATGCATTCTCTAACATTGAAATAACATCTATGATCTGCAAATATCTATAATTTGTTCTTTTTACTTCCGTTACAGGTTTCACTAAAATAATATGTGTATTTTCTATAACTTTTGCTCTATATTTATTCGTGACAATTACTTTGTTTTTAGGCATTAATGTACTTAACCCCAGTTGATTTAAAAGTAATTCTCCTCCAATATACCCAATGATTTCATTTCCATGCTCTGTGCATAGTTTAGTAGTAGCTAAATCAATTGGTGGTTTTATCTTGCCAAATGCGGTCATTTTTGGTTTATAGTAAATACCTTTTTGAATTCGCTCAATAATGTTTTTATCTGCATACCTTTTTAAATTTAAGTTAACAACGCTTTTTATTTCGTCTTTAGGAAGTTTAGTTTCAACTGAGAGTTCTTGTAATATATCGTCCGTAAAAAACGGCATTCCAAATGGGATATTCTTAATTATGTCGCCAATATACGTATTATAATTTATATTCATATGCCCTCCATACTGATATTATATTGCTAATTTTTGAACAATAAATACAACATTATAATATCTAGTAACACCAAAATTGTCAAGGTTGGACATTTATGCATGTTTGTATTATGCCTACACTTATAGCATAACTAAATAAACATCATGCGATGGACATTTATAAAAATCTGAAATAATTAATGAGTTAACTCATTATTTAAACTATTTCATATACACATAATTCAGAACCAATTCTTAATCCTAAATTATTGGGGTTATCAATTGAATATATAGCGAATCTATCTTTAAATTCAACAGTGCCATTATGAACTAAGTTATTACTATCATCTACTGCATACTTTAAATCTATATTGTTATCGTATGTCTTCCAATAGTTAAGATCTTCCTCATTTACAAAATATCCAATTAATTCATAGTTATCTTCTATAACTAAATTAGATTCTGTATTCATAATGTAATGATTATTATCTAGATAAAAATCCTGACGAACAATTGCTTTAAGATATACATCTATATTAGATGCATCTTCTATTGTTGTTATAGAGATATTATCCCCACTACTTGAAACTTTATTATTACTACAAGAGACTATAGTTGGTAGTAATAATAAAACGTATAATAGATACACTAATTTTTTCATATAAATACCCTCTTAACTAAATATAAGTCTATTATATTATGAAAATCATTTTTTAAAAATCATTTTAATTTTTGTTATTTGCCACAAGTTCTGTTTAAAAACATTAGTCTAAATCATCCCATACATCAAAACCTAGGAAATCATTAATATCCTCGATATCTAATATTCAAAATTAATCGATTGCAGTTATAGGATATCCTAATCCTGTATCTAATCCTAATTCTGGCAAATGTCCATCTTTGGAAT
>CAYJLA010000032.1:361-7212 GCA_964371305.1 uncultured Staphylococcaceae bacterium | reverse complement strand
ATATTCAAAAGTAACTCTTCGTTTTGTTTTGCTTTCATAATATTTCACCGCCTCCATTAATTCTTCTAATGGAAATGCTTTATTAATTTTCATTAATTGATTTCTAATATCGTTATTTGGTGCATGTAATGATATTGCCAAATTTACCTGCAAGCCTTCATTAGCAAAGTCTCTAATTTTAGAAGGTATACCACAAGTTGATACAGAAATATGTCGTGCGCCAATTTCAAAACCACGACATGAATTAGAAATTCTTATAAAATCCATAACATTATCGTAATTGTCAAACGGTTCGCCGGTCCCCATAATTACAATATGTGTAATTCTTTCATTTTTTTCTTTTAAAATGTTATTAGCTAAATATAATTGACCTATCATTTCCCCCACTTCTAAATTTCTTACTTTAGTGAGCAGTCCTGAAGCGCAAAAAGAACAACCCATAGCGCAGCCAACTTGTGAAGACACACACAAGACATTGCCATATTTATATTTCATTATTACAGTTTCAACTTTATTTCCATCATCAAACTGTGTTAAAAATTTTACAGTCTCGTCTGAACTAGTTTGTTTAATAGATATTTTTGGTAGCGTTATAACAAAATTTTCATCTAATATAGTACGAAATTTACTTGAAATATCACTCATATCATTAAAATTTAAAACGTTTTTTCCATATATCCAGTTGAAAATTTGCGTAGCTCTAAACTTCTTTTGATCATATTTATTACACAATAAAAGTTCGAGTTTTTCTAATGAGTAATTTAATATATTAGTCTTCATTCGATTCGCTTACTCTTTTAAAAATTGCATAATATAGCATCGTTTCATACTTATCAGTAAAATACATTTGCTTGTGTTCAACTAATTCAAAGTCTGAAGTTGTATCTAGAAAAAACTTCATATTATCAATAGTTTCTTTTTTGTTTAATGTGGACACAATATAAACAAGATATCCTCCATTATTAACATATTCAGAGGCATCATTTAATTGTTCTTGTTGTTTTAAAATTATATTTGTGAGACTTTGCAAATCTAATCCTAGTAACAATTCTGATTCAAATTTTAGTGCATCAATATTTGTTGATTCAGGCATAATTATAACAAGATCTTGTTTTGTAGGAAGCACTAAGTCAAACTTATATGGTAAAAGTGAATGTAAGTGCACGTTTTTGTACTGATTTTTTCCCACTTTGTTCATAGCTGAACCAAATTCATAAATATTTGGAACCATGATATTCAAACTTTGGTAAGTTCTTCCGTCAATCAATTCATTAATTATAATTTTATTGTCGTTAGAAAATAACGCTATATCACCAAAATATCTATAATTAAAAACTTTATCGAATAAATGACGCATACCAACATTACCTTCATATATTTTTACATCCTTAAAATTACACAGATTAATTTTTTCTTTTGCACTAGAATAAAGAAATGATTTATTTTTACTCAACTTAAACATATCTCCATATAACTTAGCAAAATTAATTGTTTCTTGTTCATTTAGTTCAGGTAAAAAATATGCTCTATGAAAAGGTTTATCTAATCGTTGAAGTTGCTTATTTATAAATTCAACCGAAAATTGTTTATGTATCATTTTAAAATATGATTCAGGTAAATTATATTTAAATGATAAATGTTTGTTACCTGTGTATTCCGTTTTAAACAATTCATCGAAGTCAAACGTTGTAACAAAATTATATAATTCCTTATTTAATACTGTTTCAAGCACTTCACAATACAATTCATCATTATATTGCTTGGATATATACATATTAACTAGGAATATATAAATATATAATTTCTCTTTAAAAGAAAAATTACACTTAATGCAAGAAGTCACAACATATTTAAGAAAGTTGTAATTTCTTAATACGTTAGTACACATATTAAATACAACCTCTTTAGAATCAAGATCATTTTTATTGATGTTAAAATAATGGTTTGCAACATCAATAAACTGCATTTTTTCAAAAATAACTCTATCAAGTATATAAATGTTTATACCAATACTTTTCATAATTAGTCCATATCCTCGAAGATATTTCCAGTATAAATCTTTTCTTCATCCATAATATCTTCTTCTTCGTATTCAGGTTGAGTCACTTCAACAGCATTATCTTCACTAACAAATTTTGGATATTCACTAATTAAAATGATCTTATTCGAAGAGTTAACGCAATATTTATATGTAATAGATAAATTTATTGCTTGCTCTTTTAAAGTTTCATATAAAAATTTATTCATAATATCTTCAAAATATTTGTATCTTTCATCCAAACTCAATTCAATAAAACAAAACCACATCGTTTGTTCTACACCATTATGTAAAACCAATGAGTTATCGTGAACAAAAACAATTTCATTTTCTTCAGTTTCGAATATCTGTGAAATTGATTTTAAATATATTTGTGAATACTCCCTAACTACAAAATCTGGAAATCCTGTCATCTTAATAACTATCATAATTTTCTCCTTAATAATCAATAGGTTTTATATCAACCTGTATTTCAACTTTAGAACCTTCTTTAATTCTCTTTAACAAACTAGCTATATAAGTTTTAACATCGTTGGTTTTATATTTTATTAGCAACTCATCCTCATATGATGTTTTTTCGCCTCTTAGTATTAATGATGTTTTTGGCCCAAGAACTCTAATTCTTTTACCAAACTTATTTAATAGCATTGCCTTAATACTTTTTATATACTCATCATTACTACTCTTATTAGAAGACAAGAAATGTAAAACTATTAAATGAACAAATGGTTCATATAACGTTTGTCTTCTTTTGTTAATTTCATAGAAGTAAAATTGATCATTTTCAAAATAACAAGCTGCACTAATTGCTTTGTTTTTTCTATCATATGTTTGTACTACATATTTAGTAGAATCAATTTCAAGATTTACACTTAAACATTTTTTTAGAAATTGAAACACTTTTTCTTCAGCATTAAAACTTTTTAGTGATAATCCTATATCTGGTAAAACACAAGAAACTAAATCAACGTTTGCAATGCTTTTAAACCTAGATAGAATATCAGTTGAAATAACAATATCGTAGCTATGTTTTTCAATTTGATTACGTACGGCATTTAGTTTTTTATATGTATTATATTTTTCAGCGTCAACAATAAGAATTTTTGCATTTGGAAATGCTTTAAGTATTTCCTGAGAAAGTCTTTCCAATCCAAAACCTATGCGCATAAAGCTTTTATGTCCACACTGATCACATTTTTCAACATTATTTGTTTTATATGCACAAGATGCACATCTTAAACTATCATCATTTTTATAATAATTTAATGTCATACCGCAATTTGGACACTTTACAGTCTTTCCACAAACTCTACAAACTTGCATACTAGAATAACCTTTTTTATTCAAAAAAAGCAAACTAGTCTTTTTCTTTTCCATGGTTTTAGTGATTTGAAGAACTAGTTCATTTGATAAAATGGAACTAAATGCCGATATATTCTTAGAAACACTTAAATCAATAACTTGCACAATATTAAAAAGCGGATCATTGTTTTCAACATATAAGAGGTTATTATTCATAGCTTTATGATAAAGACCAACACTTGGCGAAGATGTAAAATACGCAAGTTTAGCTTTGTGAGCCCTTGCTCTAATTTGTAAAACATCAACATAATTTAAAAACGGACTCTTCATTAATTTGTAATTCGGGCTTTCTTCATCTATTACACCAACAAAACTGAGTGATTTAAGAGGCATAAAAGATGCCAAACCAGTACCAAGAACAATAGAATACTTACCATCTGATATTGACTTATAAATCTGATTCCTTTCAGCAAATGTCATTTCATTATGAATATAAACCAAATCCTTGGAAAAGTTTTTTAAAAAATACGGAAGGGCCACATATAAAGCTTCAGTATCAGGGAAAACAATAAGGGCTTGTTTTTTTTCAAACAATACTTCATTCAAACAACTAGTAATCATCGCGTAGTTGTCATAATATTGATAATTATAAAAAAGTATCGATTCACGTGATGTATTCGAAAAATTATGAATAAGTGAATCAACATTTATATTAGATAAATTATCCTTAGCAGCAATTCCTTCAACGTTAAAATCTTTAAACTTTTCAACGTCGTTAGCATAAGTTTTTACTTTAAGAAAATTAGGAACCATTAAATTAATGATTGAAATGAGTGGCGCTATATAATATTCCGATAACTTTAAGGCTAATGCCATGAGTTCCCTATTCAATATAGGTTGTACATCTAATACTTCAATGATATTTAGTAATTTATACCCGACTGAATTTTCGTAATCTTTTTGAGAAAATTCATTTGATACTATCTCACACACTAAACCTACAATCGTTGAATCGTTAAAAGGAACGCGTACTCGCATACCTTCAGTTATTCTCATTTCATCTTTAGCGCAATAGGAGAAAAAACGACTCAATGCAAAGCTTCTTCTTTCCACTAAGACCTGATATATCTTCACTACTTATATTTCTCCTCGATAATTTTAATTATTCTGTCAGCCGCTAATTGTGGATCATCATTAACGACAACGTAATCATATCTATCTTTAAACTCAATTTCTTTCTTTCCTTTTTGTAAACGCTCTTGAATTACATATTCTTCTTCTGTTCTTCTATTACGTATTCTATATTCTAAATCACTTATGTGTGGAGGAATTAAAAAAATACTAAATACTCTGTCGTCGCATACATATTTTTCTAGAACTTGTTGTGTACCTTGAACATCGATTTCAAGCAAAACGTTTACACCTTTGTCTCTTAATTCTTCAATTTTACTTTTAGGACTTCCGTATCTATTGCCTACGAATGTTGCGAATTCAAGCAAATCACCAGATTCTATAGCTTTATCAAAATCTTCGTCACTAACAAAATAATAATCAACACCGTCAATTTCACCTGTTCTTTGTTGTCTTGTGGTCATAGATGTAGAATAAACAAGATTCATGTTTTTCTTCTCAAAAAGATATTTTCTAACAGTGCCCTTACCGACTCCTGAAGGGCCAGACATAATAACTAAGAAACCACGCATGCGCTACCTCCATTTTTTAATATTATATATTAATTACGTTTATTAGACAAGATATGTATGGCACTTTTAAGCAAGTTAGTTAATTTAATGTTAATGTGGTAAAATATAAGAATGAAGATGTTTCCAATACATACCCAACAGTTAGCAGCGCTATGTAGACAGAATATAGTTGGTGAGTTCATTACAAAAGTAACTTTCTCTAGCGGTTGCTTATTTTATTTTCATTTTACAAATAAGAAGGAAAAGTTTGTTATTTGTACACAACCTAATAATATAATTGCTGCATTTATTGACATAAATAACGATTCAATTGACTCAGACAAAAATAAATTTATAAACTTTCTTAATGCTAGTTATAATCGCATGAAAATTACTTCAGTTGTAAGCAACAATGAAGATAATATACTGACATTCGGATTTGAATCTATCGATAAAATATATCAAAAGCGCAATTTCTTTCTTGTGATTGAATTAATTGCTAAACAATTTAATATAATTGTATTAGATGACAATAAAAAGATTTTATACGCAATTAATTACTCTGATTTGACTTCACATAGACCAATTTTAAGAGGTTCAACGTACACATATCCTACAAAACCAAATAACTTTTCAAATGTAGAAAAAGATTTTTATACAGATAGTGAAATAAGATTATTTCTAAGTTCCATTACAGAGCAATATAAATTAAAATTTGATAAAAAACTTAAAAAGAATATTTTGAATAAACTACACTTTTGTGAAAAACTCATTAAAAACATTGAATCTGACATAGATGATCTTAAAGATTACGAAAAATACAAACGTGAAGCTGATTATTTACAAATATATAAATATGATATGGAACAGTGCGAAAACTTCGATACAATATCGACTAATTCAATAGAGATAAATGATCAACTGACTATTCAAGAAAATATAACTGCATTATACAATAAATATAAGAAAGCAAAAGTTTCTTTGCAACATCTAAATAAACGATTAGAGCAGGCAAAAGAACAAATGAATAGTATAAAGTTTGATCTTGAAAATTTTGAAGATAAAAAGGATGAAGTTTATGAAAAATATGGAGAATTTATTCCTCAACAAAATAAAAAACATAAACAAGATGATCGAATTTTTCCATTTAGTGCTACGTTAAACAATACTAACGTACTATTTGGAAAAAACTCTCTTCAAAACGATTATCTTTCCTTTAACATTGGCAGAAGAAATAAATCATGGTTGTGGTTTCATATAAACTTATACAAAGGTTCGCATGCTGTTTTATGTAAAGAGATGCCTACAAATGATGAAATTTTATTCGCAGCAGAAATTGCACTACTTGCATCTCATAAAGAACAAGGTGAAGTAAATTATACTCAAATAAAAAATATTAGAAAAACTACAAAAATAGGAAGTGTGCTTATGAATAAGAAACAAAGCATATACGTTTCAAAAATTCGCGAGAAATCATTGCATGCTTTTTCTAAATCTAAAAAGCATTTATAACTACTTTAAGATAAAATCTTCTCCTTTTATTTGTTCAAACGTTGAAAGACCATGAAATTTTCTTTGTCTTAAAACTTCAAACAAAACGAGCGAAACACAGTTAGATAAATTTAAACTTCTAGCACTAGGTAGCATAGGTATTCTTAATGTATCATTAAAGTTCTCTTTTAATATGTATTTTTCTATACCTGTTGATTCACTACCAAACATCAAAAAAACTTCTTCGTGCTTATTTGAAAAATCGACATTTGAATACGTATTTTTTCCATATCTTGAAATGCAATAAATTTTAGGATTATAGTTTTTGGTTTTGAACT
>CAYJLA010000032.1:0-351 GCA_964371305.1 uncultured Staphylococcaceae bacterium | reverse complement strand
ATAATAAGTTGTTTGTACATCTTTGATGTAATCCATTCCAGCACGCCTTAAGTTTTTTTCATCTATTGAAAATTTTATTGGTCCAATTATATGCAATTTAGTATTAGTTGCGGAGCATGTTCTCATAATATTTCCGGTATTTTGAGGAATTTCAGGTTTAAATAATACAACATTAATCATGATAATATTTTAGTATATTAATGTTCAAAATGTAATTATAATATATTAATGAACATGAAAATTTTATCTTTATTGATTGTATGTATGACGATTACTACTTCTTGCTCAACTAAAGAAAATAGCTTAGTTTACTCATTTATTAATGGTGATGTTGCTAATTCAGCAATAGAA
>CAYJLA010000031.1:0-8984 GCA_964371305.1 uncultured Staphylococcaceae bacterium | reverse complement strand
TGATATTTATGATCCAGAAACAGTAACGTTTTATACAAGTTTAGAATTTTTAAGAGCAGATTTATTCGATGGAAGCAATACATATATCAGTGAACCTGATTATGATAATATGACTATTAAAATGTCTACAAACGATGAAGTTACAACTTATACTAACTTAACAAGTGTAGTTGATGATAAAGGTTTTTATGTAACTGCTCAGCATTCAGGAGTTGAATATGTATTGACGCCAAGTGTATATGGTATTATCCAGTCTTACAATCTTGCAGATACTGATACAGTAATTTTATTTGTGTGGGACGACACAAGTGATTTAGAAGGAAAATATTCTTATAGAGGTAATGTATTTGAATACACTTTAAGTGTTGATGACGTGTATGAATTAACATATAATTCAATTGAATTAAGTGATTTCTCATATTCGATTTCTCATAACTATAAATCAGTTCAATTTATCACTTCTGAAAAAACACATGTTTTCTACCCAGAAGTTGGAGATATCGCCATTAATGGTATCGTAGATGGAGAACATGCATATTACGTTAACGAAGAACATTATATTGATCAATTCGGCAGTAGCTTAACATCGTTCTCAGATGAGCATGATTACACCTTACGTATTTCTTCAATTGGCGACGGAATCAATATTGATATGACGGTGAATAGTTCATTCATGTATTTAAGTGCATTTTTTGTATATTCGCCAAATGAAGAGTTTCCAACTTTAGTATTTGGAGACGTTGATGGCGTAAGTGATGAACCAAGTTATACTTTATCAATTATCCAAGATGATTTATTTATGTACTCATTGACAAGTGATGAAGGTTTAGACATTTATGTTATTTCCGATATTATAACTGAACATCTTTACAGTATGTTTACGTCTAACAATCAGGATACAATTCTAATAGATGGTTATTCTGGTATAGATTACAAAAGTAAATCAGCAACATCTTTTGAACTTCTGCCTCATTATGATGCAGATTCATTTACGCATCAAATATCTATAAATGCTGATTTTGCAGATGGTACAAGTGTAATGCTCATATTTTTAAATAATACAATTTATGTCTATGAAACTATTAACGGGCAAACTGTTGTAAGTAGTTTTATCGAAATTAACAATTTTGGCCAACTATTCGGAAGATATGTTTTAGATGGTAAATATGGTGTTGAAGCAATTGAATTGAGTCCGAATGGCACGTTTACTGCTGATACTGCAAACGCTACAAATGATGGTCTCATATATGATGTTGAATATGATTATATAGTTGCTATGGTTTCATATAATGGCGATCTTGTTCCAACTATTGGATTTATTGTTGGAGAAGGCGACCAAACAGTTGTAATTTATGGTTATAAAGTTGGAGTCTCACTTATTGTTGCGCAAAACAATTATGTAATTGATAGTTTATTTAGTTATCAAGGCTTCTACGCAGATACTTCAAATGAAAATTATATCTGGTTCAAAGATGGCAGTGTAAGTTTTAACGGAAGTGAACTCCAAATAAAATCTATTGCCAAAATCGATGGTTTAAGTATGAGGATTTTCTTCGATGATGATGTTATAAGTATGATTGATTTTCGTACAACTAATGATAACTATACTAACCCTGAAGCTACACTTAGGTTTAACGATATTAGTTTAGGTGCTATAATCTTAAACAAAGTGGATGTCGACCTTAGAGATTATTTAGGCAGTTACACCGATGGAACCAATACTGTAGAAGTTAAAATAGGGCAAACCTTTGGTGGTTTAGATAAGGTTGTATTTGTAATAGATGGTTTTACTTTCGATGCATTAATCAAAACAGAGGACGGAAAAGTAGTGGTATATGTTGAAACTATTTCAGCAGAATATCAATTATATGATGATGGCACAACAATTACATTAACTGTGATTAGTGGATTACTTCCTCCACCTCCACCTCCTCCTCCACCTCTATAAAGAGTAGAAGAAAAAAACTAAAAAGCGACTTGAGTCGCTTTTTTTATAGTGTGTTGACGATAGAAGAACAGTAACATTGCACGGATACATATATAAAAATAATGCAAATATAGTGTGTAAATCCATCTTTTATCATATAATATCTTAGTAATAAAAGGAGAATAAAATGAAATTTAAAATAATAAGCGCATTAGTGCTACTATCCACAACAGGAATTGTATTAACATCATGCGGTGGAGATGAACCTACTTCTAGTGAAGAAGAAATATATCAAATTGCATTTCATGGAATGGATGATGGTGGGTGGTTTACTCTTGGTCTAGAAAAAGGTGAAATTATAACAGCGGAAGATGCAAAAATTGATCTTGAACTTGGCGTTGATGGAGTTCTTTATGGATGGTATGACAATATCGAAAGAGAAGGTGAAATGATATCATTCCCTTATACAGTTACAGGAGATATAGATTTATATTATGTAAAAGCTAAAGTTTTAGATCGCACTAACTTTGTAACAAGTATACATAACTTAGACTCAATTGATTACACACTTTTTGAAAGTTACAATGGCAGCGCGATTGAAGAAAGTATCGTAACCATTAATGGAGAAGATAAAGATGTAATTTTAGATGAAGAACTCTTCAAAGCAGAAGATTTTACAAATATCAAAACAATTGAAATCAAAAGAAGTGTTGAAGTATTTAAAATAGGAACATTCGATTTACTTAGTGATGAACATGTTGTTATTTATGAGTCCGATAATTACACAACTAACTCAGGGGTAGAGATGAAACTCGTTGGTTTTTCACATTATTCAAATTTAGCCGGAACTCCAGAATATGCAAATATTACTGAAGTACTAGATAGTAATAGAAGTTCTAGTAGTTATGTTTTCCCTGTTTGGAGAAATGCATAAGAATAATTTATAAATGTTTACAATTATTATCATTCCATTAGATTGATATTATATATACAAAATAGTTGCAAAAAACTGCATAATTATGTATATTTATATGTGCTTAACGGTTCCTTAGCCAAGTGGTAAGGCAACTGACTGCAACTCAGTCATCATCGGTTCAAATCCGATAGGAACCTCCAAGCAAAAAAATACTTGCTAAAATTAAAGAAGTGAGTATATAATATAAAAGGTCGTCAGAGACGAATTGTGCGCCTGTAGCTCAACTGGATAGAGTACTTGGCTACGAACCAAGAGGTTACGAGTTCGATTCTTGTCGGGCGCGCCAAAAACTCGGGATGTAGCGTAGCTTGGTATCGCGTCTGCTTTGGGAGCAGAAGGCCGCAGGTTCGAATCCTGTCATCCCGACCATTTATACAGATTTCATTGAAGAATTGGGGCCATAGCTCAGCTGGGAGAGCGCCTGATTTGCATTCAGGAGGTCGTGGGTTCGATCCCCATTGGCTCCACCAAATTTCAATGGCTGCGTAGCTCAGTTGGTTAGAGCAATCGGTTCATACCCGGTCGGTCGACGGTTCGAGTCCGCCCGCAGCTACCAACTAAGAAATCATAATAAATGAGCAAACGGACCATTAGCTCAACTGGTTAGAGCTCCCCGCTCATAACGGGTAGGTTTCGGGTTCAAGTCCTGAATGGTCCACCATTTATGGGTTATTAATAGTGGAGAGTTGGCTGAGTGGTCGAAAGCGGCGGTCTTGAAAACCGTTGTACTGCAAGGTACCTAGGGTTCGAATCCCTAACTCTCCGCCAATAATATATATGTAGTCCTCTAAGAAGAGGATTTTTTTCTACTTTAATTAAAAAATGATAGTATAATATTAGTTAAGAGGTAATACACTTGGCTGAAAATATTGACAAACAAGTTTTGAATGATATTATTGATTTAGAAGACTGGTGCGAGGGTAGCACTATATAAAGAAGTCCCGAATGAAGAAATGCCCTTACTTACTGAATGGGCATTTTTATTAATTTGAAGCAATAATTGATAATAAGCAGTATGTTGAATAAGATCATCGTGCATATTTCATCTTAAAAAAGTTTAAAATATACTTAGATGGATATATTAAGTATGTAAATGAAAAACAGGCAGACACGAAATTAGAATATAAATATAAATATTCAACATTAAGATATTTTCATAAAGAATTAAAATTATAATATCGAATTTATTCATATTTTTGTGATTTAAAACTCTCATGTTGATTAATTGTAAAATCGTGATATTATACTAAAATGATAAGCATTAATGGGCATTATAACTATATTCAACAATTTTTAGATTACTTAAAAATAACAAAAAACTTGTCGCCTTATACACTTAAATCATATGAACAAGATTTGAAAATATTTTTTAATGATATACAGGTAAAAAATATTAAAAATACAAAAGAATATCACATAAATAGTTTTATAGAAAATCAAAAGAACAAGATGCTCAAAGACTCTTCAATAAAAAGAAGATATCAAACTATTAAGTTGTTTTTCACATACTGCGTTGAAACAAAAATTATCAAGGTAAACCCAACAAACAATATAAAGTATACCTTTAAACTAAAAAGAACACTCCCTAAAACTCTTACACTAAACGAAGTAAGAAAAATACTAAAATACGTTAATTTAAGCATGGAGCATAATTGCGACAATATATTTCGTAATTTTTTATATTTAAGAGATAGATGTATTATTGAATTACTTATATGTACTGGAGTTAGAATAGGTGAAATTGCAAAATTAAGACTAAATGACATAAATTTTTCTGACCACACAATACTTATTAACGGCAAAGGAAGTAAGCAACGTATATTATATGTATCAAGTCCCGATACATGGAATGCGATTAAAGAGTGGTATAAACATAGAAAAACTATAAAGACAAATAATAATTTGTTGTTTATTAACAAATATAATGCGCCATTAAGCATATATGGACTTGAAAATATATTTTATAAGTATAGAGATCTAAGTGGAGTGAACAAAGATGCCACTCCACATTATTTAAGACATACTTTTGCAACTAATTTATTATATAATGGTGCTGATTTAAGAGCGGTTCAAGAATTGTTGGGCCACTCTAAAATTTCAACTACAGAAATTTATACTCAAGTTACGTTTAAGCACAAGAAAAAGACATTAGATAAATATAACTACAGAAATAGATTGTGATTATTTTTTACAAGTAATATAAGTAAATCCAGATTTATCATGTATTGTTTATTAATAATATAGGTTACAAAATTTAACAAATTATGTAATAATTAAATATACAAATACATTTTTCAGGAGATAATATGGAAATTTTTAAACAACTTAAGATGATTTTTAATGATAAGTATAGCAAAAAGAATCTAATACTTTTACTTACTGGTTTTTTATTTTTTCTTTTGTGCATAATTACAATTGCTGCTGGTCATAATTTTGTTGATGACAACGTAAAGATTATACTTATATCTATTGGTCTTTTTGGTTTTACAGTACCAGCTATATTGAGCATTGGCTGTATTAACGGTATAGACACAATAACTAAGTATTTTATTGTCTTTATAGTTGATTATGTGTTGATATTTACATATTTACTATATTTTCATTCTTCTTTAATGACATTAGAATGGATTGCATTTAGTACTTATGGACTACTAGTTGTATATGTCTTTGTAATGGTATATATGGCACCGAAGAATATTCAAAGAGGTGGTATGTTTAAAGTCGCAAGTGAAGTGAAATTAGAACATCTTATTACTTTAGTGATGTGGCTTGTTATCTTTTTAACAAATATTTTAGGGAGTCCTTGGACAACTTTTGTCATTTTAGCTATGTTATCTATTATCTACATAAGCCTTTTAATCAAAGAATTACTACTATCAAAAAATATATGTATATGTAATGTTATACTAAATACTTCACTTATATTAATAAATATAATTATGATGTTATACTTTACACCGAATTTTTTGATACAATCCATTTTATTACAAATAGTAGTTGGCGTTGTTATGGGTTCATTAGTTTTGGGTGGAGTCGTTTATATAACTAAAAACAGTTCTGGAGCAACGATTGCAAAACAAAAAAAGCAAAAAGACGCAACCAAAGAAGTGATTACTGAAGATAAGAATATAGAAAACGTTGAATAATATATTTTAGTTATTCTAAATATAAATATTATTTTCGCTTTCATTTGACATCGAGTATTTTTTACACTACAATTAATTGAGTTAGACAGCACTAACCAAGAAAGTAGGTAGTTTATGAAAGAAAAACACTTTAAATTATTAAGTGATTTTACCAAAGATGATGTTGGTATAGTCGAAAAAGTAGAAGGACAGGGATATATTAGAAGAAGAATTTTTGATATGGGCATTACCCCAGGAGCGGTAATATCATATACAAAAAGCGCTCCTCTTGGCGACCCTATTCAAGTTAATGTAAGAGGATATGAACTTACACTTAGAAAAAAAGAAGCTAGTTTAGTAACTATGCAATTAGTAGGAGGACAATCATAATATGAAACGTTTTGCGCTCATTGGTAATCCTAACTCCGGGAAGACAACTTTATATAACATTTTGACAGGATCAACTGCTAAAGTTGGTAACTGGCCTGGTGTAACTGTTGAAAAAAGAGAAGGAACAATTAAAAGAGGTAAAGAAAAATCATCCGTTATTGATTTACCTGGTATTTATTCCTTATCACCTTATTCACCAGAAGAAAAAATTACAAGAAACTATCTTTTAAATGAAAAACCTGATTGTGTAATTAACATTGTTGATGCAACAAACATTGAAAGAAGTTTATATTTAACTACTCAAATACTAGAAATTGGTATTCCAACAATCATTGCGTTAAACATGAATGATGTTTTAAAAGATAGAGGATTAGAAGTTAAGCTTGAAGAATTCAAAAAACTTATTAATATTCCGGTTATTGAAATATCAGCACTTAGAAAAACAAACATAAAAGAACTTGTTGAATTAATGTTTGAGCAAACTGAAGAGGTAGCACCAGTTGCTAACTATTTAAAAGGTAATCTATTAAAACTTACTAATACAATTGAAAATAGACTTAAACAAGAGGGATATGAACATACACTGTTTCACTCAATTAAGTTTATTGAAAGTGATGAACTAGAAGCGACTTCGCATAAAAAGTTACTTCAATTCGTTGAAGAGGCAAAGGAAACAGCTGGATTTAAAAAAGATGATGATTTTGAAGCTGTTGTAGCAGACGCTAGATTTAAATACATTACGGAAAATTTTTCTTCGTTAGTCGTTGAAGATGAAAAAGAATTAAATGAAGAAGTAGTCGAAAAACGCATTAAAAACAAAGAAAGATCGAAAAGAATTGATAAAGTTCTTACTAATAAGTGGGCTGCGATACCTATATTCTTAGCGATACTATTTGTAGTTTTCCATTTAGTATTCTCAGAAGACTTTCTATATTTAGGTGCTATGGGCGTTGACTTAGGCGTTAATTTCGAAGGTAGTGCATTTGAAGGATTATTCTATAATGGAGGCATAATGTCTCCTGGTGTAATACTTGCAAATTTGATAAACAGTATTACGGGTTTAATATCTACTGGAGTCGGAGATGCTCTTGCATCAGCTGAACCTTGGGTAAGTGGGCTCGTAGTCGATGGCATATTAGGTGGTTTATTTGCAGTTATAGGATTCTTGCCACAAATATTACTATTATTCTTATTCTTTGCAATTCTTGAAGACACTGGATATATGGCTAGAATAGCGTTTATTCTTGATAGAATATTTCGAGTCTTTGGCGTTAGTGGTAGAGCGTTTATTCCAATGATTATGGGTTTTGGTTGCTCAATTCCTGCAATTATGAATACTAGAACGTTAAGAGATGAAAATGAAAGAATCGCAACAATTAGAGTTATTCCGTTCTTCTCTTGTGGTGCTAAATTACCTATATTAATTGGATTTGTTGGCGCACTTATTGGCTCATTCGGATTTGGTAATGCCGACTTAATCACTTATTCAATTTATTTAATTGGTATTGTAACGGCCGTTGCAACTATTATAATAATGAAAAGAACAACATTAAAAGGTGAAAACTCTCCATTCTTACTTGAACTTCCTGATTATCGTTTACCGCAAGCAAAATCATTATTTATATTATTATGGGATAAAGCTAAACATTTCTTTATTAAAGCATTTACAATTATTTTTGTCTCTACTGTTGTTATTTGGGTGTTATCACATTTCACATTCCAATGGCAGTTCTTAAGTGATGAAAATGTAAATCAATCAATTCTTGCAAATCTTGGTATGTTAATTCAACCATTATTTACTCCAATTGGATTTGGATCGCAAATTCCAGCATTTGGATGGGTGTTTGCTGTTGCAGCAATTACTGGATTAATCGCAAAAGAAAACGTAATTGCTACTCTAGGCGCTTTAGCTGCTACAATTGGTGCAACTATTAGTGCTGATTTAACCGAAGAAGTTGCGTTTGCAACTGCAATAGTTGAAGCGACTGGTATAACTGCTGGCGGTGTATTTGCCTTTATAATATTCAATATGTTAACAATACCTTGCTTTGCTGCAGTAGCAAGTGCTAAAGCAGAATTAAGTAAAAAAACATTTAACTGGACTCTTGTATTCTGGATTGTTACTTCATTTGTAGTTTCTGCTATATTCTATTTAGCAATTGATTACGTATGGACTCTTGCAATTATCATTCCATTAATAATTGGTGGTTTTGCATGTTTATTCATTTTTAATAGACCTAAAAAGAAAGAGGTAATCTAATTATGCAAGCAATTGAAATCATCACAATAGTCGTTGTCTCATTGGCAGTCTTATCCATCGTAGTGTTTTCGTTGCGCAAAAAGAAAAATGGTGGTCATAGTTCTTGTGGAGATTGCAGCAAGTGTGATAAAGATTGTGGTTCCTCACTTCAAGAATACATAAAGACTACATATAAAAAATAACAAAATTACAATTAACGACCTAATAACTCAAATTAGGTCGTTTTTTTATTAAGTTTATATGTTAATAAGTTGTTGATTAAAAATTATTATTTTGTAATAATAAAGTGTACGTTGAAAAGAAGTA
>CAYJLA010000030.1:1945-9671 GCA_964371305.1 uncultured Staphylococcaceae bacterium | reverse complement strand
CATCAGATATTCATGCCATAAAAAATACAATTTTATCTGAAAAATATGGAAAATCCGTTAATAACAGTCATGTTACTGAACGTTTTGATATTTTAGGAGAAATGGTTAGAGACTTTGCCGGTTCTGACCTTAGAAAAACAAAAGAGTATATCGCTGATAACAAAGAAAAAGAATTGATATATTTTTCAATGGAGTTTTTAATTGGTAGATTACTTGTTAATAACATGCAAAACCTTGGCATTTATAAAATAGCAAAAGAAGCATTAGGTGAAATGAAGATTGATATTCATGAACTTGAAGAGCAAGAATCTGATGCAGGTTTAGGTAATGGTGGTTTGGGACGTTTAGCTGCGTGTTTCCTCGATTCTATCGCTTCACTAGGTTTACCAGGACACGGTAATTGTATTCGTTATAATTATGGTTTCTTCCGTCAAAAGATCTCTGATGGAAAACAAGTTGAATTACCAGATCAATGGTTAAGCAATGGTTATGTATTTGAAGTAAGAAAACCAAAACACGCTGTTGAAGTAAGTTTTTATGGACAAGCGCAAACATATTTATGCCCAAATGGCGGTTATAAAATCAGAACTGTTAATGCTACAACCGTAAGAGCAGTACCGTATGACGTTTCTGTTGTAGGGCACGAAAACAACGTCGCTAATACTTTGCGTTTATGGAGTGCTGAACCTTCACTAAATATTCCAGAAGGACATAAATTTGAAGAATATCTAAATACATTAAGAGAATTATGTCATGGACTTTATCCAGATGATTCAACAGAACATGGTCGTCTATTAAGACTTAGACAACAATACTTCCTAGTTTCGGCTGGTTTACAAAGTGCAATTAGAAGTCACTTACGTCATAACAAATCATTAAAGAATTTCGCTGATAAGTTTGTATTCCATTTAAACGATACACATCCAATTTTAGCAATTCCTGAATTAATGAGATTACTTATTGATGAATATGAATACGGATGGGATGATGCATGGAAAATTGTACATAAAGCATTTGCATATACAAACCATACAGTCATGCCTGAAGCACTTGAAAAATGGCCAGTACAGTATGTACAAATGTTAATTCCACGTTGTTTCATGATAATTGAAGAAATCAACCGTAGATTCAATATTCATTTAAATGAAGTAAATGCAAGTCCAGAAGTTAAACATGCCGTTCAAATTATAAAAGATGGCCAAATTCACATGACTAACCTTGCAATCTTTACATCATTCTCTGTTAATGGAGTTGCTGCATTACACACAGATATTCTAAAAAGAATGACTTTTAAAGAGTTTTATGAACTTTATCCAAAAAGATTTAATAACAAAACAAATGGTGTAACACATAGACGTTGGCTAGTAGCAGCTAATCCTGAATTAGCAGATTTAATTTCTAGTTGTATTGGAAACGATTGGATAAAAGAGCCTGACGAACTTGAACGTTTTAAAGAGCATGCTACTAGTGAAAAAGTTCAAAAGAAATTAATGAAAATTAAATTAGATAATAAACAAGTTCTAGCAAAATACATTGAGGATAAAATGGATATAAAAGTTGATATAAACTCAATATTTGATGTTCAAATTAAACGTCTTCACGCTTATAAACGTCAATTAATGAATATTCTTCATGTTATCTATTTATATAACAAAATGAAGGATAATGCTGAATTTAGAATTCATCCAAGGACTATAATTTTCGGAGCAAAGGCTGCACCAAGTTACTATTATGCAAAAAAGATTATTGAATTAATATTAGCGGTCGCAGAAGTTGTTAACAACGATCCAGAAATATCAAAATATTTAAAAGTAATATTCCTTGAGAACTATGGAGTTTCTCTTGCTGAAAAAATTATACCTGCAACTGATATATCTGAACAAATTTCTACTGCTGGAAAAGAAGCTAGTGGTACATCTAATATGAAATTTATGATGAATGGTGCATTAACTCTTGGAACTCTTGATGGAGCAAATGTAGAAATTGATGAAAGAGTCGGAAGTGATAATTGTGTAATATTTGGCTTGAAAGAAGCCGAAGTAGAAGCACTTAAAGCAAGTGGCACGTATTCTCCTTGGGACATGTATAATGATGATAAAACTATTAAAAATGTTATGGATTCATTGTTGAACGGACCATGGTGCAAAGGTGATGAAAATAAATTCAGGATGATATTTGATGAAGTGATGCACAATAATGATGAATATCTATTGCTAAAAGACTTCCATTCATACTTACAAGCACATAAACTTATTGAAGAATGGTATATCGATAAAAAAGCATGGGCTGAAAAATGTATTATTAATATTGCAATGAGCGGATATTTCTCAAGTGACAGAACTATTAGACAATATAATGATGAAATCTGGCACTTAAATGATATGATCATTGAAGGCGAAGAAGTAGAATAACATTAAATAGGCAACAAGAGTTGCCTATTTATTTTAATCAAATTGGTTTACAAATTAATATAATTGTATTTTAATATTATATTAATCGAACGTTCGATTTATAGACAAAAAAGGAGAAAATTATGTACGAAAAAAACGCATGGTTAAATTATGGTGAAGAAGTAACAAAAGTAATGGCTTTCGCCGAAGATTATAAAGAGTTTCTTACAAACTCAAAAACAGAAAGATTGGCTGTAAAAAATGTTTTAGCAGCATTAAAAGCAAAAGGTTATGTTGATTTGGATACAGTTAAAACAATAAAAGCTGGTGATAAATTATTCAAAATTAATAAGAATAAAAACATCGCTGCATTTGTAATAGGTAAACGTCCGTTATTAGACGGTATGAGAATTCTTGGTGCACATATTGATTCACCAAGACTCGATTTAAAACAAAAACCACTTTATGAATCTCAAGGATTAGCCTTTTTAGATACACATTATTATGGTGGTGTAAAAAAATATCAATGGACAACGATTCCTTTATCATTAATAGGTGTGATTATTAAAAAAGATGGTACTGTTGTTGACGTAAATATAGGTGAAAACGAAAACGATCCTGTAGTTGGAATTAATGACTTATTAATTCATCTTTCAGCAGATCAAATGTCCCAAACTTTAGCAAAGGCAATTACAGGTGAAAACCTCGATTTAACAATAGGATCGATCCCTGTTAGTGAAAGCGAAAAAGAACCTATAAAAGCAAATATTAAAAGAATTTTGTTAGAAAAATATAATGTTGAAGAAGAAGATTTTGTTTCAGCGGAAATAGAAGTTGTTCCAGCTGGAAAGAGTAGATGTTTTGGACTTGATAGATCAATGGTAGCTGGATATGGCCATGATGATAGATGTTGTTCATTCTCATCTTTAAGAGCTATTTTAGAAATTGAAGAAGTCGAATATACATCATGTATGATTCTTGTAGACAAAGAAGAAGTTGGTAGTATTGGTGCAACCGGAGCTCAGTCAATGTTTTTTGAAAACTTAATATCTAAATTGCTTGTTTTAGCAGGTGAAAACGAAATAATGTATAAAACAAGATTAGTTTTAGAAAATTCTAAGATGTTATCAAGCGACGTTTCAGCAGCTTTAGATCCATTATATGCTAGCGCTAGCGACCCTAAAAATGCAGCCTATTTCGGTAACGGTATGTGTATGAATAAGTATGGAGGTAGTCGTGGTAAAAGCGGCGGAAATGATGCAAATCCAGAATATATAGCTTACTTAAGGAAAGTGTTTGATGATAATAATGTGTATTGGCAATCGGATACATTAGGTAAAGTTGACCAAGGTGGCGGTGGAACAATCGCTTATATGTTAGGTAATTATAATATGGATGTAATTGATGCTGGAATACCTGTATTAAATATGCACGCACCTATGGAAATTATTTCCAAGGCTGACTTATATGAAGCATATAAAGGATACCTTTGTTTCTTAAAGAACTAAATAAAAATTATTAAGTCCGCTGATGTAAGCGGACTTTTATTGTTATGGCCATATTATCTATAAAACACTTATTTAAAACATATGACGAGTATTATCTTTTTAAAGATATATCTTTTAACATTTTAAAAGGTGAAAAAGTAGCGTTAATAGGAGAAAATGGCACTGGTAAATCAACACTTTTAAAAATTGTACTTGGAAATGTTCCATTTACAAAAGACAAAAGCGTAATCACAGAAATTAATATGCTTAAAAGTGTTAAATTAGGTTATTTATCACAAAATATTGTCAGTAATCATAATAACACCTTAATTTTTGAAATGGAGCAAATATATAAGAACTTGTTAAATGATGAACATGAACTAAGAACTTTAGAAAGTTTAATTTCTCAAAATCCAAACAATGAAGATCTAATAAATAAATACGCAGAAAAAGCTGAAACTTTTCAAATAAATAATGGATACGGATTTAGGAATGATATACATATAATGTTGTCAAAATTTGGATTTAACAAAGACCATTATGATCGAAAAATTTCTGCTTTTTCAGGAGGAGAGCAAGTAAAAATAGCCTTTTGTAAATTACTTTTAATGGATTGTGATTTTCTTATATTAGATGAACCTACAAATCATTTAGATATTACAACCATCGAGTGGCTTGAAAGTTATCTAAAAAAGATTGATAAAACAATTTTATTTGTATCTCACGATAGAGAATTATTAAATAATATTTCAACAAAGATACTTGAATTAGATAATCAACAAATTGAAGAATATAAAGGCGACTTTGATTTTTATATAAATGAAAAGCAAGTAAGGTATGAAACTAAATTAAAGCAATTTAAGGTGTTAAATCTTGAAAAGCAAAAAATGGAAAAGTTTATAAATTATTATAGAAAAAAGCCTAGATTTGCTTCAAGAGTACAAGATAGAAAAAAGAAGTTAAATAATTTGGGTGATATAGTGAAACCGACAAATAATACGACAAAATTTAAACTTAATTTAAGTGGTGGTAAAGTATATGAAAAATTACTGCTTAAAATTGAAAGCGGAGTAGTCGGTTATGATAAGCCACTCGCTAAAAATATAAATTTTGACATTTATTCGACCGACAAAATTGCGTTAATTGGTAGTAATGGTGTTGGTAAGACAACATTAATAAAAACTTTACTAGGAGAAGTTCCTTTAATTAGTGGTGATATATATAAAATAGAAGGTTTAAAGATTTCTTATCTAGCCCAATGCAATATGGACTTTTTTATAGATGAAACTGTTGGTAGTTATTTTCATAGACACTACCCTAATAAAAACATGGTAGATATACGAACATATTTAGGTAAGTTTCATTTTACTGGAGATGATATCAATAAGTTAACTAATTCCCTCTCCGGTGGAGAAAAAACTAGATTAGTTTTAGCTAAGATATTGTTTATTGAATTTGATTTATTAATACTAGATGAGCCAACAAATAATCTAGATTTGGTATCTAAAGAAGCATTGGTAGATGGTCTTCTAGAATATAATAAATCATTGATTTTTATTTCGCATGATAGATATTTTGTTGATAAAATTGCTAATAAAATCTTACACTTTAAAAACAATGAAACTTGCTTATATTTTGAAGATGGTTATAAAGAATATAGAAATTATTTACTAGGTAAACCTAATGAAGTTGTAAAGCATAAAGAAAAGCTTGAAGTTAGTGTTGATGACCGACTTGCTAAAAAAGAAGATATAAGAAAACAAAAGGAAAAACAAAGAGCACTTTTGAAACTAGAAAGCAGACTTGAAAATATAAGTGAAGAACTTAAAAGAATAGGCACTTTAGAAGAAGAAAATGAACAGACAACAGACTATGTATTTTTAACAAAGTTATACAAAGAAAAGGACAAGTTAGAGGAAGAATATTTTGAAGTTTTAGAAACGATAGAAAAAATAAATGATCTAGAGTGACATATGTTATTTTATAAGGTATATTAATACTATATTGTGCACAGTGCATAAGAGGTATATATGATGAAAAATAAGACTTTAAGTTATGCTGACCTTAAGTGGTGGCAAAAGGCGATTGGCTATGAAATTTATCCCCTTTCTTTTTACGATGGAAATAATGATGGATATGGTGATTTGAAAGGAATCACTGCAAAACTCAACTATTTATTTGAATTAGGTGTTGATTTGATATGGATTTGTCCATTTTTTAAATCACCAATGGATGATAATGGATATGATGTAAGTGACTATGAAAAAGTAAATGAAATATTTGGTGAGAATAAAGATTTTGATGAGTTGATTGATGAGGCTCATAAGCTTGGAATTAGAGTTATTGTAGATTTTGTTTTAAACCACACTTCTGATGAACATGAATGGTTTAGTAAAGCTATAAATGATAAGAACTCGAAGGAAAGAAATTATTACATAATTAAACAAGGTAAAAAAGAAAATAATGCTCTAAAACCACCAAACAATTGGAAAGGATTTTTTTCAACATCTGCATGGGAAAACATCGAAGGAACAGATGAATATTATATGCATATTTTTTCAAAAAAAATGCCAGATGTTAATTGGGAAAATTCCAAGCTGCAAGATGAATACATTAAAATAGCGAAAACGTTAATTGATAAAGGTGTTGATGGTTTTAGGCTAGACGCTATTTCTCACCTTGCAAAAGAGAAAAAATTCATGGATTCTACTTTTCCAAGTGATGAAAATGGGTTAGTATATGACACATCAAAATTTTCAAATAGAAAAGAAGTATACAAGTACTTAAAACGGCTTAATAAAAAAGTTTTTTCCAAACATGATATCGTTACTATTGGTGAAGCTGGTGGTTGTTTACCTGCGAAAGAGTCATTGAAGTTAGTAAATTATAAAAATGGACCTCTAAATATGGCATTTAACTTTGATACATGTTGGGAAAATGGCGCTTTCTTCAGTGAAGATAAAAGTGATGATGAAATATTTACAAGAGTTAGTCAAATGAAGAAGAATTTTAAAAGATGGTATGATGAAGTTCATTTAAAAGGTTGGTTACCACTATATTGGGTAAATCACGATCATCCTAGAGTTCTAAGTCAATATGGAGATATAAGATACTGGAAGCAATCTGCAAAAATGCTCGCAACGACATTATTGTTTTTGTATGGAACACCCTTTTTATATAATGGTGAAGAAATAGGTATGACGAATGTTAAGTTTGAAACACTAGAAGAAATACAAGACGTTTCATCACAAAACTACATTAAAGAGACAAAAGAGAGGTTATCTGAAGACATTATTTTAAGAACGCTTAATAGAAATTCAAGAGCACACGCAAGAAGTGTAATGCAATGGAGTAATGACATAAATGCTGGATTTACAAAAAACGTAGAATCAAATGTTTATGTTAATAGAAACTTTAAAGATATCAATGTGCATCAACAAGAAAAAGATCAAGACTCGATTCTCAATTATTATAAAAAAGCAATTCATTTAAGAAAACAAGATGATATTGCTAAAATTGTTTTGACTGGTGAACTTGAATTTATAAACTTAGAAGATGATAATGTTTTCGCTTATAAGCATTCTATTGATAAAAACAATATTGTTGTTATTTCTAATTTTAGAGATAAGAAAATTTCTTTTGATTTTGATTATAACGTGTTTGACGTTTTGTTACATAACTATGATAGGTTAATTATTAATAATAAGAAAATTGAATTGAAGCCTTTTGAAAGTGTAGTAATTAAATATTATGATTAAGTATTATTTATACAAGAGTAGCAAAAACATTGAACTTTCTTTATTAGATGAAGTGATTAGGTTTTCCTTTAAAGAAAAATTCACTATCTAT
>CAYJLA010000030.1:0-1935 GCA_964371305.1 uncultured Staphylococcaceae bacterium | reverse complement strand
CAAAAAATTCAGGATGCATTGAGGCTAGTGAAAATTTAGCACAAGTTATTGAAAATATAGCGCTTTTAATTTCGAATGATTTAGATATACCTATGACATTTTTAATTTCACATGAGAATGGTGAATTTTCTAAAAATGTATTAGAGCATATATATTCTAATAAGTCGCCAAGAGCCTACTACTTGTGTGATATAATTTTAGAACTTTCAATATCTGGACAAAATATTTTTAATTTTGATTTGCTAAACTTATTCAAAGAAGTTGATAGAGATTTATTACTTACAGCTGAAGCATTTTTATTAAGTGGGTTAAATGGTTCTCTTGCAGCAAAAAAACTTTACATCCATAGAAATACATTTTCCTATCGACTAAGTAAGTTTATTGAATTTACAAACTTGGATATTCGAGAGTATTATAATTCACAGTTTTTTTATATTTATTTGCACATAAGAAATGCATTTAATTAGATTTGTGCACAGTGCACAATTAACTTTTTTATATGTGTGTTAATTTATTATTATACAGGAGGCCATAATTATGCCAAATAAAAAAAATGAAGTAGTTGAAACTGAAATTACCGAAGAAGTTGAAGTAGTAACAAATGATGATCAATATGTATCATTGAAAAATATAGATAAAGTATATGACAATAAGGTTCAAGCCGTTTTTGATTTTTCATTAAATATCAAGAAAAAAGAATTTATTGTATTTGTTGGACCATCAGGATGTGGTAAATCAACCACTTTAAGAATGATTGCAGGACTTGAAGATATTTCTGCAGGTGAACTTTGGATTGATGGAGTATATTCAAATGACAGAACTCCTAAAGATAGAGATATTGCGATGGTATTCCAAAGCTATGCTTTATATCCTCATATGTCTGTTTATGATAATATGGCATTCGGTTTGAAAATCAGACGTTACCCGAAACAAGAAGTCGATAGACGTGTAAGAGAAGCGGCAAGAATATTAGAAATTGAAGAATATTTAGATCGTAAGCCAAAAGCTCTATCAGGTGGACAGAGACAACGTGTTGCTTTAGGAAGAGCTATTGTTAGAAATGCAAAAGTTTTCTTAATGGATGAACCATTATCAAACTTAGATGCTAAATTAAGAGTACAAATGCGTAGTGAAATTATTAAACTCCATGAAACCATCGGTGCTACAACTGTATATGTTACTCATGACCAAACTGAAGCTATGACAATGGCTACTAGAATCGTAGTAATGAAATCTGGATATATTCAACAAGTCGGGACGCCAATTGAAATCTACAATCATCCTGCCAACTTATTCGTTGCAGGCTTTATTGGTTCTCCAGCTATGAACTTCATTAACTGTGAATATCATAAAGGTACTATCTCTTTTGAAGACGGTAAAAAAATTAAATTAAATGATGAAATGATAAAGGCACATGACAGTTTTTATAAAACTACTATGAACTCGTTAAAAAGTGAAATTATTCAGAACGATGAACTTATTAATAATGGGAACTTAACTTTGGAAGAGTCTGAAATATTGAAAGAAAAAAATATACTTCTCATTGAAAAGGCTGAAAATCTTGCTAAATCGTTGAATAACAAGCACGATATAATATTTGGTATTAGGCCAGAAGATGTACATCGTGCAACTGCTGAAAATGTAGAAAAATATGCTACTGATGTTTATAATCAAAAAGTAATAGTTGCTGAATTATTAGGTCATGAATACTATGTTCATACAAAATTCGCTAATACAAATATTATTGCAAAAGTTCCTGCTAATAATATAATTTCCAATGGTGATATGATCGAAATATTATTTAATAATAAAAAAGCTCATATTTTCGATGCAGAAACAACTAAATGCATATTCTAATTATGGTTGGATAAGATATGAATGACGCATTATTGAAGCAACAAAAGTTATCGACAGAACTAAGTGATGTTTTTGATT
>CAYJLA010000029.1:0-10018 GCA_964371305.1 uncultured Staphylococcaceae bacterium | reverse complement strand
AGTCAACTTTGTTGATATATACAACGATAAATGGAACACCAACTTGACGAGCAAGAAGGATATGTTCACGAGTTTGAGGCATAACACCATCAGTACCAGCAACAACTAAGATACCACCATCCATTTGTGCAGCACCAGTAATCATGTTTTTGACATAGTCAGCATGCCCTGGGCAGTCAACGTGTGCATAGTGTCTTTTATCTGTTGAGTATTCGATGTGTGCAGTGTTAATTGTTATACCACGTGCTTTTTCTTCTGGTGCTTTATCGATTTCATCATATTTTGTAGCGACAGCACCGCCTTTTTCTGCTAAGACTTTTGTGATAGCGGCTGTAAGGGTTGTTTTACCATGATCAACGTGACCAATAGTACCAATATTTACGTGTTCCTTACTTCTATCAAACTTTTGTTTTGCCATAAGAATTTCCTCCTTAAAAATTGCGTAATAAATTCTACTGCTATAATATTATATTATTTTTTACATATTTGCAACACTAATAAATACGATTTTGTTAGATATAATTATACACATTATGTTCTAATATTTTTTTTCATATTACATATGTTGTTGTTTTACAATATTCTTAAATATTTTTTATACAGTTGAATTAAACAACATAAAAAAACAGGGCATTATTTGCCCTGTCTTATAATAGGCACTACATTAATTTTGTAGAACTAGGTTAATTTAAGTTATCTTATAAAACTGTAATGTATAAATCTACACAACCATAAAAATCTGCTACTAAAATACTATAATAATCATTAACATATGTTTCCTCATCCGTTGTTGTATAACCAGCAGCGATAAGTGCAGCTTTGTAAGTTTCAGGTGTAACATCAAATGAATAGAGATTATTAGTACTAGAAATGAAACCCCATTCGCCATCAACGAAAGGTATTTCGACATAGTTCTCGCCAAGAGTAGCTTCTAATTCTGCTGCTAGTTCAGCATCTAATTCAGCCCATGTCGTTGCAGCTGGTGGAGCGACAAACTCTGCTACATCAGCTAGTACAACATCAACTACAGTTGTACCATAATCACTAAATGTTACAGTTTCGCTCCCAAAATAAACATCTAAAATATTATAAGTAAATGAAATTGATTCAATATTTCCATCTGTTCCAAGAGTAATAACTTCATCTCCAAGTTCAATTGCATCGCGTGTTGTAGTACTTGGTAATAATTCATATAATACATCAACTCCCATGCCTGCTTGTACAGAGAAATTCACTCCATCATCAGACTTGAATACGTTTGCACTAACAATACCTGAACCAACAAACTCGCCAAGAACTTGTCCTTCGACATCAGCTTCTGAAGCAGTTTTTGCCCCTTCTCCATCTACATCGAACAATCTCATTGTTGTATCATCAACATCAATCGCACCATGATAGGAAGTTGCTCCTTCATAATCAGTAGCCTCTACTAGTGATTTATCACCATCAACTTTTAGTACTGATTTAAATAATGGACTATCTGGATCTACTACTGTGGCTGTATAATTTCCGGCACTTAATGTATCAATAGCAGTTTGAAGTTTTGCAGTATGTTCTGTAGCTTCAAAAGGTTTTATATCTTCAACTTCAGTAGTTCCTTTTTCGCTTGCAACTAACGTTAATACTGTTACTTGAGTAGCAGCAGCATCACCAACATACCCTGAAGCATTAATTGTATAAGTAAGTTCAGTTACTTTATCATCAACAATAGTAGGAACCAAAACACCATCAGAGAGTTCAAAACCACTTAAATTACTAATTACAAGGTCTGCGGCAGCGCTAGATACTGCAAATGTAGCACCAGCATCGGTTGAAACTATTAAATCTTGTAAATCAGCAGCATTGTTTTTAAAATCAGCAAACGAGTTTGTATATGGTGTATTAACAACAACATTATCTTTACTTAAAGTTGGTACTAATATTCCATCTTCGCCATTATCTATAATTATAGTATTTGATACAACAACACCACCTTCATTCATGATTGTTTGTGTTTTAGTAGAAGTAAATCTATTTATAATATCAACATCTTGTGTAATTTCAGGAGAACTACCTTCAACTGTTAGTTCTACGGATAAATTACCAGTAAAAGTAATGTTTTCGCCTGACATGTCATCCATAGCACCTGTTGGAAGAGATGTTGTTTCTAATGGTACATAAGAATTTAACCATTCAGCGCCAGGAACAACAGTTGTTCCGACATTGCTAATAACCAAATCACTACCAATACTTTCATTAACAGTAAATATAAGACCAGTTTCGGTTAATTCTACTACTGCCGTAGATGTCGGTAAAACATCACCAGTATCATAGTTTGCAAGTTCAGTAAATAAAGTCGCAAATTCATTACTAAGAACTGCTTCTGTTTCACTTAAAACCTCAACGACGTCATCACTTGTAAGTGTAGGCATTTTTGTTGCGGCGTTTAATTGATCAAATGTAGATACATCAGCATTTATCTCACCTAATACAACATCTTCGCCAGAGAAAGAGAACTCCCTGACTTCAGTTCCACCACCGAACAATGGTAATTCAAGTGATCCTGGTTCATTGTATTCTAAACTCATATATTCATCAACGAAAATGTTATGATTCCACATAATATCAAGATTATAATAATCATCAACAATTGTGAAATTCATATTAGTAGCCAAATCTTTAATCAGTGAGTTAAATCCAGCTATATCAAATTCAACTGGTGTTACACTTGGTTCGACGCTTGGGTCGACGCTTGGTTCTACACTAGGATCAGACACTGACGGTTCTTTACTAGTAGATGGGTCGGATGTAGATGGATCCGAAATCGATGAGTCGGATGTAGAATCTTCGCTCGGACTATTAACCGGAGCTACTGGTGCGCATGCTGCCATCCCAGCTGTAAGCAATAATGCAGTAGCTAAAACATGTAATTTATTCATTCTTTTACCTACTTAAGTAAAATTGTTAAGTAAATCTTAAAAGAATCCAAAATGTAAAACAACACATTTCGTTATATTTATTGTGAAAGTGCTTTCACGTTTTTATAATTTAAAGCATGCTTTATTTGATAATTCAGTTTGAATCTACTTTGTTACCTATTTTGTTATTAATGAGTCGATTGTGATTGGAAGCGTTGTTGTACCAATATCGCTAAAATCAATATTTTGAGTATATCCAGCAAATTCATTAGTATTTTCATCAGAATCCAGATAGCTATAACTCATTCTAGTTAGAACACCATCTGTATCATATACTATTGTAAAATTACCATTATATTTATCTATATCGCTTGCGGAAGGTACTAATTGTAATACTAAACTATGATCTACATTATTTGCAATATTAGACTTACCTAAATCTTTTCTAGCGAATACAAGATGAGAAACTTCTACTTTACCAACAACATTCCCAATAACCTGCCCATCTAATTGAGATTTAAATACATTTTCACCATCTATGATATCAAAGGACTTAGTTGTTGTTGGAGTATCATTAATTTCGCCGTACTGTTCCACTATTGATCCATATTCATATCTAGTAATAGTGGCAACACTACCGGTGGACTTAATCACGGTTTTATTTTCTGGTGCGTTGTGATTTGATATTGTTGCGGTATAATTACCGCCTTTTATGCTATCGAAAATATCTTTAATTATAAGAGAATCTTCAGTTTGTTCATATGGACTTAGATTGTCTGCAACAGTACTACCAACATTACTAGCTGTAAATCGCGCTTCTATTTCAACCGTAAGAACTTGGGCATTTCCTAAGGGAACAATAAAATATCCCTTAAATTTTAAATGGCTGACGACATCATCACTGATATAGGCCGTTAAAGTTCCATATAATTCTTCATCGATTTCTAATATTAAACCAATAACTGAGGTAACTAATTCACCTTCTGCAGTATATGTTGTTCCATTATCCTCGCTAACGAATAAGCCGACGATTGAATCTAGATTATTTACGTAGTCTGAAAATGGCTGATTAAACTCATCTCGATAAATAACATTATCTTTATTTATTTTCTGCTGAAATGTCATGCTATCCGAAGGGTGTTTTTCATATACTGCAAGTCTTGTTCCGCTATAGTTTGTAAAAAGCCTAGAAACTTTATCATTTGTAAATTTTCTTGTCTCGCTTGATTGTAATTCCTCAGAATATGAATCTCCGAATAATGTTCGACTAGTCGCATTGATGTTTAAAGTTACGTTCTTGTTTGTAAAAGAAGAAATCGCATATTCGTCTAAGGTAAGTGGCTCGCTTGGTATTTCTGGTGTATAAGCATTTAAAAAATCGCGAGCAGTTTTTACTTGTGTAGTACCGATATTTTTTATTATTGCTGTGGCCTTTAATGTATGTGCCATAAACTCAATACCAGAACTAGTTAGTTTAACACTGACTGTAGATGAAGAATTTATGTCAGTTATGTCATAATCAGCCAAAGCTGTAAAATATGCTGCATATTCATAATTCAATACCGCATTATTACCATCAATCACACTAATTATATCTTCTTCGCTAAGATCACTAAATATTGATAAAGTACTATCTTCTTTTAACGTGACGCCTGCACTACTAACTGCTTCACCTAAAACTACTTCTTCATCACTATATGAGAAAGTTGTTTGTACTGGTTTTCCAACGCTTTGAGGCAATTCCATTAAACCGGAATTTTTACCTTCATCATAATAGATATCATTATCAGTATAAAGGTTGTTATTATTACTTGAATCAAACACAGTAAAATTAAATCCATTATACATTTGATCAACTGTTTCATTAAATTTATCAATATTAAATGTAGCAGGATCGCTAGATGTTGAAACGCTAGGCTCTGTAGAAATGGTAATTGAGGGTTCCGCACTTACTGAAGGCCCCTCACTTATTGAAGGCGAAGTTACTGATGGATTAGCTGAATTCGCAACAGATGGTAATGAAGTACATGCCACCATAGAAATAGACGCTATCACAGCAAGACTAGTTAAATATATTTTTTTCATAATTTTCCTCTTTTATATAATTAATATTACTCCATCTCATACACATTAACAATTCTTTAACCATTTATAATTAAAAAAGCCCCTTATATAAATAAGGAGCTAATTAATTAGTTGTTATTATCTATTGTTGATTGTAGATTTTTTGATTACTTCTTCAGCAATAAATCTTGGACATTCTCCATAGTGAGAGAAAGTCATAGAGTAGTTACCACGTCCTTGAGTAAATGAACGAAGATCAGTAACGTAACCAAACATTGATGAAAGTGGTACTTCACATTCAATTGTTTTAGCGTTTGCTCTTTGAATTTCGCCAGTCATTTGCCCTCTACGACGAGTAATATCTCCGATAACATCACCATAGTATTGTTCTGGTATTGTTACTTCTACTTTCATAATAGGTTCAAGTAAAACAGGAGCACATCTTTTTGCAGCTTCTTTCAATGCCATACTTGCAGCAATTTTATATGCTGATTCAGATGAGTCAACATCATGGTATGAACCATCAAATAAAGTAGCTTTAATATCAACAACTGGGAAACCAGCTTGAAGACCTCTGTTAAGCGAATCTTCTAAACCGTCTCTAGTTGGTTTGATGTATTCTCTTGGAACAGCACCACCAACGATTGCATCAACGAATTCAAATCCTTTTCCTGGGTTTGGTTCGAATTTAATACAAACGTGACCATATTGTCCACGACCACCAGATTGTTTAACATACTTAGCTTCACAATCAGCAGATGATTTAATTGTTTCTCTATAACCGACTTGAGGAGCACCAACGTTAACTGATACTTTAAATTCTCTTCTTAAACGGTCAACTAAAATATCAAGGTGAAGTTCACCAACACCAGCAATAATTGTTTGTCCTGATTCTTTATCAGTAAATACTTTAAATGTTGGATCTTCTTCAGCGAGTTTTGCAAGAGCAATACCCATTTTTTCTTGGTCAGCTTTTGTTTTTGGTTCAATAGCTTGTTCAATAACTGGTTCTGGGAATTCCATTCTTTCAAGTACTAAATCAGATTTTTCACTTGCAAGTGTATCACCAGTGATAGTTGATTTTAAACCAACTACTGCACCAATATCACCAGCGTTAAGTTCATTAACTTCTTCTCTGCGGTTTGAGTGCATTAACACAACACGACCGACTCTTTCTTTTACACCTTTAGTAGTATTTAAAACATAACTACCAGCTTTAAGTGTACCAGAATATACTCTTACATATGCAAGTCTACCAATAAATGGGTCAGTTGCAATTTTAAATGCAAGAACTGCTAAAGGAGCATTATCATCAGCTGGACAAGAAACTTCTTCACCAGCATCATTAGTTGCTTTTGCAGCAGGGATGTCAAGTGGAGATGGTAAGTAATTAATTACGCCATCAAGTAACAATTGAACACCTTTATTTTTATAAGCAGCACCACAGAATACAGGGAAAAATTCGCCTGAAAGTACAGCTTTACGAATTGTTGCATGAATCATGTCTTCTGGAACTTCAGCCCCATCAAGTACAAGCATCATTAACTCATCATCAAATGCAGCTAGAGCTTCAAGGAGTTTTCCTCTAAATTCTTCAGCTTTTGAAACGAGTTCAGCTGGAATGTCATGAGCTTCAGACATAACATTATCATTACTATATGTATATGCTTTCATAGTAATTAAATCAATATTACCAGCAAATTGTTGTTCAGCACCGATTGGGTATTGAACAGCAGCAGCATTGGCAGCTAAACGTGAATGAAGAGTTTCGATACACATTTCAAAATCTGCACCAGTTGCGTCCATTTTATTAACAAAACAAATTCTTGGGACACCATACTTAGTGCCTTGTCTCCAAACTGTTTCTGTTTGTGGTTCTACACCGCTTTTTGCATCAAGAACAGTAACTGCACCATCAAGAACACGAAGTGATCTTTCAACCTCAACTGTAAAGTCAACGTGCCCAGGAGTGTCGATAATATTAATTCTATTTTCTTTCCAAACTGCAGTAGTTGCAGCAGAAGTAATTGTAATACCTCTTTCTTGTTCTTGTGCCATCCAGTCCATCGTAGCAGCTCCTTCGTGAGTTTCTCCGATTTTATGAATTTTACCTGTATAGAATAATATACGTTCTGTTAATGTTGTTTTCCCGGCATCAATGTGAGCCATGATACCAATATTTCTAGTATCTTTAAGTGAATATTCACGTGCCATGGTATTCTCCTACCAACGGTAATGTGCGTAAGCTTTGTTAGCTTCAGCCATTTTATGTGTGTCATCACGTTTTTTAACAGAAGCACCAGATCCGTTTGCAGCATCAATAATTTCATTGCAAAGTCTGTCTTCCATTGTTTTTTCGTTTCTTAAACGTGAGTAATTTACTAACCAACGTAATCCAAGAGTTACTTTTCTTTCTGGAGTTACTTCGATTGGTACTTGATAGTTTGCAGCGCCAATTCTACGTACTTTAAGTTCTACTTCAGGCATAATGTTATTTAATGCTGTAGCAAATACGTCCATTGCTGGCTTTTCAGTTTTTTCTTCAATTTTCTTAAATGCATTATATAAGATAGTTTGAGATGTACCTCTTTTACCATCTAACATAATTTTGTTAATTAAACGTGTGACCAATTTTGAAGAATAAATTGGATCAGGTAAGACATCACGTCTTACTACATTTCCCTTACGTGGCATATGTCTTTCCTCCCTTATTTAGCGGCCTTTGGTCTTTTTGAACCATAAAGGCTACGGCTTTGTCTTCTTTTTTCAATACCAGCTGTATCAAGTGTACCACGAACGATGTGATATCTAACCCCTGGTAAATCTTTTACTCTACCACCACGAATCATGACAGTTGAGTGTTCTTGAAGGTTATGTCCTTCTCCACCAATATATGCTGTAACTTCATATCCATTTGATAAACGTACACGAGCATACTTTCTCATAGCTGAGTTAGGTTTTTTTGGTGTCATTGTACCAACACGGGTACATACTCCTCTTTTTTGAGAAGCTGCTTGGTCTGTCTCTTTTTTAGCAAGAGAATTCCATCTTTTTTGTAATGCAGGCGCTTTTGATTTCTCAACGGAACTTTGGCGTCCTTGTCTGACTAATTGGTTAATTGTCGGCATTATTTCTTCCTCCTTTAATGATTGTATTTTTGTACACAATATCCGGTGTATCATAACCCCAGAAAAATTTGACCTTACAAAAAGGTCTACTTATGTCCTTTTATAGATTATATCGAAAAATACTTAAATGCAACTATATTTATAAAAAAGTGCACTACTGCAATGCACTTTGAGTTATTTAACTATGATTTAGTTATCAAAGATAATTCTCTTCTTACCTAACTGTTTATAAACAACAAACCCACAATTAATTTCACCATCCGCATAATTATACGAACTTAAAACATCTTTAACATCAACATTTACTTTTGCTTTTTCTTTTGTCCACTCAGCAATAATATTACCTGTAGGAGCAAACCTTTCAAATATAACTTTATTATCTTCATATTTAATATAAACTTTTTCGTATTTACTTAGGAAGGTCGATTTAAGCCTTGCTAATTTTTGTAATGTAATAAACAAAGTAGATTTTTCATTCAATAAGTCCCAATCAAATGTAGAGTGTAAATCATTTGGCTTTGGTGTTCTAAGTGGAATTTCATCACCTGCAAAAATCATAGGTACACCAGCGCTTAAAAATACAAAGGCTTGTGATAAAACAAAATGATCCATATTACTTCTTACTAAATTGTAGTATCTACCTAGTAAAGGTGAAGTTAAACAGTTAATCATTGATGAATATATATTATCTGAATAGTATGACATATGAGTATTTAAATAATTGGCGAATTGCTCTGTTGTAAACGAATTAAAACTTAAATACTTGATTAATGTTTTAATGACAGTAAAGTTAATTGAAATATCAAAATGATGTCCATCAAAATAAGAAAGGTTATCGTAGTTATTTTCACTTAATATAATTTTATCTTTAAATTCAATTTGTCTAAAATAATGAAGTCTTCTCATAAAATTATGAGATGTTTCCCTGTATTGACTTAGTTTTAAAGCATCCACATTGTAGGTATTGAAAAAACATCTAATTTTGTCGATAATATAATCTTGAACATGTATATTTGATGTATTTAATTTAGCATATGTTTTTTCATTATCAAACAATACATAGTTTGGTTCATTTAAATTGACTGTAGAGCCATCAATAAAAAACCAATTATAGTACTTTGAATTATATCCATTTTTTATAACATCTTGGAAAAATGGATGTTCAATAGGTAAATCATTTACAGCGATTTCGAGGGTAACATCAAGTTTATTAGCGTGTATACTTTCAATAAGTTCAACTAAATATGGATCAGGTTTTTGTTTTTTATTACCTATGTAATATGCATCAAAAGAATCTGTATACCTTTTTCTATAATAATAAGTTCCGCCGATAATTAAATCTGATACTCCAAGACTTTTTATATAAGGAAGCTTTTCAATTAATCCTTTTAAAAATGCAGGATGAAACTTCTTAAATCCATCAACCATTTCATATTCATTATTATCGTCTCCATAGCTTTTACTACGATAAAAACTATCAATATTTAAGTAATATGCAATTAAACTAGTAATATTTGTATCGCTATGATTAAAAACATCAAGTTCTGCAACAAAAGGAACGCGATATGTTGTTTTATCAATGCTGTCATCAATATTTTTAATAAAGCCATCTTCTGTATAATATAATACTTTATCGTCTTTTTTTATTTCAAAGTAGTAACTGATAGATAAATCACTTAAAGTTACTGTTGCTTCAAAATATGTAAATAGTTCGTCTTTGAATCTAACATCCATTCTAGTCTTACGGAATTTATCAATATCAGCAGTAGCTGATTTATAAACTAAATATACTAGCGCATCTTCATCTCTTCTATCAATGCGAAGCCTTAATACGCATGCTTTGGTCGATAAAAAATATCTGTATGGAGTATATTCAATGTGGAATACTGATTGAAGAATCATTTATTTAACCCCCCCCCCAACTTTTTG
>CAYJLA010000028.1:0-10550 GCA_964371305.1 uncultured Staphylococcaceae bacterium | reverse complement strand
ATGGTAAAACAATACAAAAGGATAATATTCATTTACTTGAAAACTTTCCAAGTTATGAGATGTATCCACTTGATTATGAACATATAGAAGGTACAACAGATGGTGTTATACCTGAATATGAATATTTCTTTAGGGATGAATTTGATTTATCAGATTTAAGTATTAATGAAGGAAGTATTATGTATTCATTTGTATATATTGAAGATGATACAAATATAGAAGATAATGAGTTCCATCTATATGGAGTGTCTAATGGTGGGTTTTCATTTATTAAAGAAAATAATGAAGTCGTTTTTAAGAAATAAATTTAAGTCTAATATAATTATGCAAATGTTGTCTGAAAAGTAAAATAGTCTTGAATATGTCATAAATGATATATTAGTTAGAATAATATACTTTATGTGATATATTTACCGTAATAGTTAAAAAAATTCTCTTGAACTTATAACTAATTAAATAACTATTGGTATTTTCTCAAAATTGCTATTTATTATATATTCGATCATTACATAATACGTAGTAAGCATTGTTATGTACTTATTTTTGTTATAAAATATTTTATATATATTAAGTTTTCGAGGTAAATTATGAATTTTAAGAAAATATTTAAATCAAAGTTATTTTATATAGCTTTATTATTCACAGTTAATTTAGCAGTAATTATTACTTTAAGTGTTGTCGTTATTGGTGATATAAATGCCGGTACAACTTATACGGTACCTTCTGTAGAAGAAAATTTCGTACCAGTTTCAGCAAATAGATATATTGTGAAACAACAAACTTTATTTAGCAGTACATCTTTTTCCAGCAAAGTTGTTGAAGATAGTGATCTATATCAAAATATAGTGCTTGAAAATACAACTCTTATCGCTGGACAAGAAATTAGTAAAGATGATGTTATTGGTAAAGATAGTGGAGGAGATGTTATCGCTACTTATGATGCGATTTGTTTAAATGTTATGGATGATGGTACTAACAAAACTATTTCATTATACAATTACAACAGACTAACAGTTGAAGTAAATGTAACAGCATATGAATACTATAATTATGATTTTAGTAACGATTCTGAAATACAATACTATATAAACGGTAGCTACTTCGATGTTCAATTTAATGGAGTATTTTTTGATGAATATGAATCTAACAATATAATAACTATAAGTTACAAACTAAAAGATATGTTTATGTTAATTAATAACTCATCTATTGGTACTATCGCCTTAGTAGAAAGAAACTATACTAATGCCTTATGTATTGATGCATTTCACTTTGGAGGAGATGTAAGTTCAAAACTTTTCTACATGATCGAAAACGACAAAATATATGCAGTATATATTGATCTTATTATAATAATCGATGAATACGCAATTATTACATCTTTAGATCATGATATAAAAGCCGGAGATTATTTATATGAATTCTAATGAGGCGAGTTATAAAATTAGCAATATATATAAATCTTTTGCGCACAAAAATATTTTAAATAATTTAAATTATGAGTTTAAAGGAAATAAAATATATGCAATTTTAGGTGAGTCAGGAAGTGGTAAAACTACTTTATTAAACATAATTGGTTGTATTGATAAAATGCACGATGGCGAAATAGTATTTAATAACAAACAATTAAATACTAAAATTGATAATTTTAAGTTTAGAAATGCAAATATCGGATATATTTTTCAATCGTACTATTTAATTGATTATCTAACTGTTAGAGAAAATATATTAATGCCTTTAGAATATTCCGAACAGAAAGTAGATAAAGAATATTTAGAGTATTTACTGAAAACATTAAATATTGAAGGCATTGCAGATGAAAAAACACATTATCTTAGTGGTGGTGAAAAACAACGTGTCTCTATTGCTAGGGCACTTGTTGCAAAACCGAAAATTGTAATATGTGATGAACCTACAGGTAACCTTGATGAAGCAAATTCTTTTCAAGTCGTATCAGTTTTGAAAAAGTTTGTTGATGCAACAAGAATAATTATAATAGTGACACATGATAAAACTTTAGCAAGTATGTGTGATGCCACATTAACTTTGAAAGATGGAAGAATAAATGAAACAAAGTAAGTACTCATTTGGCAAAAAACGTGTAAACAGCTTGTTTATTATTTTTATGTGTTTAGTTTCCACATTTGTTTCATTATTCGCTATCAACTATGTTGATTTAAATAATCAACTAAGCGCACCAGAACATATGAATTATCCAAAAGAATATTCTACATATCATGATTTATCTGTAAACAATCATATGAATGAAACGGAGCATGTTTTTGGTGGACTGGAATACACCACCGTATTTAAACAAACCATATACGATGCAAACATAGTTTCTTCTGATAGAGTTATCATTAATGTCTACGGAGTTAAAGCCGATTATTTGAATTTCCCCATATCTACCTACTACAATTCATTAGCTTTTACTAAGTTGAATTACGGTGAGCAATTTACAAACATCGATATAGTTACAAAAAGTAATTCTATGATGATGTTTGAAAGTGACTTGGCGAAGTTGAATTTTAAAACTGGAGATCAAATAAATATATTAGGTACATATTTTAGTCTTAAGGGTGTATTAAATACAACTAATGATTTGAAACGCCTAGAACTTAAAAACGAGACAATTTCAATATTTATACCATACACTTCACTATTGGAATTAGTTTCTAACGATGTACAAAGTGTTTTTTCTATAATAAAAACGGATAATTATAAATTTCCGCAGTTAGCAGATAGCGTGAAGTTTTATAATTATGAAAAAGTGTTAGAGAACCGTGAGTTTAGAATTGATGATTTCAGCTCGATGTCAAATATTCTTGTAGGAACAACAATAGGTTTATCAATAGTTGCAATAGTAATATTACAACTCATACTTGTAAAAAATAGACATTTAGAAATTGGCATAAGAAGAGTGGTCGGGGCATCCAAACTGTCTATAGTTTCATCTTTTACTTTTGATGCGGCTAAAAAAATTACAATTGGCATAACTATTGGTTTTGTGGTGTTTGTTATTGCGTTCTTCCTATACGCACTAGTTATTTCAAAACAGTATTACTTTAATTTACTAAGTATAAATATAAAGAATACTATAATTTTTATTCTTGCATATTTTAACATTTGTATTTTATCTATATTAATTCCGACTATTATTGGCTCTAACATAAATATATCATCAATTTTGACGGAGGAAAGATAATGAGAAAAGTTATTTCGAGTTTGTTAATTTTTACTACTTTATGCTTTTCAGTATTACTGTTTTTGCCATCATTAACTAGTAAGTATGAAGCAAATAAAATCGGAGAGGTGATTAATCCAATAACTTCTTCTGAAGAATTAATTCTATTACAAACAAATCCTAAAGACACATCGTTAGTAAGCGGTGGAGAAATTGCTTTAAAATATAGTAGACAAGGTAAGATAACAATACCTGAATATACAATAAATAAATTTTCTTCTAGTGTTGTACCTGGAGTAATATATACTAAGGATACAGTTATTGATTCTTATGTAGTTCCTTATGATATGGTAATACACGAAGTAAGAGATGAAGAGTTAGTTGTTGGCAAACTTGATGAAACCACCTCACAAGTGTCATTCCTCCCTTACTTAATCAACGAAGGTGTTCTAGAAATCAATTTAGAAGTAAGATTCAATAGAATACTAATACAACACAAAAGTTATTCAGTAAAATATAATGCTTCAAATAACGAGTATGATGTTATTATTGATGTACAAAATAGTGGTAAGATACCGAATGGTTCATATATAACTGTAAACATTGATCAATCCTATTATATGTATAGTGGATTGTTTATTGAAAAAGAGTTTTTATTTCAAGACGAAAATGGATATTTTGTTTATAAATTTTTTGATCGCAACGTCTTTGATGGTTATAAAAAGATTTACGTTGATGTTATTAACTATTTCAATCAATATGTTGAAGTTAAAGGGGAATTAAATGAAGATAATATCATTATCATTGTCTGATAATATATATACATTGTCCTTTGACAAATTTAAATGTTGTCACACTGTTTAAAAAGCAAAATTCAAAAGTGTAAAAAAGTATTTATTATAAAGAGAACACATTCTATATGCACAGATATGTGCCATTCAATTCAAGACTAAGTAATATATCAAAAGGAGTAAAACCATTATGTCAACAACACTTAGAAAAATCATCTTATTAACTATACTGTCAACTACATTAGTCAGTTGTAATTCATCAAGCAGCAACGGCGGTGAAGTTGCATTGCACGATGCAACTAATAACCATTACGATTATAAAATTGGACTTAGTGAGACCATTCCGTTTTTATTTTTTGATTTTTACTACGAGTTTAATGTATCCGATGCTGTGATCGAACAATTATATAATTTAGAAACACTTAATACAA
Source organism: uncultured Staphylococcaceae bacterium (assembly GCA_964371305.1). GTDB lineage: Bacteria > Bacillota_I > Bacilli_A > RFN20 > CAG-826 > CAYJLA01. Next base: position 6,144 of record CAYJLA010000028.1, on the reverse strand, counting down.
AAATAGTAACAAGTAATTCTTCATCACTGAATTCTTTTTCATTTAGCGGTGTTATTACCAGTTTTAATATTACTTGCATAAGTGCTTTTGCAGGTACTGCGGATATTGAAGCAATTATCTTTGAGTTAGATGATAATTTATCATTTAAAATGACATGTGATATTTCATTCGAATTTAACAGTAGTTATGGAGATTCTATTAAATTGAATAATCATCGTGAACCCGGACAGTTAGGTGCAGATTCATTACTATATCATCATACATACATAAATGATGTTTATTATGACTTCTTCTTCGGGACAACTAATATGGAAGTAGTTTCAATATCTACTGATTCAGACATTATCCAATTAGATAATTTAGAAGTAGCTACGATCCCTGAAGATTGGAAGTATAATGGAACAAAAACTTCATATAATGATTTACAGTTTAATGAATTTACTAAGCAAACAAATGATTTTGTCGTAAGATTTCATTTAGAAAGAACGGTATCAGGATTGAGTTATGTAGGTGTAGATGTTGATTTTGAAATATTGATAAATGGAGACACTTTCATAGTTCCATTAAGGGTTTTTTCGCTAACTGAGAGCGATGAATTATCTTTTTAATAAATTGTTAGTAATAGTTAGATCTATTCAATATTTATAAATTAAGCATTATTAATTCATAATAATTTTTCGTATGCTATTATATTTATGTGAAAAGTAAACTCAACATAAAAGGAATGACATGTGCATCATGTTCATCAAATATAGAAAAAACAGTATCGAAGCTAAATGGAGTTAATTCCATCAGCGTTAATTTGTTAACTAATAGTGCTACGGTAAATTATGAAGAAGATGTAATTACGATAAAAACAATAACAAGTGAAATAAATAAGCTTGGATTTGAAGCAACTGCACCTGAACTTAAAGATAATAATAGTGGTATTGAATCAAATGATAATCAACTAAAGAAACTTATTATATCAATTATATTTTTGATTCCATTAATGTATGTTTCGATGGGTCATATGTTTGGTGCACCTATGCCTATATTTATAAATGACGTTTCTTTATCATTTACACAGTTTTTATTAACGATACCAATCATATTTATAAACTTTAATTACTTCATTAAAGGGTATAAGTCACTTTATAGATTAAAACCTAATATGGATAGTTTAATTGCAATTGGATCAACTGCCGCAATTATATATGGCATATATGGTATATTTATGATCCAGTATGGATATTATATTAACGACTTAGAAGTGGTAAAACATTTTAATCACGATTTATATTTTGAATCAGCAGGAACAATATTAGTACTTATTACACTTGGAAAATATATAGAAAATAAGTCTAAAAACAAAACAACCAAAGCCTTAAAAAACTTAATTGATATGTCTCCAAAGACAGCACTTATTGAAATAGATGGTAAAGAAGTAACTATACCTATAGAACAAGTAAAAGTAGGTGATATTTTACTTGTTAAACCAGGTGCACAAGTTCCAGTTGATGGAGTTGTAACTGAAGGTGAAACTACTATTGATCAAGCTGCAATTACAGGTGAAAGTTTACCAGTCTATAAACAAAAAGATGATAGTGTAATAGGGGCTACAATTAATATAGGTTGTTTTATAAAAATACGCACTAGTAAAGTTGGAGAAGATTCAACGTTTGCTCAAATAATAAAATTAGTGGAAGAAGCAAGTTCTTCTAAAGCACCTATATCAAAACTAGCAGACAAGATATCTGGTATATTTGTACCTATAGTAATTTTGATTGCGCTTATTACTGCAATTGTTTGGATATTTGTAGATGCAAATAACGCCTTATCAATGTCAATAACAGTACTTATAATTTCATGCCCATGTGCGCTTGGTCTTGCAACGCCACTTGCAATTATGATGGGTACTGGAAAAGGGGCTGAACATGGTTTACTTATTAAGTCTGGGGAAGTCTTAGAAATAACTCATCATGTTGATACAATCGTTCTAGATAAGACCGGAACAATAACAAATGGCAAACCAATAGTGACTGATATAATACCTATTAATTGTAACAATTTTTTATCCATTGTATATTCTATAGAGCACAAAAGCGAACACCCTTTATCTAAGGCTATAATAGAATATTCTAAAGTTAATAGCGCAGCGTTACTAGATGTTGAAAAATTTCAAAATCATCCAGGAAAAGGGGTTTTTGCAAAGATAAATAATATTTCTTACTATGGAGGTAACTCCAAATATATGTTAGAAAACAACATTAATATAGATGAGATTAAAGATAAAATTGATTCATTATCAAATGAAGGTAAAACGCCAATGATATTTGCTAATGAACAAAAAGTTATTGGTATTGTTGCTGTTGCAGATAGCGTTAAATCATCAAGTAAAGAAGCTATAGAAGAACTTATTAAGCTAGGTAAAGATGTAATAATGTTAACTGGTGATAATCATGTAACTGCAATGGGTATAGCTAATAGTGTTGGAATAAAAAATGTAGTTGCAGATGTCTTACCTAGTGATAAAGAATTTCTTGTAAGAAGGTATCAAGAACAAGGAAGAAAAGTCATGATGGTTGGCGATGGCATAAATGATTCACCTGCCTTAGTAAGAAGTGATGTAGGTGTAGCTATTGGTAATGGTAGTGATATTGCAATTGATAGTGCAGATATTATTTTAATGAACAACGATTTAATGAGTGTAGTTAACATGATTAAATTAAGTAAGTCAGTTATTAATAATATAAAACAAAATTTATTCTGGGCATTTTTCTATAATGCACTTTGTATTCCTATAGCGGCTGGTGTTTTTTTCATACCATTTGGAATTAAACTTGATCCAATGTATGGAGCAATTGCAATGAGTGTTAGTAGTTTGTTCGTTGTATTCAATGCACTTAAATTAGGTCTAATTAATTATAATAAAAAAGTTTGATTATTTTTATTGACATACAAACATGGAATTAATATAATACATATATCTTTAGTGGTATCATTAGCTTATATGATACCCTTTTTTATTTTTATTAAAGAATTTTTATTTTTGTCTTTATGAATGACACTTTTTATATATAATATTTATATATGATGAATTTTAAATATGCTGCGAACATTAATCTTGACAACTTGCATAATTTATACAAATATTTTGTAATTAATGATTCATTACCACCTAAAGAAGAGTTATTAAAAGTAGAAACTTATTACGCCTTAATGACATTGACTAGAGAATTTAACACTGATTATTTCTATATCTCAGAACGGCTGTATAAAAAATATGAAAAAGTACTGAATGCAATTGTTGACCACATAAGCGTTGATAAAATGAATGTAAGAAAGTTTTATGATGAACTGTTTACATATCTAAACAAGAAGAACGTACAAAAATTTGTAGGTTTAAAACAATCATTTTTTTCAAAAACTAAACCAACACTTAAAAAGATTTTTGCAGACTCCAATACTCATAATAAAACTGGTGGTAAACGTGGCCAAAAGTATTATAATTCCCCGATAATGAATAACTATAATGGTATTTTGAATTGTAGTGCATTTAGAAGATTGCAAACGAAGGCACAAGTTTATTCTCTTGAACTAGGAGATTTTGTAAGGACTAGATTAACTCACAGTATAGAAGTAAGTGGCATTGCAGAACGCATTATAGATTATATTCCAGAAAAAGTCATTTCAATATTATTCAACGATAACAATGATAAAAAAGAAGATAAAATGTTTACTAATAGAGATACTATTAAAGCAATAATTAAGTCTAGCGCATTATTGCATGATATAGGTAATCCCTCTTTTGGTCACTATGGAGAATGCATAATTAACGATTTTTTTAAAAATTACAAAAACATCGGGACTTTGAAAGAATCCAAGCATTCGATTGATGTAAAAATGTTTGAGGATATTGTTCACTTTGATGGAAATGCTCAAGGTATAAGGATCGCTCTAAAACTACAAAATTTTGGCAATAACTACGGTTTATCTTTGCCAATGATAATTTTAGCAAGTAATATCAAAACCCCTTTTAGTGTCAATGATTTAAGTGAAGAAAATAATAAAATTGGATATTTCATCTCCGAAGAAGATGAAATAGAGTTTTTAAGTTTTTTTGATTTATACAAAACCGGAAAAAGATTTTGCTTCGCTTCTCTTCTTGAAGCGGCTGACGATATCAGTTATGTGACATCAGATTTAGAAGATGCGATCCATAAAGGAATCATTTCATGTGACGATGTACTCAAAGTTTTAGATGCTAAAGGTTCTTATGAAGGAAAAACTAATGAAGAAAAAGAAAAAACAATTCAAGCAAAGTTCGCAATATTTAAAGTTGATTTAGTAAAGTATGTTGCCAGAGAGTTTTCTAGAAGGGTAAAAGAAGAAGAAAAAGAAAAAGATGGTGATAGTTTTAATAAAGAGTTGTTAGATTCACATGGTCAATTTAATGAATTGAAAAGTATAATGAAAAAAATTTATGTAAATAAAGAAATATCTCTTAAGGAATTAAAAGGAAAGCAAATATTAACATTTTTGCTTGAAAATTATTCTAATGCGGTATTAGAAAGTGATGACAACTTAACTACCCAATGTAAGACTAGCAAAAAAATCATCAGTTTGATTTCGAAAGACTTTATAAACGTTTATCATTCAGAAAAAGAGTTGTTTAGAAAAAATGTGAAGTTTAAGAACAATGGTAATTTGATTACATATCTAAAGATTAGACTAGTGATAGACGAAATATCTGGAATGACTGACACACATGCGCAGAATTTATATCAAATTCTTAAAGGTATTAAGTAAATAAACTATTCTAATAAAACACATAATAATGCATTTACTGCATCAAAAATCATTATTTTGAGGCAGTAATATAGGTAAAACATTATTATTAAAAAAGAGGGACTAGCCCTCTTTATAAAAAACTTTTACATCTACTTAATTGTTTTCAACATTAACTGATTAAGTTTTCTAACGAATTCTTTTTTATCTTTAATTTCAATTCCTTCAAGCATGAGTGCCTCATCATATAATAAGGAACCGTACATTTTAATTTCCTCATCGTTGTCTTTAATTGTTTCCAACGCTTTAAATAATTCATGATCTGGATTGATTTCTAAAACTTTAGTAGCTTTAGGTGCGTTTTGTTTATTGTTAGGATCATTAGATAAAGTTTCTTCCATTGATAAAGACAAACCTTCTTTAGTAGAAATACATACTGGCGAATCAACTAATTTAGATGAGAAAACAACATCATCAACTTGTCCTTTTAATTCTTCCTTAATGTTGTCAAGAATGCGTTTATTATCTACAGATAGTTTTTCTATTTTTTCTTTTTCTTCAGTTGATACATCATCAGCGTTTTCATTTGTTATGTTTTTAAATTCAACTTTTTGATAATCTCTCATCATCATAATTGCAAATTCATCAACTTGATTTACAAATAATAAAACGTTAATACCTTCTTTTTTATATTTTTCTATTTGAGGCAACATTTTTAATGCTTCTAAAGATTTGCCTGATACGTAGTAAATATATTTTTGTCCTTCTTTAAGGCTGTCTTTGTACTCTTTAAGTGAAATAGGTTTTTCTTCATTAAGTGTATTAAATACAAGTGTGTCTTCAAGCAATTCTTTTTTACTTCCAAATGAAGTATAAATTCCATACTTAATATGATCTCCATAGTGTTCAAAGAATTTAAGATATTTTTCCTTATCTTCTTTAAGCATTTCTTTTAATTTACTGACCACTTTATTTTCTATGTTGTCTTCCATTTTTTTAAGAACAGGCGAGTTTTGTAATATTTCTCTTGATATGTTTAGATTAAAATCATTTGAATCTACTAAACCTTTAACGAACTTTAAGTAGTCTGGTATTAATTCTTTACACTTATCTTTAATAAATATGCCTTTTGCATATAACTCGAGACCTTTTTCATAGTTTTCACTATAAAGGTTGTGTGGTGGATGAGATGGTATAAATAACATAGCGCTATAAGAAATCATTCCATCAACATTTAAAAATAAACTTGTACATGGATTTTCATAGTCGTGAAACTTTTCTTTATAAAATGAATTTATTTGTTCATCAGTAACATCTTTCTTGTTTTGTTTCCATAGTGGAACCATAGCGTTTAATGTTACTTTTTTAAGTTCA
>CAYJLA010000027.1:0-10989 GCA_964371305.1 uncultured Staphylococcaceae bacterium | reverse complement strand
ACTTTCTTTAAGTCTTTTTGCAAGACCAGTAAAATCACTATCACTAGACATAATTGCAAAAGCATTTACTTGATTAGAATAAAGTATATCCATTGCATCAATTACCATTTTAGAATCAGTAGCGTTTTTGCCTCTTGTATATGAAAACTGTTGAATAGGAGATAAAGAATATTTGTTAATAGCTTCTTTCCAAGAACTTGCTTGTTGTTCTGTAAAGTTACCATATATTCTTTTAGTAAGTATTCTACCCTGTAAACTAAGTTGTTCAATTACATAGTCTATATTTTTAGGTGCAGCATTATCGCTATCAATTAATAACGCTATATTATAATCATTTTTTTCCATTTTTTACCTCGATATATATAATTTAATAAATTATTTCTTATAATTTGAATTACAATAAATTATAATACATATATGCTTAAATTGTTAAACATATTTGACTTCAAAGGAAACTTTGACAAGAACTACTTTTATTTAAAAGGCATTAACTATTTACCATCTCAAGATGATAATGTTTATGCTTACTTAAATATGTCTCTTTTAAATGGCGGTAGATTACTTGAAGTTCACGTCGATGATAAAGTATTTGTCCGCAAAGGAAATGACGAAAACATTTTATCTATTATTTCTATTGATGGCAATGGAGTAGCAATTTTTAATGTAGCTTTTATTGAAGAAGTTGAACCAAAAATTTTAGATGAAAAAATGTTGCAACTTCAAAAGTTAAAAGAAAAAATGAAGAAACAAAAAACAAAAGATAAGCTACTTTCTACATTAGCCCTTCTTTCAAAATTTAACTACTCATATATGATGTATGACGAAAATGAAGTTAAAGATAAAGAACTACTACCACTTATACGTAGTTCATTAGAACAAATGCTTTCAAATACATATGTAATTGTAAAATCTCTAAGCCAGTAAAGCAAAAACAAGTAAGAAAGCTTAATTTAAATTTATCTTCTATTATATCTATAGCAAAAGATGAATTAACAATAAGAGAAATTACTAAAACTTTAAAAACTCAAAGTACATTATTTATATTTTATTCTATCTTTTATTGGTTTGTATCTATTTTCTTCTTTGGAATAATTTATGGTATTACAAATAATGAATTAATATATTCAATTGTTTTTTCTATTTCCTTAGTGTTATTTATATCTATTCTTACAAATGTTATTAGTAGGTTGTTTCAAGAATCATATAATAAAATACTTATCTTTATTTTTTGCATCATATTTTCAACACTTGCAATAAGTCTTGGTAACCTCGTTACATATTTATTATCTCTTAATAGTTTCTTCTATGATGCAAATTATGACATAGTATTATTTATGCCATATATGTATATCACAATATTGATAATACCTATAGTGCTTGTCACTAGACATATTATTAGAATGTTTAAAAATAAATAACTACTTGCTTAAATTATTAACATACAAATCATAATCACTTTTTGGATTATGATTTTTTAATTGTTCTTTAGATATCCACTTATTAAGAAGCGCTACTTCTTCTGGACAACAAACACATTTACCTGTTTTAGTTTCATAAGTTCTTACAAGCGTACTAGCTTCATATAAAGATTCAATTGTTCCAGTATCTAGCCAGTTAACATTTTTATTCAAACAATAAGACTTAACTCTTTTTTCAGTCAAATACATATTATGTAAATCAGATAGTTCAAGTTCCCCTCTTGAAGAAGGAAGAATATCTAAAGATTTTATATAAGCATCACTTGGGTAAAAGAATATACCAACAACAGCATTATTAGATTTTGGATGAATTGGTTTTTCTTCAATCGATAAGACATTATTGCTTTTATCAATTTCTACAATCCCAAAGCGATGAGGATCATCTACTTCTTTTGTATACATAGTTGCTATACCGTTTTTAGCGTTTATCATGCCTTGATTTAACAGCTCTTCAATTTCTTCTCCAAAAAGAATACTGTCTCCAAACGCTAAAGCGCATGGTTCATTTTCAATGTGTTCTTTAGAAAGTAATAAAGCATCTGCGGTACCTCTTGGAACTACTTGAATAACATAACTAATTTTAATTCCTAACTTACTGCCATCACCTAAAAGCTTTCTAAATAAATGATCATTTTTAGGCTCCGTAATAATGATTATATCTTTTATTTTTGCCTGCATTAAAAGATATAAAGGATAATATATCATTGGTTTATTATAAACGGGTAAAAGTTGTTTAGAAATAATTGAAGTAAGAGGACTCAACCTAGTTCCACTTCCTCCTGCAAGTATTATTCCCTTCATTATTTATTAACCAATATATCCATTAGGATTTTTCTTTTGGAAATTATATGAATCTCTACACATATCATCAACTGTCTTTTTTGCAGACCAGTTTAATTCATAAAAGGCTTTAGATGCATCAGCATAGTTTTCATCAACATCACCTGGACGTCTTTCAACTAATTCATAAGGAACTTCAATTCCGTTGCACGTTGCATAAGCATTAATAATTTGAAGTACTGTAGTAGATTTACCAGTACCTAAATTATAAACTTCTAAACCACAATTTTTAACAATTGCTTGAAGTGCTTTAACATGACCAAGTGCTAAATCTTCAACGTGAATATAGTCTCTTGCACCAGTTCCATCAACCGTATTGTAGTCATTACCAAATACTTTAACAAAAGGATATTTACCACTTGCAACTTTTGCAACAAAAGGAATTAAATTATTAGGCATTCCGTTTGGATCTTCGCCAAGTAAACCACTTGAATGAGCACCACATGGATTAAAATATCTAAGCAAAACTACGTTAAAATTGCTGTTTTCTTTGCATTTTGCAATTAAAATCTTTTCAATTTCAATTTTTGTTTGTCCATAAGGATTGCTTGCAGTTTTAACTGGGTCTGTTTCTTTTAAAGGTAAGTGGTCAGGTTCTCCATAAACTGTAGCAGAAGAAGAAAATATTAAATTATTAACATTATTTGCTTCCATTACTTTAACTAAAACATTACTACTTCCAATGTTTACATCATAATACAAATCTGGTTTCTCCATTGATTCGCCAACTGCTTTTAATCCAGCAAAGTGAATAACGCAGTCAAAATTTTCTTTTTTAAAACATTCATCTAGTTTCTTTTCATCTCTTACATCAAGTTCATAAAATTTAACATCCTTATCAGTTAATGTTTTAATTCTATTTAAAACTTCAACATTTGAATTCCATAAATTATCAACGATTACAGGTTCATGTCCGTCCTTAATTAATTCTACAACTGTATGAGATCCAATAAATCCCATTCCTCCAGTAACGCAAATTTTCATAATAAATAATCCTCCCTTATCTTTTATTTATTTCTTCAATAATTAATTTACTTGTAACTCCAGGATTTGCTTTTCCTTGAGATTTTTTCATTACTTGACCCACTAAAAAACCAATTGCTCTATCTTTGCCATCTTTAATGTCTTGAATAGATTGTGGGTTTGCATCTAAGACTTCATTTATCCAAGTATAAATTGCACTCTCATCATTAACTTGATCAACAATACCAAGAGTTTTTCTTGAAGTTTCAACATCATCTCCGCTACTTAACATATGTTCAAACAATTTCTTGCCTTGAGTATTAGATACTTTACCATCTTCAATTAAAGTAATTATTTCTATTAATTGTTTCTTATTCATTGGAAATTTCTTAATATCAACTCCTACTCTATTTAAGTAAGAAGTAATATCTCCCATGATCCAGTTTACAAGTGACTTATAGTTTTTAGTCAATTTACAGCATTCATCAAAGTACTCAGATACATCTTTGTTTTGTAAAAGTAACTCACAATCATAAGTACTTAATTTGTATTCATTTATATATCTATTGCGCTTACTACTTGCAAGTTCTTGGCATGTACCTATTGCATCTTTAATAAATGCATCACTTAATTTAATAGGCATAATGTTACATTCACTGAAATATCTATAATCAATAGCATTAACTTTACTTCTCATAGAAATAGTTGATTTAGTACTATCGTCATATCTTCTTGTTTCTTGTATAATAGTTTCATTATTATTTAACATTTCAGTTTGTCTATTTATTTCATAATTAGCAGCTATACCCATATTAGAAATTGAATTAATATTTTTAACTTCAACCTTATTTCCGAGTGCATCATTTTCACCGTGATTAAGAGATAAGTTAACATCACATCTAAGTGATCCCTCTTCCATTTTTCCATCACTTACATTTGCGTATACTACTATTTCCCTAATAGCTTCTACATACTTCATAGCTACTTCAACACTATGTACACATGGAGTAGTTACTATTTCAATAAGAGGAATACCAGCCCTATTATAATCTAAATATGTACAATCTGGGTAATGTAGTTGTTTACATGTATCTTCTTCAAGATGAAGTCTTTCAATATTAACTCGATGAGTTTCACCGTTAACTTCTAAATCAATATATCCATTTTTACCAATTGGTCTTTTATCTTGTGTTATTTGAAAGCCCTTAGGTAAGTCAGGATAAAAATAGTTTTTTCTATCAAAATGTAGTGTATTATCAATCTCCATATGCAGGGCATTACAAACTCTAATCGCGTTAATGACGGCTTGTTTATTTACAGTTGGTAAAACTCCAGGAAATGCTACATCAACTGGGGAAACAAGAGTATTTGGAAGTGCGCCATATTCTACAGGAGCAGAAGAAAACATTTTAGATTCTGTTTTCATCTCTACATGTATTTCTAGTCCAATAGTAACATAATAACTCATAATTATTTTACCTCCTTTGAACTAAGATTATAAAAGCCGGTAAATTGCTCTAATGCATTAGCAATGTTAAGAACTAGCTTATCATCAAATATCTTGCCCATTATATGCCCACCAAATGGCATTGATTTATCAAAACCTATTGGAATAGATATTCCAGGCATGCCACCAAAATTTGAAGCACATAAATAATTGCCTGCGATTAAATATTCGTCACTCAGTCTATCAAATTCTTCGTCAATAAACGGTGCAATACTAGGGGTTGATGGAGTATAAATCACATCATTACTTCTAAGTACTAAATTAAGTGCGTCCACTATAACTCTTCTTATCTTTTTAGCTTTTAAAAATACTTCATCTTGGTTTTCTTTATTTAAAGAATAACTACCGAACACGAATCTTCTTTTAATCATTTCTCCAAAACCTTCAGTTCTAGAATTTTTCATTACTTCAATATATGTATTCCCCTTACTACTTAAACCAAACTTAATACCATCAAGATTAGCATTGTTTGATGTAGCTTCGGCACAAGTAATAACAAAGTAAGTTGGGAAAACCGCTTTTAGTATATCTTTTTCAATTGAAACATAATTAATTTCTGCTCCGCAACTTTTCATATATTGAAGAGTTTTTTGGAAATTAAACTTAACAACATCATCGCTTATTGATTCTACGATTTCTTTAACAACTGCGATTTTCCTACCTTTTAATTCATTAGTAGGACTTACCATATAGTCGTCTTGAGTTTTATTCATTGATGTAGCATCAAGTGAATCGTATCCGCTTATAGCATTTAAAACAATTCCTGCATCAAACACGCTTCTTGTAAAAAATCCTACTGTATCCATTGAAGGACAAAACGGGAATAAACCATATCTTGAAACTAGTCCCCAAGTAGGTTTAACTCCAACTAGTCCTGCATAAGATGCTGGTCTTCTAACTGAATCACCTGTATCACTACCTATTGCAAAAGGAACAATACAACTTGCAGTTACACTTGCACTTCCACAACTTGATCCCGCAATAATTCTTTTCTTAGTTTTATCATATGGATTGTATGTGGCACCTAAATGACCAGTTAAACCACTTCCACCCATAGCAAGTTCATCTAAAGTTGTTTTACCTATTGGTATAGCGTTTAACTCTAAAAGTTTTTTATAAACGGTTGAATCATATACGGGTGTGTAGCCTTTTAATATATTACTAGAGGCCGTAGTAACTACTCCCTTAGTAGAAAAATTATCTTTTATTGCAAATGGAATTCCCCATAATAAATTATCAACTTCTGGAACAGTAAGTTTTCTTGCCATTTCAATAGCTTCGTTTTCCATAATATATTCAAATGCATTAGTATCATCTTCTTTTGCACGCCTAATAGACTCATTGACTAGATCTAAAGGAGTGACATTCTTTTTTACGAGTTCGTTGTGTAACTCTTTAATGGTTAAATCTAAATAGTTCATTATTCTACCACCTTTGGAATTTTAATTTGTCCAGCTTGTACGCTTGGAGCATTACTTAATACTTCTTCTTTAGTTAAACTTATTACAGGAACGTCTTCTCTTAAATATGAATTGTCACTGATGTATGCAAAAGACATCGGTTCTACATTATCAAACTCAACAAAGTTAATATTTTTAAGTTGCGATAACATTGTATCAAATTCTTTTAACAAAGTATCATACTCTTCTTCTTTCATATCAAATAAGAGTTCATTTGCTAATTGTTTTAGTAATTGTTTATCTACTAATTTCATAACTATTTCTCCTTAGTAATTATATCTATTAATTCTTGTTCACTTATAACTGCAATTCCAAGTTGATGACCCTTATCAAGTTTGCTACCTGCATCACTACCAGCAACTATTAAATCTGTTTTTTTAGAAACACTATTAATAACCTGCGCCCCAAGTTGTTCAAGTAAGTTAGTTGCTTCTTTTCTACCATAGTTTATTAATGTACCAGTAAGTACAACTTTTTTACCAATAAAGAAGTCATGTTGTTCAATATTAGAATCATTAATATAGTCCATATTTACACCAAAATTAGATAATTCATCTAACATTTGCAAGTTTTTTTCATCATTAAAATATTCATATATCGCTTTTGCAACTACAGGTCCAATATCATTTAGATTAATAAGCTCCTCATAAGAAATACCTTTTAAAACATTGATTGATTTATATATTTTCGACAATGTTTTCGCCATTTTAGCACCAACTTCTTTAATGCCTAAACCAAACAATAACTTTTCTAATGAGTTAGATTTAGATTTTTCAATAGCGTTTAAGAGATTATTTACAGATTGTTCACCCCAACCATCAAGTTGTTTTAAATCTTCTTCGTATCGACTTAATAAATATATATCAACAACATTACTTACGTAACCAAGCGAAAATAATTGTTCACAAACCTTCTCGCCCATGCCCTCTATTTCCATAGCGTCTCTACTAGAGAAATGAATTATACCTTCCACCATTCTAGCTGGACATGATGTATTTTGACAAAAATGCATAGCGTCAACCTTAACAAGAGTTGAACCACATTTAGGACACTGAGTTATCATTTTAAACTCTTGTTCGCTACCATCTCTTCTTTCTTTTAAAACAGAAACAACTTCAGGAATAATATCTCCTGCTTTACGAATAGTAATATAATCTCCAACCATAAGTTGTTTTTCATTAACAAAGTCTTCATTATGTAACGTAGCTCTAGACACAATTGATCCTGCAACTTGCACAGGAGTAAGTACAGCATTTGGAGTAACCTTGCCAGTTCTTCCAACAGTAAAAATAATATCATTTAGTTTTGTTACTACTTCTTCTGGAGGGAATTTATATGCAATTGACCACTTAGGAGTTTTTGCAGTATATCCGATTTCTTCATACATAGTTAAGTCATTAACTTTAATAACTATTCCATCAATTTCATAGGCTAATTCATGTCTTTTTTCTGTATACTCTTTTACAAATGAAATAACCTCATCTATACCATTACATAACTTGTTGTCTTTATTTGTTTTAAACCCAAGATTCTTAATATATTCAAGCGCATGTGAATGTTTTTCAAATCCTAACTCACGTGCATTAACAAAATAATATAATAATGCATCTAATTTTCTGCTTGCAGCTACCTTTGAGTCTAGTTGTCTAATACTACCAGCAGCAGCGTTTCTTGGATTAGCAAGCAATGCTTCTCCATTTTTTTCTCTTGCTTTATTTAGTGAAGTAAAAACTTCCTTACTAATAAATATTTCACCTCTAACTTCAATTGGTAATTTAACATCAATCAGTGCTGGTATTGACATAATTGTTAAAACATTGTTTGTAACATTTTCACCAAAAACACCATCACCACGTGTCGCCGCATAATCAAGTTTTCCATCTTTATATACAAGTGAAATAGCAAGTCCATCAATTTTTAACTCGCATACATATTCAATTTTATCTTTATTTACTACTTCTTTAATTTTTCTATCGAAGTCTCTTAAATCGTTTTCATCAAATGCATTTGCAAGAGAAAGCATATCATACTTATGTTTAACTTTAACAAATTCATCTAAAACTTTTCCTCCAACTCTTTGAGTAGGAGAAAGAGGATCAATATATTGTGGATTACTTTCTTCTAAAGAGATTAGTTCTTTAATAAGTGCATCATATTCTTGATCTGTAATAGAAGGATTATCTAAAACATAATAATTATAATTATGTCTTTCGATTATTTTTCTTAGTTCATTAATTCTATTTAAAGCATCCATACACTAAGCAACTCCATTTATCTTGTGAACTTTTGGATGATTACCCATAAGTAATTTTAATCCATGTTCTGCAAATTCTACACGTATCATTTCACCACTAACTTCTTTTACTTCGCCTAAGCCAAACGAATCATGTCTTAATTGATCACCGACATGCCAAGTTACAGCATTATTAGATTTAGGTAAAGTAATTGAGATTCTATTTAAATGACTTGTATCATATGTTCTTGGTTTATTTTGATATGACTCACTTGAATAATTATTAACAGTGAAATTATTTTTATTTACCGCAATTGGTTTTTGAATTTCAAGTTTTGCTTCATTTAAAAACTTTGAGACTTCAAGTTGTATGTATTCACTACTTTTAAAATACGAATAACTTGAGAAAGATAAAAATAATCTTTTTCTAGCGCGAGTAAAGGCAACATAGGCAAGTCGTCTTTCCTCTTCCATACCATTATTTTCTTCAACAGAACGATATGAAGGAAATATGCCGTCATTAAATCCAACAATAAATACATTGTCATATTCTAATCCTTTAGCAGTATGAACAGTCATAAGAGATATAAAATCACCTTCAACTTGATCATCTTGAGCACTAGAAAGAGCACAATTTTCCATCCATTGTTCAAAAGCGTTATCTACCCCGTCTTTTGCAAACTCTGCAAAGTCTTCGATAAGAGCTTCGACATCTAAGACTTTATCACTACCATTTTCGAGATTTTCAACATATTCATAAAATCCAACTGATCGTAAGAATCTTCTAAGTAAAGCAGGATACTGCCAATACTCATCTTCCATTTCAGTTTTTATAGATATAAAGTTTTCTGCAAGTTCAGTTAATTTCGCTACTTGAAACTTACCAAGAGAAGTTTCGTAAACTCCAATATCCATAACATATCTAAACATAGATAAATTATGACTACTAGCTTCTGCCTTTAACTTATCAATTGAAGAATCACCCATTTTTCTAGATGGAGTATTTATTATTTTTTCAAACGCAATATTGTCATCTACATTTATAAATAGTTTAAAGTACGCTAATGCTTCTTTAACTACTTTTCTATGAAAGAATCTTGTACCGCCATATATTCTAAAAGGAATTCCATTTTTCGATAATCCTTTTTCAAATTCAAGTGATAGATAAGAACTACGATACAAAATAGCGCATTCACAGTACGGACTTCCTTTTACTTTTATTTTCTTTATTTCATTAATAACATGATCTACTTCATCAAATTTGTTTTTTGCTGAGTATACAACAATGTTTTCACCAGACTCATTTACAGCAACCAAATCTTTTTCATATCTTTCTTTGTTATATGCAATAAGATTATTTGCAGCTTCTAATATGTTTTTATTTGACCGATAGTTTTTATTAAGCACAATTGTTTCAACTTTTGAAAACTTAGAACCGAATCCAAGAATTATACTTTGGTTGGCACCTCTCCAACTATAAATAGTTTGATCAGGGTCACCAACAACAAACAAATTAGTTGCAGGTGTTGAAAGCAACCTAATTAATTCATCTTGGATATTATCTGTGTCTTGAAACTCATCTACTAAAATGTGTTTAAATCTATTACACCAATACTGTCTAATATCTGGAAATTCTTTTAAAATAATTCTGGTGTATAAAATTAAATCCGAGAAATCAACGGAATTAGATTCTCTTTTAAGTATTTCATATCTATTATAGACTCTAAAAAAAGTTTCTTCAGTTGTAGTACGACTGTTATCAACTATATCTATTGGATATAAACCTTTACCCTTACAATGATAGATGTAATTAATTGCGTTTTTTACCATAGGGTCAGTTTTTGAAAGTCCTTCTTCTTTAATACAAATAGATTTAATTAATGATTCAGTATCTGAGTCATCAATTATAGAAAAGTTTTTAGGCATATTCAATGCAGGAATTTCTTTTCTTAAAAATGTTGCGCAAAAACTATGAAATGTAGAAAGATAAAGTGGAGTATCAAATCCTAAAAGTTTTACAACTCTTTGCTTCATCTCTTTTGCAACTTTGTTTGTAAAAGTAAAAGCAAGAATTTCATGTGGTCTTACAATTTCTTCACTAATCAAATATGCAAATCTATAAGTTAAAACTCTTGTCTTGCCACTACCAGCTCCAGCAATAATTCTTAAATACTGAGCAGAAGAAGTTACTGCTTCATATTGTTCTTCATTTAATTCTTTTTTAAAATTTATACCAAAATCCATACTTAAAAATTATATCATAAATACTAGTTATCAAAAAGGACAATTATACATTAATTATCACACTTTTATTTTTTAAAATAATTAGAAAAATAATCGCCTAAATTATTGAAGATTGCATTAGTCAATTTTAAAATATTTTTCCATCTCTTTAGTTATATTTGCACTTTCATTAAGTATTCTCAATATAATAATTTGTTCATTACTTTTATTAACATGATAAATAAATTTATATTTTTTTATAAAACAACGACGAAGATTTTCATC
>CAYJLA010000026.1:0-12933 GCA_964371305.1 uncultured Staphylococcaceae bacterium | reverse complement strand
TTACATTGCTAGTGCAATGGCGACAATAACGCCGATAATTGCAAGCGATATTAAACCCCATTTAATTATTTTTTTAGCAAGTGCTGCGTTTGATTTGTTTTTTAGAGTTTCTTCAAGCATAAATCTAATGAATGTGTCTTTAACATCTGGATCAGTTGGAAGAATATAACATGTATGATACTTGATTTTATCTTTTTCTGTTTTATATTGCACAGTTGCTAGCCATGCATAGGTGTCGTGTTCTTGTCTTACATCTATATCAAATGAATTTACTCTACAACTATCATGAGAAAAGTCTAAGTTCTTAAGACTTGCTCTTGAATGGTCATGTGCTAGAGAATTAGCTTTTCTATCAGTACTATGAACTACATTAAGTCCTGCATTAGAAGCGAAATGATTAAGAGCCACGTGATCTCCATCGAACATTTTGTCCTTCTTTGATCTTGCATATAATTCGCCCGAGTGTATTACATTATTTATTGTTCTTTTTGTCTCCACATCTCCATTACTTGCTTTACCTGTTGCAGTGTAGTTAATATTTATATTTCATAAATTTGCAATACTACGTGATGATAAGTAACTTTAATATCACTTACTTTTGTTTTTTTAAGCGCTTCAATAAACGCTAGTTGTCTTTTTTGTGTTGGGTTGTGTTTTTTTAACGCAACCATTAATTCTTCGTGAATTAATTCCGGTGTGTACTTAGTGGTCTTTTCCATTTTATTTCCTTCCTGTTCTCTTAAGTTAACTGAAATAACTATACAAAATAAAAGAAAACCGATAATTAATTTAAAATATATGTATGAAAATAATATTAAAACAATTAATTCGCGAAAGAAAAAATACTTATTAAGAAAATGTCTATTGATTTAAATATACCATACATAACTATGAGTAATTATGTGCGAAATTTATATGAACCTGATATTGAAACGCTATTTAGAATTAGTGATTATTTGAATGTATCTATAGAAGAACTGTATGGTAGGCAAAGTAAAAATACAGATTCAATAAAAATAAATGAGATAAGGAAAATAATTAATCAATAAGTATAGATGTATACAGTTGATCTACTTTCTCACCATATAGAATCAAGTAACCAAAAAAATATATCGTGACCAGGACCTTCATCAACTCCTTGGCCATCGCTGTATCCAACTTGAGCTATCTGCACTTTGCCATCAACTACTGAATTTTTATATAAATAAACAACTCTACCATATTCGTCATCGTTTGTATCTTCATCAAATTGTGTGTATCCATTATTTTCAAGTGTCAGGATATGTTCATCCATAATATTAGAAGTAGTAAAATCGAATAATGATATATACGCACCATCTTGATCAATATCTTCGTAGTAGCGATAGTTATCTTCATAATTTAAATCTGGAACTAATTCTCCTAATACTCTTATCATTACTTCTTGTAATTCACTAGACCAAAATGAAGAACTACTCTCACTTGATGAACTAGAAGGTTCTATGTTGCTTGTTCCAGTTGTAATAGCACTTTCGATAGTGTTTTCTACATTGGAATTTGTAGCGTCCAACGATGTCAAAGAATTTGATTGATTAGGAGTACAACTCACTAATAAAGTTGTAAATAATAGAATTGACTTAAATATTTTGTTCATAATTAATATTATAAAGCTTAAGTTATAAAGACGCCAACATATTAAAATTTTATATTAATAAGTTATAGTTATAAGTTTCTAAAACAGGAGAAAATAATTTAAAAAGTAGCTATTTTTTATGAAACTGCTTACATTATACATATTTTTAGTGAATTTTAAACTCTCATACTTTATTATTATCATAATACCAATAATACATATCGTATATTGAAAATTATTTTAATTAACCAAGGAGGAATTTATTTTATGAAAAAAGGTTATAAATATGGTTTAGCAGGTGGTTTACTTGCGTTTGCTATGGTAGGCGGAATGATCATGTCTAATGGCGTTAATTTAGCTGTAGAAGCTAATGCGGCATCAGTAGATGCAGGTTTTGATCTTGCTGATGGCACAATGGATGGTGGGTGGACATCACCAAATTTTACTACAGGAGACACTAGTGTAGAATTAAATGCTTTATCATCTTCAAGAGTTCTTAAACTTGCACTTGGTGGCGAAGTTTCATCTATGAGTGATATTGTTCTTAATGGAACTTATAGCGAATATCTTGATGGATGGTACTATGTTCAAATGGAAATAAATGTTATTTTATTAGATGCACTTGACACACAAGTCGATGCTTTAACTGTGAGCGTAACATCAAGCGGTAGTAAAACTCTTAGTGTAGCGACTCTATTTAGTGGTCTTTCAGACAGCGATAAAGCAAGTGTTACAGAAATCAATATTGTTGGAAGTGAAGCTTATGGAGAAGCAAATCCATGGACTGATGAAATTACTTTTGATGTGTCTACTCTCACATTCACATATGAAATGGTCCCTGTAGTTGCAGAAACAGCAGTTTCAGTTGCAACATTTATTAATGATGGTGATGTTGAAGGACAATGTACAACAAGATATTCATTAGCAAAAGATAAAGTTCATTCTTTAGATGTGTCTGAATTAGAATCGTTCAAGACTTCTACAGATACTGATATCGCATCAGCAAGAGTTCGTTATGAAGCTTGGGCAAGACATTTAGGTGATGCACATCCATATGAAGTTGCAGCAGATTATGCTGGTTCTAACTCTATTATGGATACAACTCAAGCTATCACAATCATTGCTTTAATCAGTGTTGCAAGCGTTAGTATCATTGGTGGATATATGTTCAC
This sequence comes from uncultured Staphylococcaceae bacterium, assembly GCA_964371305.1. GTDB lineage: Bacteria > Bacillota_I > Bacilli_A > RFN20 > CAG-826 > CAYJLA01. The sequence continues at coordinate 10,149 of CAYJLA010000026.1, read as the reverse complement.
TAAAAAAACAAAAAAACAATAATTAGTAACGTAAATTAAAACGAGTTCTACTTTAGAGCTCGTTTTTTACGAAAACGTTTTCATAAACATATTAATATTAATTAATATATATTGTGATATAATAAACATTGTAGAGGAAAAAAATATGAATAAAAAAATTATAAGCTCTCTAATGGTATTGTCTACTCTTGTATTAGCTGGATGCGTAAGTACACCGTCAACAAGTGTTACTACAACTGATAGTGTAACAGATCCAACTGTATCAATAACTCCAACAGTACCAACAACTCCATCTGTTAGTGAGGATCCATATAAAGACTATGGATTGGACTTTCACGGTGTTTCTATTGATAATGCTTATGTTGCAAGCAATATTACTATTAGCGGAATAATACAAAGTATACAAATAGGACAATGGTTAACGACTGACATGGATTATGTATTTGGTGTATCTATTGCAAATGTAGCAGACCAATCAATAAGAGTTGAATTTGAAGAAGATGGCATTATTGAATACGAATTACAAACAGTAAATGGTGCGACTAGACATGTTTTAAGAGGATTAAAAACTGGTGGTACAACTATACGCATTTATGATTCAAATAATGTGTTGTTATTTAGAGAAGCAATAAATGCGAGAAAAACAGTATATGATTTCGATATTATGCAAGAATATTTAACATCTGCTGATTATTGGCAGGGATTATTTGGTCTTGCTTTATCTTCGGATTATAAGTTAGTTTTTAGAACTGGAGATGAAGATGAATTAATTGCAACATATTCTGTTATTGATTCAAACGTAGATTATGGTTCGATAGATTTTGTAGTAAATTTCGACACAGCTAATAATGTGCAAGATGCAGATTTTTCCATATGGAAATTCAGCGTTACTGTACTAGCTGAAAGTGATCAACTTGACCCTATAGAATTACATGTATCAAAAGCATTAGATCTTATATATTTGATTGAAGGCGGAGGTCTTGGACTAGCAGACTTTTTCGCACCAATATTTTTAGTATAAAAAAGGAATTTAAATTATGAAAAAATTATCATTGTTATTAGTGCTTAGCACACTTGTTGTTACTGGTTGTGGACCAAAAACAACTACAACAACCCCTAGTGTTGATGGAAGCGAACCTTCTGTTACAACACCTTCTGTTACGACTCCAAGCGTGACAACACCTACAACAACACCTTCAACAGGTAGTACAACAACCCCAAGCGTTCCCGATAGTGAAAGTTATCAGGTAATTATTGGGCAAACACCTACTGGAGTTAGTGTTACTAGTGATAAACAAATGGCTAAAAAAGGTGAAATTATTACGATCACAATTACAATTACTGATGACGCATATTCTGTAACTTCGGTATCTGCAAATACTACTATTGCAACTAAAGTAAATGAAACAACATATACATTTGTAATGCCTGATAATCCAGTAACAGTAAATGTACAACTCGCCGTTGATGGAGATGTTACTTTAAGTGGTGGATTAAGTGGTTCATTTACTAAAATAAGCGAAGAAAAGTATGTAATTAGCGATGTTGTGGTCACAAATGATACTACATTTGATGTTAATGTAAAAACGCCTGAAGGAACAACTACTAAACTTGGTGTATCCGATGTTAACCGTTTTAAAACATTTGCAGATGTCGATTATGCAAGTGGTGACGATAACTTTAAACTTGGTGGTGGCGCTAAATATACTATTACTTATGATTTAAGCAATCCTGAAAGACCGCTCAGCTTTGAAAGAAGTGATGTAACTCTTTTACCTAATAATGCTGCATCATTGCAAAGCTTATTTAATGGACGCATCCAATCTGAAGACGCAGTATTTCCTAAAAACGTTAGCAAAGTTAGTTATACTAATACCTTAGCTAATGAAAGTTATACTTGGCAAACAAGTGGTTTTGAATCATTGGCGGAAGTAACTACTTTAAACGATACTAATACTGTAAACGCAATCGATTATGTTCAACTTGATAATAATATATTAAAAGTGGTCGATACATATATTCCAAGAACGAATGCGGCATATGAAAAAGATTATACATTAGATGATGAGTCTGAAAAATATTCAGGTTTATATGTCATTAATGATTCTGATGAAAATGGTAGAGAAACTGATGAGGTAAGTTTCGAAAGTAAAAATTCATTTACTAGTGAAACAGTTGGTGATGCTCTTGTTAATACTTATAATCATACAATGCCTTCAATAGACACCGATATTATGTATGCTTATAGAGTTGGCACTGTAGTTGAAGATTCAGTTACACAAGCTGATGTAACAATAAGTTCTGTTGATAGCAGTAACGATACATTTACAACCACTCTTAAAACTTCAAAAACTCTTGACTCAACAGGAGATACTGGAGCAGAAATAAGTGTTAAAGAACATTATGAATACAGAGCTACTATGGTATTTAATAAAAATGGTTCGTTATTAACAATGAATTATGTTGAAAAAAAATATACTGAAGCTGATTGGAACTTCTCTTCATTGTCATGGATTACTGGAACTGAAGAAGATAACTTCAATAACAATGGAACAATCGTTAAACAAATAGATGTTATTTATGAATACAATACAACTGTTGACTCATTACCAGCAGTTTCGGTTGATGAGTATTTTGTAAATGCGATTACAAATTTTGAAATTACTAATAGTGCTGTTGAATCTAGCAAAACAGCAAATAAATTGAATTTAGGTGACGCATTAGAAGATTATGTTAGTTTTGATGTAACTGAAACTAAAGCGTTAAATGTATGGCAATACGAAGTTATTGGTTCTTCAAACACTTTAGTCGTTAATAAAGATAATCCTAGTAAAAAATGGACTGCTGCCGCACCTGGCACATCAGAAATTGAGTTAGGAATCGTTAATGGAATCGGTGTTGTTGTAAGCGAAACAGTTGAAGTTTTCTCTAATCAATTAGTTAGAGACATGTATCTTAATTCCCATTATGGAAAATTCGATGAAAACGAAACATTTAATACAGGCACTGTAATTGGTGGAGGTAGTGCTACATTTGGACTTGATGCTAAATCAAGTACTAATAAAACAATGCCATTACCACTTGATCTTAGGGCTGAAGTAGTTGGTACTGGTTATGGAATAACATCAAGTATTAATCATAGCGAGGGTTCGATTACAATTAATGCTACTGCTGCCACAAATACAACAACTGTTAAAGTTACATTTAATCTTATTACAGCTTTTTATGATACATCATGGGTATCTAGTCCAAAACAATTACATATGAATATTACTCCTATGGTTGGAAGAGATGCTATTGTTGGTGAATGGGTTAATGATGAATATACAACCGACTCAATTATATTTACTAATAATCAATATGATGAAAGTCACACTGAATACGATGCTTCAATGCCATATATTGGTAAAATTGAGTTCGATGGACTAGGTAGTGGTTTAAATTTTTCTACAGTTGATTTTAAATATAATTATGTTCCTGCTTCTAATGAATTTGATATTGAACTAATTGGACTAGAAAAATATTCTGTTTCTTTTAATATTGATTATAATTCAGAGACAGATGTGTTAAGTATTGCATTTGTATTAAATGAATGGATGGAAGGTGGAAATGTTGAAGAATATCTAATTTGGGGTTGGTATGAAGAAGGTTTCCCAATGTATAATACTTTCACCAAAGTAATATAATATGATCAAGTTAGCAAAATATAGTGGATTATTCGTCCTTTCTGCGCTTTTGTTAGCGGCATGTAATCCTATCGATGCAAGTACAACCGTTACTCCTACTATTAACCCTAGTGTAAGCCCAACTGTCACTCCTAGTGTGGAAATCCCATTGGTTGCAAATGATGTCAAGGAAGCTATTACAAATTTGGCTTTGATACCTAATTTTTCTACTATTACAAAAACCGATAGTGTTGTTACTGATAGTGCTTCATTTACTGAGCAATATTATTATAATAAGATATCAGATTCTGGTTTTTTGATTAAAGAAGAACAATTGTATGATTTTTACATTGTCGAAGATGAGATTAAAAATGGCGATGCAATTGAGGACGGCGTACTATATGGATCCTCTTCAAATGCGCAAATAACTGATTTTTCTGTTATCGATGTTAATTATATAAACGCAGATAAAACATTTTCTACATTGAAAAGAACAAATGTTGAACCACTTATTGCAATTGCTGGACTTGATAGTAGTTATTATAACTATCTTGAATCTGCGGTTCTTTCTGTCGAAAACCTTGCAGAAGGTGAATATTTAACTATTAAAATGAGTTTTGAGACAGTTATTAATTTCCAAACTGTTATTACCAATACTACAACCAGTATTTCTAACTTTCAAAGTACAAATGATGAATTCATTGTAGACTTTATTGAAAATGGTGAATTAACTGGTGAGGATGAGGATTTTAAAAAGATAAAGGAATTATTTAATACAAATAATTTTTTACAGACACAAAGTGATGAAAACGGAAATATTTATCAATATGATTTTTTTACTGAAGAATATTATCAAACTGTATTTTCTAATTCATTTTTACTAACGAATCCATTATATCAACTCTCTCAAACTGGTTATGTTGAAATTTTAAGGCCTGAAGAACAATTAATAATTGGAGCTAATTCTCCATTGATTTATGATGATATATATAGATTTAACTTTACTGGTAACTATGAAAACAATGATTTCTCAGGAGAAATTTTTACAAGAAATAATCCAAGTAATCCAGGACACGCACAAGGTGCGTTTCAAACAGTGGAAAGAGATATCACTGAAGTGTTTATTTACCCTTCTCAACTAGATTTACTTGATATGCCACACTTACTTGAAAAAAGTATTAATGCAAATAATGAAGTTATATATTCAACAGACGAAAGTAGTTTAATTGATAATTTACTAAGTGATTTTGGATTAACTAGCTATATTGGTAGTGGTGATTCTTTAGAAATGATTTATAATGTGGAAAATACTACAATAGATTTCCGCATATTCTATAGCAATAATACATATTCAGAGTTTAATTTTTCTCAGTTCGGTACCGCGGAATTTAAACCACTGGAAGATTTACTCACAAGTCTTCAATAAAGCTAGTTTATTAATGTACCATGTTTTTTTGTTACAACTTTACTATCTTCCTTATTTTATAAAACAATAAAAGACACTAATAGCATAGAAATAATATTTTAATTATTTTATAATGATTTAAAGAGGTAACTATATGGATAAAAAATATAACGAAGAACTTTTAAAGGGCTTCACACCTGATCGTGTAATGGAGGAAGCGTCCAGGTGTCTTTTATGTATCGATGCTCCATGTTCAAAAGATTGTCCTGCAGGAACAAGTCCCGATAAATTTATCAGATCTGTTAGATTTAGAAATTTTAAAGGTGCAGCTGAAACAATTAGACATAATAACGCACTTGGTTCAATTTGTGCAAGAGTGTGTCCTACTGAAAGTTATTGTCAAAAAGGATGCATAAGAAGCGGACTTGATGTTCCTATTGATATTGGTCGAATTCAAAGATTTGCAACTGACCTAGAAGCTAGTTTAAATATGCAAATCCTCCAACCTGGGGAAAGCAACGGTAAGAAAATTGCAATTGTTGGTAGTGGACCAAGCGGACTTCAAGCAGCAGCAACTTTAAGAACGCTCGGTTATGAAGTCACAATATATGAAAAAGAAAATATGCCAGGAGGCTATCTTAGATGTGGTATCCCTAAATATAGATTGCCTGATGATGTGCTTAATTTAGAAATAAAACGTATTTTAGATTTAGGAGTTAAACTAAATTTAAACATAAACATAGGCGAAGATATTACTGTTGAGCAATTGAAGAAAGAAAACGATGCTGTTATTATAGCAGTTGGTTATAGCAAAGGTAAAATTCTTCCAATGTTTAAAGATAATAAACATACTGTAGTGGCTGTTGATTATTTGAAATGTATAAAACTAAATGACGATACAAAAGGAGTTAAATCTGCTTTAGTAATTGGTGGAGGGGATGTTGCAATGGATGTTGTGAGTTCACTTAAACTAAAGGGTGTTGAACAAGTTTTGAATGTAGTTTATGAACAAATGAACGAATTTAGAGCTTCGCACGCAGAAAAAGCAGTGGCTTTTGAGCTAGCAAACTCTGTAATATGTGGTTTTATGCCTATTGCAGTAAATGAAAATGAAGTTACATTTAAACATAGATTTTTGGACTCAGAATTAAAACTAAAAGCTGATTTGATAGTTCTTGCAGTAGGTCAAGAAGGAGATGTAGCTAACTTAGGTGTATCTCTTGTAAACAACGAAGTTGATGGTGATTACTATAAGACAACTGACCCTAAGATTTTCTACTGTGGAGACATCGCTCATATGGATAAAACTGTTGTAGCGGCAGTTAGAACTGGTAAAGAAGTAGCCTATGTAATTGAAGGCGCTTTAGGGGGGAAATAATATGATTAAAAAAGATTTAAGTGTTACCTTTTTGGGTGTTAAGTTTGAAAATCCATTTTGTTTATCATCATCACCAGTAGGTAACGATTATGATATGTGTGCTAAAGCATATAAAAGTGGTTTTGGTGGTGTTGTTTTTAAAACTATAGGACCAAAATCCTATTTTATTGATGAAGTTTCTCCAAGATTTGATCGTTTAAAGAAAGAAGGAACAGATTTTGTTGGTTTTAAAAACATGGAACAAATCGCGGAACATCCACTTGAAGAAAATTTAGAATTCATCAGACAATTAAAAAAAGATTTTCCAAATAAAGTATTAATTGCTTCAATCATGGGTAATGATGAGCAAACTTGGGAAGATCTTGCTCGCATGGTTGAAGAAGCAGGTGCTGATATGATTGAAATGAATTTATCATGTCCGCAAATGACATCACATGCTATGGGAAGTGATGTTGGAACAAATCCAGAATTATGTAAATCATATTGTAAAGCTGTTAAAAGAGGAAGCAAACTTCCAATGATGGCAAAAATGACTCCCAACATCACTGATATGAGAGACGTTGTACAAGCATGTTTAGAAGGTGGTGCTGATGGAATTGCTGCTATTAATACTGTTAAATCAATTACGAACGTTGATTTAGATATGAAAATAGGCTTGCCTGTTGTTGATGGTAAAAGCTCCATTTCTGGATATTCTGGCAAGGCGGTTAAGCCCATTGCACTTAGATTTATTTCTCAAATTAAAAATGATGAAAAATATAAAGATGTTGAAATATCTGGTATGGGCGGAATCGAAACTTGGGAAGATGCCGCAGAATTTATATTAATGGGTTCAACAACACTTCAAATGACAACTTCTTTAATGCAATATGGTTATAGAATAGTTGAAGATTTAAAAAATGGATTAATGCATTATATGGATGAACAAAAAGTTGATAGTCTTCATGATTTGATTGGCCTTGGGCTAAAAAATATTATTCCTGCTGAAGATTTAAATAGAGATTATATTTGTTATCCAAAAGGAGATCCTGATATTTGCGTTGGATGCGGAAGATGTTATATTTCTTGTTATGACGGTGCACACCAAGCTCTTGACTGGGATCAAGAAAGAAGAAGGCCAGTACTCATTAAAGAAAAGTGTGTTGGTTGTCACTTATGTAAAATGATATGTCCAGTACTTGCTATCAGTAATGGCGAAGTTGAATTCAAAAAAGGACGTAAAGAAAAAGACATAATTATAAGAAAATAGATGTAATTCTTGAGCAATAAAAAAAGCACAATCTTTGTGCTTTTTTTATGATTAGTAAATTAAAGTTTTATGTTGATTGCTGGACGAACTCCTAGAAAGTCATTATGTCCATTCAGTTGTGAAATGGTACCGATATTTGATACATATATCGCATTATATGATCTTATATCTGTAGTACTTCTTGTCCAATACATTGCGCTTGAAGAACCACTGCTCAACTTGTTTAGTATGGAAAAATCATTACCTTTAGCTTCTCTATCCCATGAAGAATCTAGACCATACTCAGAATTGATTAGATCAGATGAACTTAATAAGAATACTTTGTCAAAAGTGTTTTCTCCAGGATTGCTATTTGGATCGATTGTGAAGTCTCCAAGACTAGCTGCGCTATTGTCGACCTCGGTTGTCTTAATAACGTTCTTGTCATCGGAATTAAATGCAGTATTATAAAATTCACCCGTCAACCATTCTCTTGTTTTACTTAATTTATATTCAGAGGATGCGTTAAGAGGTGTGACCATTGAAGCATATACGATTTCAACAGTAGTTAAAAATACTTGGTCCGATGTCTCTTTCAAAATTTTCCACAATAATGGTTCTACTTTTACGAAATAATCTTGGTCTTCTACAGGTTTTATTCCATTGCTTAATGTTGAAAGTCTACCATAACGATCAGGAGTAGCCTTTACTTTTGAGTATTGCTCACCATCATTACCAGGATAATAAGTATAATTTCCAACTGCTGTTGGTTTAGACTCATCAACAACAACTGATTCTTCTTTTATAGTTCTTGGAAATATGCCGAATGTCATGTATTCACCAGCGTCATCTGGATTACCATCCTTATCAGTTCTTACATATGTTTCTGGTACAATTTCATTAGACCAAAAATAAAAATTATTATATTCTCCAATATATGTTAACTTATCTAGTTGACCTTCGGTCGCAAGAGTCCATAGTTCATCAATATATACAAAAGCAGCACCTTTTTCATTAGCGTTAGAAGCAATTATCGGAGTTGTAGTGTTATCTACACCAGTTTGTTTTTTAACAATAGCTAAATCTTCTGCAGGCAAAACTGATTCATGGTTTTGAATTTGTTCTGTCGTATACATTACGTATGCGTCTCTTGCCTCTGCTTGAAATGTTGTATCGTTTGCGTTATCGACTAAAGTAATAAAAGTTGGAATTAATATAGCTGCAAGTATACCTATTACTGCAATTACTATAACTAGTTCAACAACTGTAAATCCCTTCTTGATTTGTTTAATCATAAATACCTCCCTTATGTTATTATTTGACAAACATAAAAATTATACGCCTATAAAAAGAAATATCAAATGAAAATATAACTTTATTCATAAAGAATAAATATAGAAATAAATATTTATAAAAATATTTGGATTTATAAAATATATACAGTGTTATCTTCTTTTAAATCATCAAATATAAGCGAAGTATTTTGATCTTTAAATTTGTAGAAACCAGTTCTTAATGAACTCAAGTCCGCTTTAAAACTATAACCGCTTGATATAGGTGTATATTCTTTAACTTCATATTTAAAACTTTCCCAAACTTGGCCACCCCAATATTCTCCGCTTTCAATTAATACTTCATTGTATGTAATTTTGAAAGTTTCAATATAATAAACATCGTAATTGCACCTCATTTGAAATAAGTAAGGTGTTCCAACCTCGAGTAATTTCTTGTCTTTGAATGTTGAATGATTTGATATTGAAAAATTAGTATTTGGAATGGTTAATTCATATGTTTCTTCAATGACATCTTCATTAAAAGGGTTTAAAAAAGCTGAAGCAGAATAATTAAGGTTAGAAAATTGCAATTTTTCTCTACTCTTGACTTGGTCCATTAATGTATGTTCTAGAACGAAATTCCCTTCAGTCCCATAAAAAGTAAAAGTCTTTTCTTCTTCCTTAGGGGTTCCATATATTTTAGTGACCTTTCCGTTGTCAAATGTTGTAACAGGGCTATTTACTTGAGTATTTAGCAAATATACAACACTGACATAATTTGGTAAATATGTGTAAGTATGAATATATTCAGACTCAATAAGTTTCTTTTCTTGGTCACTTGTAAAATTGATGTAATGTTTGTAAGTTGCATCTTCGTAAAATTTATCGATTTCTAAGTTTGTTTTTATTTCAGGTGAAATCACTAACTCAACATCATATGCTGTAGCGGATGTACAACTAGTTAAGACAAGTAGTGTAGATAAAAGTAAAACAAATTTATTCATGTTATTTTAATTTTTCATCTGGAATAAGTTTAATAATGCCAAATAGTATTAATGCAACTGCCAGAATAACGGTAAATACTTCCAGACCAACAATTAACGCGTTTATCTCTATACCAGAAGTAAATGTGTTCACAAGAGTATATATTTGGTAAATGCTATAAGCCACGCCAACTAAAATAAAAGAAATAGGAATAA
>CAYJLA010000025.1:0-13425 GCA_964371305.1 uncultured Staphylococcaceae bacterium | reverse complement strand
TTGAATATACAAGCACCAAAAGATGCTAACTTAATGGTAATTTTGAATGGTCTATTTTCTGGACCATGATCATTTGTGTACAATTCAACACCATTGTATTGATTATTTCCACCATATACATCCTTGTCACTATTCATGATTTCAGTGTACTTCCCTTTAGAAGTTACGCCAATATCAAAACTATTATAGTACATACCAGTCATATTGAAAACAAAAATTAAATGTGAATTATTAACTTTTCTTTCAAATGCATAAACACTTTGTGTTGTATTATCAACCATCAGCCAGTTGAAAACGCTTGGATTATGCTCATTAACTTTCATACATTCTTCATAATCATAAATTAAGTTTAAGTCTCTAATTAATCTAACGATGGAATCATGTTTTGGAAAATTTCTTAAATTCCACGGCAAACTTTTTCTTTCATCCCATTCATCAAAACTGGCTAACTCGTTTCCCATAAAATTAAGTTTTTTTCCTGGATGTGAATATTGATATACATATAAGTTTCTTAATAAAGCGAACTTCTCATCATAGTTTCCCCACATCTTATTAATAATAGTACCTTTTCCATGCACAACTTCATCATGTGACAGAGGCAATAGAAAATTATCACTATAAAAATAAGTCATTGAGAATGTTAACTTGTGATGATCGTATTTTTTATATATTGGATCTAAACCATAATATTTAAGTGTATCGTTCATCCATCCTAAATCCCATTTATAATCGAAACCAAGACCGCCATATTCAATTGGCTTAGTTACTCCTTGGAAATCAGTTGAATCCTCTGCGATCATCATCACTCCTGGATGCTTATGATGAATTTTTCCATTCAATCGTTTTATAAATTCTATCGCACCTTCATTGACACCATGACCCTTATTACCATCCCAGTACAATATATTACTTACCGCATCCACTCGTATACCATCAAAATGAAAGTAATCTAAGTAATATTCCATCGCTGACATAAGAAATGACCTTACTGGATCTTTCCCTAAATCAAATTGAGCCGACCCCCATGGCGAGTATGTATGTTTAGGATCGCTATATTCAAACATATTTGTTCCATCAAAATTAATAAGCGCCCAGTGGTCGATTGCAAAATGCACTGGAGCAAAATCTAAAATAACTCCTAGACCTGCTTGATGCATTCTATCAACAAATGACATTAGTTGCATTGGATTGCCATATCTTGAGTCAACAGAATAAAAACCAGTTGCTTGATACCCCCAGGAACCATCGAATGGGTATTGACATATTGGCATGATTTCTGCATGTGTATATCCTAGTTCTTTCATATAAGGTATTAAATAATCTGCAACCTCTTCATAAGAAATGTTTCTTCCATTAACCATACCTTTCCATGAACCTAAATGTACTTCATAAATCGACATAGCATTATCAAAATTTCTATTTCTTGAATTCATAAAACTATCATCGTGCCAAACAAAGTTGTTTATATCAAATACTTTAGAGCATGTATTAGGTCTTAATTCACTGAAGAAAGCATATGGGTCAGCCTTATCAACATATAAACCATTTGCGTTTTTGAAATGATACTTATATGCTTGATAGTTTTCCACGCCTTCAACAAAAGCCTCAAATACTCCTGTTTCATCAATCTGTTCCATTTTATTAGCGTATATATTCCAATTATTAAACTCACCAATTACACTAACATCACTTGCGTTTGGAGCATATAATCGAAAAACAACACCATGTATTTTTTCTTTTATAATTTTTTTAGAAACTCTCTTTCTACCATTTTTCATCACTATTTCTGCAGAGACTTCTTTTTCTAAAACACGTGTTTCAAAGTGTGCACCAAAAAAATTGTAAGCCTCTATGCAATGACCCGTTAAATAATCATGTAATAATCCAAATGCCATAACATTCTCCTATATAGTATTCATATTTATATTATAAATATATAAAATTAATTTTAATAGTTTAATTTTAAAAATATTTCATATATTATATATTATGTTTTGGAGGTAATTATGAGTAAAGTAATTGCAATTAATGCTGGTAGTTCAAGTTTAAAGTTTAAATTATTTGAGATGCCAGAAGAAAAATCTATGTGTTCTGGAATTATAGAAAGAATAGGATATAACGATTCCCTATTTACAATGAAATTTGATGAAGAGGTTTTGAAGATATCACAACCTGTACTTGACCATTCAGAAGCAGTACGAGTTTTGTTAGATTCTTTGATATCTAAAAATATAATAAAAGATTTACACGAAATAAAAGCGGTTGGTCACCGTGTAGTTCAAGGTGGAAAATATTTTGATAAATCAGCACCATTCAATGAAGAAACTGAGAAATTGGTAGAACTTTTAATGCCTTTAGCTCCACTTCACAATGGTCCAAATTTAGTTGGATTTAGAGCGTTCAAAGCTGTATTGCCTGAGGTTCCTCAAGTTGCAGTTTTTGATACAGCATTTCATCAATCTATGGAGGCTCAAGATTATACATTTCCAATACCGCACGATTTAGCAAGTAAATATGATATAAGAAGATATGGTTTTCACGGAACTAGCCATCAGTATGTTTCGGAAGTAGGTTTAAAATATTTAAATGATAAGAAAAATACAAGAATTATTACATGTCATTTAGGTAGCGGCTCATCTATTGCTGCGATAAAAAATGGTAAATGCGTTGCTACAACTATGGGGTTAACACCACTTGGTGGAATTATGATGGGTACAAGATGCGGAGATATTGATCCAAGCGTATTTAATTTTATTATGAAATCAACAGGCAAAACTAGTGATGAAGTTTATGATTTATTGAATAAAGAATCTGGCTTCTTAGGCGTTAGCGGAGTTTCAAATGATTCAAGAGACGTCATAAAAGCCGGTAAAGAAGGCAATGTTCAAGCGGCTTTAGCTAATCAATTATTTGTAAGAAGGGTTGTCGATTTTGTAGGCCAGTATTTTGTACGTTTAGGTGGAGTAGATTTAATTGTGTTTACAGCTGGTATAGGAGAAAATTCTTCACTAACAAGACAAATGATATGCGATGAATTAAAAGATGCATTGAATATTGAAATTGATTACGATTTGAATAACTCAATTAGAGGTATAGAAAAACTATTTTCTACCGATAAGAGTAAAGTTAAAGTTGCTTTAATTCCAACTGATGAAGAAATAATGATTGCTAGAGATGCTTTCAAATCTATCTAATTAATAAAAATAATTAAAGGGCGTGAATGCCCTTTTTTTCTTGTATTTATCTACTAATTATATTCTTAGTAGACAATATATTAGTAATTCTACTCACAGTAGAGAAGGTGTAGAATTAATTTTTTTAGTAGTAGGTAAACTTTTTTAATCACGTTTATATAATTGAATTATGAGCATACATGAAATCGAATTACCAAAATACTCTCTAGGGGAGGAAATATCAAATAGTATAACCCATGGGATAGGTTCTATATTCTTTATTATAGCAACAATTTTAATGGGTATAAAAGCAGCCCCTACAAATGATCCGCTTATAATATCGGCCGCTATTATTTATGGTGTTTGTATGGTGATAATGTTTACAATGTCTAGTGTCTATCACGGGTTAGCTAGAAATAACGGAAAACGTGTATTGAGAGTATTAGATCATAATGCAGTATTTATTGCTATAGCAGGATCATACACCGCATACACATTAATTGCTATGACACCTGTTGATATTTGGGGTTGGGGCACTGGTGTTGTTGGTTATATAATGTTTTCTGTGGTTTGGATTTGTACAATCTTAGGAATTACATTTAACTCAATTCATATTAAAAAATACGCAAAATTAAGTATGTTTCTTTACATAATGATTGGCTGGATTATTATATTTGCTTTCGTTCCATTATATGAAATACTAGGCTTTACTTGTGTAATGCTAATAGTTGGTGGAGGTATTTCATATACAGTTGGAGCTGTTGTTTATGCATTTGGTAAAAAAGCTCGTTATATTCACACAATATTCCATGTGTTTGTGCTAATTGGCGCATTGTTGATGTTTGTATCTATTTATTTATTTGTATTGTAAGTATTTCGAATATTTAGTTATAATATAACTATACACGAGGTACAACTATGAAAAAAACAAACGGTTCTATTACAAGGAAAGTTATTACGCAACTTTCTCAAGCATACTTAAATGATTATAAAAAAGAAGCAAAGGATATTCTAAAAAGCATTCAAGAATTTGATAGAATTGTTATTTTTAGACATATTCGCCCGGATTATGATGCTCTAGGAACTCAACTTGGTTTGTATACATTTTTAAAGGATAATTTCCCAACAAAAGATATTCACTTTGTCGGCGATAATCATTCAGTTTTTACACCAAGACTTTACCCAAAAAGCGAGACATTAAATGAATCATATATGGATAATCCATTTCTTGGTATTGTTGTCGATGTTTCTAACGAACCTAGAATTGCAGATCCAAGATTTGCTAAAGCTTCTAAATTAATAAAAATCGACCACCACCCGGAAACTTCAAAATTTGCAGATATAAGTATTACTAACACAAAAGCTGCAGCTGCAGCTGAAATTGTCGCTGCTATACTACTAAGTTGGGGGGATAGATATGTTTTTTCTAAAGATGCTGCATCATATTTCTACACTGCCATTGTAGGTGATTCTGGACGTTTTCAATATAATAGTACATCTAGTTTTACATTAGCACTATCATCTTATTTACTTACTTTAGAAGTCGATATTGTTGATATATACAATCGTATGTATGTTAAAAAAATCGAGGATCTAGAAATAACGAAATTTATACTTAATAATTATAAGATTAGTAAGAAAGGTATTGCTTACTATGTAATGAGCGATGATGATCAAAAAAATCTTGGCATTACTGTAGAAAGAGTTAAAGAAAATGTTAACATGTTTTCCACTATCGAAGGCATTAATATTTGGATGAGTATCGGAGAAGATCTACAAGACAAATGCTATAGAATATCCATTAGAAGTAAGTTTTATGTTATTAATGAAGTAGCGACCAAATATGAAGGTGGAGGTCATGCTTTTGCAAGTGGCGCAAAAATTGACTCCTTAGAACAAGTAGAAAATCTAATAGCAGATTTAGAAAAAGTGATTTAACATGAGTTTTGTTCCTTTACATATTAATACTGGGTATTCTTATTTAAAGAGTGGAATTAGCATTAATTCCCTTTTAAATTATGTAAAAAAGGAAAGAAATTATAATTCAATTGGAATCAGTGACTATATGACTTTAAGTGGTTTGCCTGATTTTTTTAAAACTTTTAAAGCAAACTCAATAAAACCAATTGTAGGTGAGGACTTCATAATCGATGGTAAAATGTTTAGCGTTTATGTTGTTAATGAAGTTGGTTATAGAAACTTGATTCAATTGAACACCATTGCTAACAATAATGCTCTAAAAATGAACGAATTTCTTCAACATCTTGATGGAACTTGTGTTGTTTTTAGTTCGAAACAAAGTTCGATGATAGACTGGGATGATGCTATTAAAGATGAAGGCATTTCTTATTTTGATGAGATTAAAAATAAAGCCATGCATTTCTTTATTGGAATAGAAATATATACTCCAGATGATGTTGATGAGGCAAATTATGTAAGGAAATTTTGTTCAAGTAATGATTTTAACCCTATTGCTTTTCCAATTATTAAGTATTTAAAACAGGATGATGCTATAACTCTTTTGATAGTTGAAGCAATAAATAATGATGATAGACTAACGTTAAAAAAACTTAGTGGCAACCATAATGTACCTACAGATGATTTTGTACGTTCATATTACTCAGAGCAAGAAATCACTAATACTCATTTAATCTCAACAATTGTTGAATTTGAACTTATTAAGAAACGTGGTGAGTTGATAAAGTATAGTGATAACAGCTTCACATTACTTAAAGAACAATGTTTAAGCGGGTTACGCAAAAAGCTTGGTTCTATTGATAAATTGCATGAGGAAAGGCTTGTTCATGAGTTGAATATTATTCAAAGTATGGGTTATAGTGATTATTTTCTCGTTGTTAGTGACTTTATTAAACATGCTAGAAATAATGATATTTTAGTTGGCCCTGGTAGAGGTTCTGCTCCAGGAAGTTTGATTAGCTACGCTCTTGATATAGTGCATGTTGATCCACTACAATATGATTTATTATTTGAAAGATTTTTAAACCCTGAAAGAAAATCAATGCCTGACATAGATAGTGATTTTCAAGATACAAAACGCGATGAAGTAATTTCTTATATTTGTCAAAAATATGGTGAAAACCGATTTGCTTATATTACCACCATACAAACCATTGGCCCTAAACAAGCTTTGAAAGATATATGTAGAGTTTACGATTACTTACCTAGAGATGTTGAACAACTTTCTAAAAACGTAACGAGCGATACTTTGCGAAATACCTACTTAACAAATCCAACTTTTAGAAAATTAATCGACTCTGAACCTGAATTTCTCGAAATAGTAACTCTCGCCTCAAAAATTGAAGGCCTTCCAAGACAAAGTGGTTTACATGCCGCTGGCATAATTTTAAACAACACAGATTTATCTAAATCAATACCTGTAACAATTGACTCTAACGGTAGATATGTTTGTTCGTATGAAATGATTCATTTAGAAGAACAAGGTTTTTTAAAAATAGATGTTCTAGGGTTAAAAAATCTTACTGTAGTTAAAGATACAATCAAAAGAATAAAACAAACTCAAAATATTGATTTAGATTTTTATAAAATTCCATTTACTGACAACAATGCAATTGCACTTATAGCGCAGGGTGAAACGATGGGTTTATTTCAACTCGAAGGCGCAGGTATGAAACATGCAATCAAAACAATTAATGTTTCTCAATTTGAAGATGTTGTTGCTGTTTTAGCGCTTCATAGACCTGGCCCAATGCAAAATATACCAACATATGGTCAAAGAAAGCAAAGTAATCAAGAAATTAAGTATCAAAACGATGCTCTTAAAGATATTTTAAGTCCTACTTATGGCATAATAGTATATCAAGAACAAATCATGCAAATTGTTCAGCAAATGGCTTCTTATTCTTATGGTCAGGCTGATTTATTCAGAAGGGCTATTTCTAAAAAGGATGCATCAGTATTGAAAAATTTAGAGACTGATTTTATTAAAGGTTGCATAAAAAATGGATACACAACTGAAGTTAGTAAAAAAACATTTGATTTGATATACCAATTTGCAAGTTATGGTTTTAATAAATCACATTCACTTTCTTATGCAGTATTAGCGTGCCAAATGGCTTATCTAAAATACTATTATCCTGCTGAATTTTACGCTTCAGTGCTCGATAAAAATGATAAGTTTTCTGAAACGCTACAAGAAATGAAACGAAGAGATATCTCGATAAAGGGTCCTGACATTAACTCTTCTATGACAAATTTTGAAGTTATAAATAAAACATTATACATGCCTTTGGGAATTATAAAATCATTTCCAAATTTGTTTGTATTTGAATTGCTAAAGGAAAGAGAGACGAATGGCCTTTTTAAATCTTTTAAAGATTTCGTTTTAAGAACATATAACGTAGGTTTAACACAATCAGTTTTGTTAAAACTTATAGACTCAGGGTCTTTAGATACCTTTAAACATTCAAGACAAAGTTTAAGAGATGTTTCACAAAGATATCTTAGGTATGCAAAAGAGTGTTTTACAAACGATAACATTCTGATTAAAGACATAGATTCCTTAATTAGTGCGCCGAAAATGCCAGACAGTCAGGATGATATATTTATTAACTCAAAAAAAGAGTATGAATTGCTTGGAGTTTATGTGAGCGTATCTCCATTCGATAGATATAGACAACTGTCGTTAAATTATGATGCTATATCAATATCAAAGTGTAAAAATAAGTATGGAAAATTCAAGACGGCTGGACTAATAAAAAACATAAAGAACATTAAAACTAAAAATGATAAGAGAATGGCTTTTATAACAATAAGTGATGATCATGATGAACTAGATGTTACACTATTTCCTGAAGTATATGACACTTATAGCTCACTTCTTGAAATAAACAAATGCTTATTGATTGAAGGATCATATGATAAAAAGAGAGAAAGCATGACTGCTGACAAAGTAAATGAATTAGAGGTAAACATATGAAAAAAATGATAATTATAGATGGAAATTCACTGCTATTTAGGGCATATTTTGCAACAGCATACGGCGGAACAGATACGATTATGCGTACTTCTTACGGACTTCCAACCAACGCAATTTTTGCGTTCGCCGGAATGATTAATAAGATAATTCAAGAGTTGAAAGATGATGATCATATTTTGGTCGGTTTTGATACATATGGTAAAACTTTTAGACATGAAGCTTTGGAATCCTACAAAGCCCAAAGAAAAGAAACTGCACCTGAACTTATCGAACAATTACCGATAGCAAGAGAATTTTTAGATGCCTTAAATATAAAACATTACGAACAATCTGGAGTGGAAGGAGACGATGTTTGCGGCACTATGGCTCGCATTGCCTCAGAAGAAGGATTTAAAGTTGAAATATATACTTCAGATAGAGATTTTCTTCAACTTATAAATTCTAATATTTCAGTCAATTTAATAAAAAAAGGTATGTCAAATATTTTAATAATGACTAGCAAAAATATGTACGAAGAGACAGGAATGAATCCCTATCAAGTATGTGATTATAAGGGGTTAAGGGGTGATTCCAGTGATAACTTATTTGGTATACCTGGTATAGGTGACAAGACCGCACTGAAACTTCTTGATGAATACCAGACACTAGAAAATATTTTTGCAAATGTAGATGACTTTAAAGGGAAATTAAAAGATAACTTAATTCAGTTCAAAGAGCAGGGAATGCTTTGCAAAGAGTTATCGATTATTCATACAAATGTAGAATTACCATTCACACTTGATGATACAAGGTATAATGGATACTTTTTTGATAAAATAAGTGATTTCTGTTCAAAATATGAATTAACCTCTTTTTTAAATAGACTTAGTAAGAAAAATAAAATTAGTAAAAAACATAAGACTGATATAGTGACATATAATATTGTTGATGATATCGATATAGTGGAAGACGATACATTGATAGGTGTATATGTTGATATTTCTGGCAGTAATTATATTTCGGGTGATTTTTTAGGAATTGCTATAACAGTCAAAGAACATAATTATTACATCAATAGTACTAATTTACTAAATTCAAAAAACTTAATAAAAGCTTTGAAAAATGAATCGATCGGCAAAACTACTTTTGATTCAAAAATGCTTTTGGTTGTTTTGGGTCGACTAGGAATCAATGTAACTGGTATTCAATACGACCTTTTATTAATTTCATACTTGTTAGATTCATCGCTCAACAATAATGTCGATGAAGTATTAAATTATTTTAATGTTGACCTTGCATTACAAGAAATACAAATGGATCTTCTATCTGCAAATAATCCAGAAAAAACTGCAAAAGTCGCATATTATTGTAATAAATTGAAAAATGATGCTGCTTTGAAACTCATTGAAAATAACGTATACGATTTATATATTGATATTGAGTTACCGCTTGCACATGTACTAGCTGATATGGAATTAGAAGGTTTTCCACTTGACGGAAACGTATTACAAACAATGGGCGAAACATTTAAACATAAATTATCTGTTATTTGTACAGAAATATATAATGTTGCCGGAGAGGAATTTAACATTTCTTCACCAAAACAAGTGGGCAAGATACTTTATGAGAAAATTGGATTACCCGATAAGAGGAAAGGTTCTACATCTTTTGCAGTCCTATCGGATTTAAATGGTTTACATCCAATTGTTGGATTAATACTTGAGCACAGAAAATACGCTAAGCTAATCTCAACATATATTGATTCATTATGTGGTCATATTTTGAATGATGGCAAATTACACCCATTATTCAATCAAGCAATCACTACTACTGGTCGCCTATCAACTAGCGAACCAAATCTACAAAATATTTCTATTCGCGATGAGGAAGCAAGTTCTATACGAAAAGCGTTTTTCTACTCTGATGAGGATATCGAAATTTTGTCCCTAGATTATTCACAAATTGAATTGCGAATTTTAGCTTCGTTAAGCAATTGCGAAAAACTAATTAATATGTTTAATAATGATGAGGATATCCACAACGAAACCGCAAAGAAAATATTTAATATTGCAAACCCTAGTTCATCAGAAAGAAGAAAAGCTAAGGCAGTAAATTTTGGCATTATATATGGAATAAGTGATTGGGGATTAAGCGAACAGATTGAGGTATCAATTCAAGAGTCTCGAGACATAATCAATAATTTTTATACCGCTTATCCAGAAGTTAAAAGATATTTAGAAAACTTAGTTGATAATGTTATCACTACTGGCAGCGTAACTACGATGTTTGGTAGAAAGAGGCACTTGAGAGAAATAAATGATTCTAACTATCAAGTTAGGGAGTTTGCCAAACGTGCTGCAATGAATGCTCCAATCCAAGGAACTGCAGCAGATTTAATAAAAATTGCAATGATTAAAGTTGATAAGGCTTTAAAAAAGGGTAAGTTTAGAAGTCGTCTAGTTCTTCAAATACATGATGAATTATTGTTTAAAGTATACAAGGAAGAGAAAAATGAAATATTTACACTAGTAAAATCTATAATGGAAGATATGTCATTTTTAAAGGTTAAACTTCAAGTTGATGGCGGTTTTGGAAAAACTTGGTTTGATTGTAAGTAGGAGGAATTATGCCTGAATTACCAGAAGTAGAAACAGTAAAAAATATACTAAAGCCTTTATTAATAGGTAAAACCATAAACGATATAAAAGTTTTAAAAGAAAATATCATAGAAGGAGATGTTGATTTTTTTATCAACTCACTTAAAACAAAAACTATACAAGACATATCTAGAAAAGGGAAGTTCTTGATATTTATGTTTACAGATGGAACTATATTGTTATCTCATCTTAGGATGGAAGGCAAATATATTTTTACTCACAAAGATAAGTCTAATTATGCTCGTGTACAATTTTATCTAGATGATAACACTATTTTAAATTATGATGACAGTAGAGGTTTCGGTACAATGCAAATTAGGTCTAAAAGGGATTATTTATTAGTTCCACCATTATCGAAGTTAGGCCCTGAAGCAAATGAAAACATAGATTTTGAGTATTTAAAAAATGTGATAAAATCAAGAAATTTACCGATTAAAAGTTTATTGCTAGATCAATCTATAATGAGCGGGCTTGGAAACATCTACGTGGATGAATGTTTATTTTTCTCAAAAGTACATCCGCTAACTCCAGGTAAATTGCTTACTGATGATGAAATAAAAAAAATTATACATTATTCTAAGGTTGTTTTAGATAAAGCTATTAACTTAGGAGGAAGCACAATTAAATCCTATCATCCAGCAGAAGGTATAGATGGAAAATTTCAAAATAGTCTAGTAGCATATGGTAAAAGTGGTCAAAATTGCGTCAATTGTTCTACTCCACTTATAAAAATAAAAGTCAGCGGCAGAGGCACAACTTATTGCTATAATTGCCAAATTAAAAAATCTTTAAAACCTTTTGTTCTTGGTGTTACTGGTCCGGTTGGAGCAGGAAAATCAAGCATTATTAACGTACTCAAAAACAATTCATACAAAAGTCTTTCTGGAGATTTAATGATCAAAGAAATGTATGAAGAACTTGAAATCATACAATATATAAAAGACAAAATATGCAGTGATTGCGTTATTAATAACACAATTGATAAAAGTATTTTAGGCAAGTTTTTGATCAAGAATAAATCAAATAGAATTAAGTTAACAAACTATTTATATCCATTGATTAAAAAGAGAATCTCAAAACACATAAGTAGCTTAAGTTTAGATGAAAAAATTGTATTGGAAATTCCAATGTTATTTGAATCAAAAATTAATTCATTATGCGACAAAGTATTATTTGTCGATATAGATAAAGACATTCAATTAGAGCGACTAAAATTACGTTCAAGCAACTATTTAATATTACTGGAAATAAACAAAGATTTTAACTATTTCGACAATAAAGAAAAATCAGATATAGTAATTAAGAATAATGGTAATATAAAAGATCTTGAAGAAAAAATTATGAACTTAATAAATACTAGGATCATCTAATAATGTTTCACTTTTAACTTTACTTAGAATTAAGTCATTCAATTGTCTAGACCTAATTTCTGAATGTTTGTTTAATGTGTACATCATTTTAATATCATTTAAACTAAAGTATGATACAAAAATTGTTGATACATTTTTTCTAATTCTTGCTTGAATCAACGGTATCAAAAGTGAGTCTCTTACATATTCTGTTTTATGTTCATCTCCAAAATCATCCAAAACTAATAATTGAACATTTGATAGCTTATCCATTAATTCTGGAAATTTTCTTTTATCATTTATTGCTAGATTTTTTAATTCATCCAAAATTTTTGGCGTAGACACAAAACCAACAGTACCAAAATTTTCTGCATAGTAATTACAAAGCGCCGCAAAGAAATATGATTTTCCATTTCTAGGTGAACCGTTGACATATAACCAAGCAGATTTTTTCTCATCAAAAGACTTGATGCAGTTAAGCATTATCGACTTTTTAGGTTTAGATAAAACAACTTTTTCTAATACTGCATCTTCGTAATCATTAGTATAATGCTTAAAAATGATATTGTTATCAATTTTTTGTTGCTGTATTTTCAATTTGCATGGCGTAAATACACGTTCTAAAATTTTCCCATCATAATTCAATATAAAGTTTAAAAATCTTGGCGTTTTTATACAACAATGCAGTCCTTGACAATTTTGACAAAGTTTTACGTCTTCTTGATAATCAAGAAACATAGATAAATTGTCCACTATTATTTGTTCAGTAAAACCGGATGATAGTAGCTCATTGTAAAAAAGGTCATCTTCTTTAAGTTTGTTCAGCATTTCAATTTTATATCCATCTAACTTATTTGGCTGACTTTTAAATTCAAATTTTTTCATTTTTCTCCCTTACACTCTTTAGTAACGATAAAATGTCTTCATCAGGTATAGTGGTACCATCAATTTTATCTATTAAATCTTCATCTTGTTTATTTCGTTTACTATCTATCTTTGTTTTTGTCTTTCTTCTGCCGTTAGTGAAAAATGACATTGCATCTATTGCTGTTTCAATATCACTTCTTTTTAACGTTCCGGCAATTTTAGTGACCAAAGATCTAGAAAATAAATTATTATTAGTATATAAAACGTAATCAATAAGAACATTTATAACTTCATTCTGTAATCCATAATCTTTAGACAGTTCATCAATAAGTTTTACATCACTAGGTGCAATTTTTGTGAGTTTTTGCTTAATTTTAAAATATTCAATCGG
Source organism: uncultured Staphylococcaceae bacterium (assembly GCA_964371305.1). Lineage (GTDB taxonomy): Bacteria > Bacillota_I > Bacilli_A > RFN20 > CAG-826 > CAYJLA01. The sequence continues at coordinate 52 of CAYJLA010000025.1, read as the reverse complement.
ACTTTTACTCATGAATAAATTCAGTTGTTTTGCCTTATCAGTTTTTTCATCT
>CAYJLA010000024.1:7569-14526 GCA_964371305.1 uncultured Staphylococcaceae bacterium | reverse complement strand
CTCATCACTTCCATGTGCGTGTCCACATCTTTTAGTATGAGTATGGAAACAGTAACTTAATTTATTTATCATAATTTACTTCTTTAAGTAATAAACCTTCAGGAGGCAATTTATACTTTGCTTTTGTCATGGAGTTTGCGTCCAACATATTTTTTACTTCCTCTATTGTTTTTTTGTTTTGACCAACTGCTAATAACTCTCCGGCAATTAAACGAACCATATAACGCATAAATCCATCTCCAGACACAGTAAATTTTATAAATGATTCTTTCTCGACTATCGAAGCATTAAATATTGTTCTTACATATTTTTTTTCATCTTCTTCTTTTGTTGTAAAATTTTTAAAACAGTGTTTTCCTATAAATAGTTTTGCGGCCTCTTTCATTATTGAAACATCTGGTCGCTTATATATGATATGTGAATTTTGATAATTAAATGGTATCGCTTCACCAAAATAGTATGTATATTCATATGTTTTTTTCTTACTAGAAAACCTTGCGTTAAATGCATCATCTACTACTTCAATAGAAATTAACCTAATATCACATGGAAGTATTCTGTTTAATGAATATTTAAAAAGATCAACATCATTAATTTTTTTAACGCTATCAAAATGAAATGCTTGATCCAGTGCACTAACACCGGCGTCAGTTCTTCCTGAAGAATAAATAGTTGTTTTATTATTAAGTATTTTTGATAACTGCTTTTCAATTACTTCTTGAATAGTTTTTTTTCCAGGTTGAACTTGCCACCCTGAATAGGCACTACCATTATACATACATCTAACAAAATATCTCATTACCACATACCTATACTTGGATTGATTAAATTTATTATATAAGAAACAAAATCGTAATTAAGCACTGAAAGCGTAATATTAGCTGCTAAAAAAACTGTAAATACAATAGCTGTAAAAGTGTCTAACATCTTCCACTTCATCACTCTATAACGAGTTCTAACGCCTTTTGGATCATATCCTCTTGCTTCAAGAGAGTCGGTTAGTTCTTCACTTCTAGAAAAGGCCAAAATCATTAAGGGAACTATAAGCGAGATTATGCCTTTAAACTTTACTTTTATACTTCCATATTTAAAATCAACACCACGGCTAGTTTGAGCTTTCATTATTCTTTCTGTGTCTTCAATAAATGTTGGAATAAAGCGAAGCGCTAAAGATGTAGTCATTGCAAGTTCATGTGCAGGAAGTCTTATAAGTTTGAATGGAGTCATAAACCATTCAAAAGCATCAGTTAAAGCCATTGGTTTAGTAGAAGCAGTTAATATAAGTGTAATCATCAACATCAGCGCAATACGAATAAAAACTTTAATAAGCATTAAAAGAGCTTCCCAATAAATGATAAATCCATTTATATTAATCATAATGTGTGTTGAATTTACAGGTGGTACAAAAATATTTATCAAAGCCAAGAACACTACCATAATCCATAAAAACTTTAACTGAACAAAAAACGTCTTAAAACTTACCTTACTAATCAACATTAAAGTAACTACAACAATTGCATTGATAGCAAGCATAGCAAATGATAATGTCCATGATTCAAAACCTAGGAAAATCGAAACCATAAGCATTATGGTAATTATGACTTTCACTCTTGGGTCCAATCTATGAACAAAAGTGTTATATGGAAGGTATTTACCGATTGCAATATTATTCACTTAAACACCTCTTAATCTCGCTCGCCAAAGACTTCGCGTCCCTAACATTTTTCTTATCTATTTGAACTCCATTTTTATCTAATAAAGTGATCATTTCTAAAATCTTAGGCTTAGCTAATGAGTACTTGTCAAAATCTATTCTATATAATTCATCATGAGTTACTACTTTTGCAACTTCTCCATTATCTAAAATTATAATATTATTAGCATACTTATAAACTATGTCCATATCATGAGTTACTATGACAACCTGAACACCAGATTCATTAATTTGCTTAAAAAGATTCATCATCTCAGATGTTGATTTTGGATCTAGTCCAGCGGTAGGTTCATCAAGAATTAATATGTTCGGTTCCATTGCTAAAATGCCAGCAATAGCAACCTTTCTTTTTTCGCCGCCAGAAAGTTCGAAAGGAACTCTTTCGTAAAATGTTTCATCTAATCCAACCATTTTAATGGAGTTTTGCGCCTTTTTTTCTGCATTTTGCACCGATTTATCAAAATTCAATGGTCCAAACATAACATCTTGCATAACTGTTTTTTCAAATAACTGATATTCCGGAAATTGAAAAACAATACCAACTTTTTTACGCAGCAAATTAATTTTTTTGTTTTTATATTTTTTATCAGATGTAATTACAAATTCATCAACTCTAACATCTCCACTAGTAGGTTTTAAAAGGCCGTTAATGTGCTGTATAAGCGTTGATTTTCCACAACCAGTTTTACCAACGATTGCACTAAACGATTTTTCTTCAATTGATAAACAAACGTTGTTTAAAGCAACTTGTTCAACTGGTGTATTCTTAGAATAAATATATGAAACTTGATTAAATTTTATCGGCATAACAACCTCACCAATTCTTCCATATTATTAGCTTCACTTACATCCAAATTATTATCCTTTAATTCATCAATAAATTGATATAGAAATGGTTGCTCTAATTTAATACTTTTAATTAAATTTTTATTCTGTCTAAATACAGAACGCGGTTCACCTTGTAAAACAACCTTGCCTTTATCAAGAACAATGACTTGATCACTATTAAACGCTTCTTCGATATCGTGAGTTATGGATATAATAGTTAAATCTTCATCATTCATTTTTACTTCATTAATCAAATCAAATATTTCTTTTTTGCCTTTTGGATCAAGCATCGCTGTGGCTTCATCAAAGATTATGATGTTTGGTTTCATTGCCAATATACCAGCAATGGCAACTCTTTGTTTTTGTCCACCTGATAAACTTGTTGGTTCTTTATTAAGATAATCAGTCATACCTGTTTTAGTAGCATAATAATTTATCTCTTCAGCTATTTTTTCTCGTGGTATACACATGTTCTCCATGCCAAAAGCAATGTCATCTTCAACAGTGGCCCCAACAAACTGATTATCAGGATTTTGAAATACTATTCCAATATTTTTTCTAATGCATGATATATCACTTAAATCATTATCATTATCTAATATTTTATACTCTCCTTTTTTAACGAAAATAAGACCAGCTAAAAAACGAGCAAGAGTAGTTTTCCCGCTACCGTTACTACCTAAAATACAAGTGTATTTACCCTTTAATATATTTAATTCTTTAATATTTATTGCATTTACTTTACCATCATATGAAAATGCGATATTTTTTAAACTAATAGCATCCACTTAATATACCCTTGCGTGTGACTTAACGGTTGTCAAAAATAAAATACCACAAGTAAGAACTAGTAAAAACAAGTATGAAAATACGATACATAAGACTTCTTCAGGTCTAAGACCAATTACAACTAATTCACCGAAACTATTCGTTGTTATCTTTACTAAGGTACTATCAACGTATGCTAAAGTTGAAAACATTACAACTAAATAAATAACAACTGTACATATACATTGTATAATTAAATCCTTCTTCCAGTTTCTAGTTTCTTTCTTCATTAGTTAATTTACTCCAATTGTAATTTGTCTGCCAGTATACCTACGAATCTTAACGCCAGCAAGAGCGAACATTTTTTTACTCGCAATTGTTGAATCATGCTCAGCATATTTATCATTTGAATAAACAACTTCTTTAATTCCTACTTGAATAATCGCTTTAGCACATTCATTACATGGAAACAAAGATACGTATAAAACACAGTTCTCTAATGAACTACCATTTCTAGTATTAAGAATTGCATTAAATTCTGCATGACATACATATAAATACTTTGAATCAATACCTTCACCATTTTCCCAAGGTAATTCTTCATCCTTGATTCCGCGTGGCATACCATTATAACCGATTGAAACCACTTTATTGTTTCTATCAACAATACATGCCCCCACCTGCGTATTTGGATCTTTACTTCTAAATGCTGATAATTCAGCAATACCCATAAAGTATTCATCCCAATTAATTATTAACTTTTTATTCATAATACGTTCCTTAATAAATTCATTTTATCATAAGATAAAAACTATATAAATACTATTGTAATTATTGTTATTGAAGAAGAAGTACAGCAATAGAAAAACCTATGATTAAAATAAGCAATACAACCATAACGATAATCAGCCACTTATTTGGTATTGTGAACTTGCTACCATCAATTTCTTCTTGGGTAAGTTTACTCACATCAATTTTTAAATCTTTAGTTGGAGTAAAAGATTGATCTAAAGCATCACTTTTTTCATGATCTAGTTCTTGAGCCACAACTTCTTCAGCGTTTTTTAACTCATTTTCTTGTAGTATTAGCATTTCTTCTTCTGTAAGAATTTCGTTTTCTACATTTGGTAATTTATCTTCCATCATATTGTTCATATCCTTTCAATTTCATGTATTTATAACAAATATTCAATAAATAAGACACAATAAGTGTATATCCTGGAATCGTAATTAAAAGTAATATGCTTTGCGGGAAGAAAATAAGCCAAAAATCAAAAGAAAAAACAAATGATTTTACAAGTGAATTTAGTACTAATGTAATAAAAATCTCAACTACAATAATCGCAAATGCAATAGAGTATACATCGACTTTATTATCTTCACCGTTTTGTTTTTCAATGTTTTTTGCGACAAAAAATATTAAAAGTTGTATTAAAGCGAGCATTACAAAAGACAAGACTGGTAATAGTATTTTTCCAACTAAATTAAAGGTATATGTAACGTTGAACATAGTAATAGTATCGCTAACTATAGTGAATGCTATAATAACCCCCCAAACTATTAATAAGAGTGAAGAAAGGATGATTCTGCTAGAAAACTTACCTTTAATTAATTTAATAAATTTAACAAGGAAATATGGCAATAATCCATATAAAACGTAAACCAGCGATATAAGAGGATTTATGTTAAATACTCCTGCAACAGGGTTGTATAAAAGTATTCCAAGTAAATCGCCTAATCCACCTACAATCATTCCTGGTATTGGACCTAAAAAAATTGAACTAAATATAATCATTGAAGGACCAGCCGAAATTCTTAAAAGAGGAAATGGAATGATTTGCAGAAATCTTGTAAGTACAATATTAAGTGCTAGAAACATTGCAGTTAATACAATTTTTTGAATATATCCTAGTTTCATATATTAACTTCTTTTAAACTCATTACTTACTGTTAAAGCAAAAGCAAGCGAGCCAGTGACTAAAATAATATCTTCTGGATATTCGATCAATAATTTATTTATCAATTCACTATAAGATTCATAAAACGGAAATGTATCTAGATAAAACAAATAATCATCTTTTGTTTTAACTCTATTGTTTTCAAACGTCGTCAAATAAACATTGTTGAAGTCTCTAGCTAAAAAAGACAACATTAAATCAACGTTTTTATCCTTGAACGCACTAAATACAACGTGTACATTTTTGTCGGTGTGTTTTAAAACACTGCGGTTTAAACACTCAATGGCCTCAGGGTTATGCGCTCCATCAATAATCAAATTATCTTTTTTAAAATATCTTGCATCAAGTAGACTCATTCCAAGTCCTTTTATTACATTTTCCTTGCAAATTGGCAATTTTTCTTTCAAAATTTCAACAGCTTCAATTGCTAATATAGCATTACTTAATTGATATATAGCTGGTGTGTCAAGAACTACGTCTTTGTATTGACCATACGTAAATTTAACTTTATTATCTTCTATTGAAACGTTTGCTGGTTCAGCTACACTGTAGACTTTTGACTTTCTTTTTCTTGCAATATCAGTTATTGTTTCGACTGCACTTTCTTCAAGTTTTGAAATTAAAACAGGGCACTCATACTTTATGATGTCACCTTTAGAACGAGCAATTTCGGATATTGTTCTGCCAAGATATGCAGTATGTTCTAATGAAATACTTGTAATAATTGATAAGAAAGGCTCTTCAATTATGTTAGTTGCATCTATTTCTCCACCCATACCTACTTCTATAATAGCAATATCAAGATTTGAGTTTTTGAAATATATCATGGCGATAATAGTTTTTATTTCAAATGCAGTTAGTTCATATTTATCGAACTTATCTTTGTAAGAATTAAATATATTTAATACTTCTTCGAACGTAATTGCAACATCATTAACGGAAATCATTTCGGTAGTATATTTGTAAACTGGAGAGATATAAGAACCGACTTTATAACCATTTGATTTATAAATATTTTTTAGAAAATTAACAACGGATGATTTACCATTTGTACCAGTAACATGTATGACTGGAAAGTCGAAAAGTAGCTTTTCTTTTGCAAGAAAATTATCATAATTTGTTCTATCGTATATTGGTGATTCACGATCTTTTAAGTATTGTGATAGTTCTTTAATTGAATCCATTAGTACTTCTCCTTCTTCATTTTTTGCATCATTCTTTCATCATCTTTTTTCTTAATCGTTTCTCTTTTATCATATAAGTCTTTACCTTTAGCAAGTGCTATTTCAATTTTTGCTTTGCCGGTTTTTAAATATATTTTTGTAGGCACAACTGAGTAACCTTTAATTTTCACTTTTTGAGATAACCTTAATATTTCTTTTTTATGCAATAAAAGTTTTCTTATTCGTTTTGGGTCGTGATTGAATATATTCCCCTGCTTGTACTCAGATATATGACAATTTAGTAAAAAAGCTTCGTTGTTTTTAAAAACTACATAAGAATCGTTTAGCGTTGCACCATTTACTCTTAATGACTTAATTTCGGTACCCGTTAAACATATTCCACATTCTAAAAAATCACTTAAATGGTAATTAAATGCCGCTTTTTTGTTTTTTGAAATAATTTTTAAAGCCTTATCCATGAAAATATTATATCATAATATTTATATAAAAATTGACAATATTATAA
>CAYJLA010000024.1:0-7559 GCA_964371305.1 uncultured Staphylococcaceae bacterium | reverse complement strand
GAATTTACATTCTTTTCAATTAACCTAATTCAACCTTAGTTGTATCAGCAAAACCTACATAAAATAACTTGATAAAGAAGATTAATGCGGTGTTCAAAATTATTATTGCTATAACATAGTAAATTGTATAAAAATCATTCAAATTAAAAATGATATAAATAGCATTTGTTAACATTAAAAAACATGTCGCTGTCATTCCTAATATTTGAGCATATTTATACTTTTCATACATAAAAAATACATAACTAAATAAGTAGAAAACAGCCGATAAACCAATTATAAATACGATGATAAAATAACCAAACGTAAGACCTGGATGTCTTGAAAAAATAACATACAACATCAAAGCAATAAGACCACATATATACACATAAATATTTCCGCTAATACAATCACATTTTTTTGCAATACTTCTGGATATAATATTAAAACCAAGCATCATAAAAATAAGCGAGAAAAATAGTTCAACAACTGAAATATCGTAGTACAAACTATCAAAAAGTAATATAATTGAACCTGTAATAATAAATTGCGCTATAAAAAAATGTAAGGAATTCACTGAATCGGCCTTTAGTTCAAAACCTCGTTTTAAAAAGTTTTTAACGACGTTTTTTGCCATGTTTTCTTACCACAACTATAATTGTGCTTAAAATAGTTAAAACGCCACCAGCAACAGAAATTATCAATATATAATTGTCATTTAAAAAATCCTGAAATGTGTTTTGATTATTATCTTCTGGTTCACTAGTTGGTGGAGTTGATTCGCTAACAGATGGTGAAGGTAAACTTGTTGAAGTTGATGGTTCACTAGTTGGTGGTTCAACAACGAAATCAGGATCACAAATTTTATTTAAATAAATTGGTTGATCAACGAATGGATTTCTTACACCAATTTCTGTTTCTGCATATTCATTTCTATATTCTTCAAGATCATTCACTGGATCTAGTTCATGCCACTCAAGCAATAATTCAAATGCAGCGGCTTCACTACTTTCTTCAATTACATCGGTGATATTTAACTCACCTGTATATGAATTTGTTAAAGTTCCCACAGTAGTTGAATAATGAATATATGTATAAAGTATAATACGTGCGACATCACCCTTGACATGATCTAAAGGCTCAAAAACGTCATTTTGACTATAACCAAAGTCCATGCCATTGTATGTTTTAATATAGGCTGCAGGAGAATCTAAATCTCCATATTTTTGATTATTTCTAGAAGAATTAATGTTTGGAATAGATGGTCTAATACTAAGTAAATCAGCACCAGCGCCTCTATCGTTGTTACCAACAGATGTATAAAGACCATTACTTAATGATTTTGGCCATACATGTTCTCTGTTATATGTTTTTCCACTGTCCCATGGTCCAACAAGGGTGGTTTGTGTATAAAAATCAATAATATTACCTTCATTATTAAAATCTTTATCAGCCTCTAATTGTAAATTACCACTACCAACATCTCCATATGTGTTATATGTGTGATGATTGCTAATAAGCAAATCGTGTAGTTCATCTGCTAGCTCATTTCCAATTAAATCAGAACTAATACTATTGTAGTATTCTAAGCCAACAAATTTATTTTGATTATTTGATAAATTATTAGTTAATGAAACAGATACCATTGCGATACCTACAATTAAACTAATTGCTCCAATTCTTAAGTTTTTTGCCATTTTTTCTCATCCACCTTTACATAATTAAATAATAATAGACACAACATAAATATAAACATTACAAACGAAAGTACTGATATACCAATTAAAAATCCAAAGTTAGGTTCAGCATTAGCATTAACAAAAACAAACACTATAAAACTAATAAGGAATAATAAACAACTATTTACCAATATTAAACCTATAGCAAAAAGTAATCGATATAGTTTAAAATAATCTAAAACAATCAATGATACAAACAATATAAATGCAATTGAGAAAGTAATAATAGTCATCACGTATGTAAAGTCAATTGATAATAATTCATTAAAACTAAAAAGTGACCCAAAAATTACATAGAGAGAAAATAATGAGCCTAAGATAAAAGGCATCTCTGTTCTATGTTCACTTCCGCTAACACGGAAAAATAATATAATAAATGATACTATTATAAACATAATACCAAATGTCATATCAATGCTTGAAATTACAACGTCTGCAGCTAAAATACCGTTCACTGTGATTAAGATACCCAAAATCATTGATATACATACTATCAATAAACTCATCCAGTTTGAAAATCTTTTGCCGTACACTATTTTTTCCTCCAAACAAATCTATTAACAATGTTAACATAACTTTGAATGATATTAACAACTTTATTTGAAACATTAAGATCTGAGTAATTAGGAACAACAGTACCTATATCCCCATTTCTTTTCATTTCAGTTGCTAGTTCAACAGCTTGCAAAACTTCTTCTTGGTTAATCCCTGCAATAATAAAATTACCTTTATCAATCGCTTCAGGCCTTTCAGTAGAAGTTCTTATACAAATTGCAGGTATTATTATATCTTTCGATAAGAAGTAACTAGCTTCCTCAGGAAGTGTTCCGGAATCACTTATTACTGCAAAAGCGTTCATTTGTAAATTATTGTAGTCAATAAAGCCGAGTGGTTTATTTAAAATAACTCGTTTATCAAATTTAAAACCTCTTTGTTTAATAGCGTTTAAACTTCTAGGGTGGCAAGAATATAGTATAGGCATATCATATTTCATAGCTAATTCATTTACTGCTGTCATCAAACTCAAGAAATTATCAACATTGTCTATGTTTTCTTCTCTGTGCGCTGATAAAAGCATGTATTTACTTTTTTCTAATCCTAATTTTTCAACGATATTACTATTGTTTATTTCTTCAAACTTTTCCTCTAATAATTCACTCATAGGAGAACCAACTACATACGTACGTTCCTTCGGTCTCCCTTCTGCATTTAAGTATCTTCTTGCATGCTCGCTATAACATAAATTAACATCAGCAATGTGATCTACGATTCTTCTGTTAGTTTCTTCAGGTAAACATTCATCAAAACATCTATTACCTGCTTCCATATGAAATATAGGAATATGAAGTCTTTTTGCTGCAATAGCACTTAAACAAGAATTTGTATCTCCAAGTATAAGTAGTGCATCTGGTGATTCTTTCAGGAGTAATTCGTACGATTTAGCAATAATATTTCCAATTGTTTCTCCAAGTCCATCTCCTACACAATTTAAAAAGAAATCAGGTTGCTTTAAACCTAAATCTTTAAACATAATTTCATTAAGCTCATAATCATAATTCTGTCCAGTATGAACAAGTACATGATTAAAATACTTATCCAGTTTCTTAATTGTTGGGGCTAATCTAATTATTTCTGGCCTTGTCCCAATAATTGTCATTACTTTTAGCTTATTCATCTTTGCTAACCTCCATAAAATATGTATCTGGTTTATTTTCGTTAAATAATTCATTACACCACATTATTGTTACTAAATTTGAAGAACCAATATTTGTAATGTTATGCGTATATCCACAAGGAATATTAACTATTTCAATGTTTTTTTCGCTAACAAAATAATCAAATGACTCAGTTTCATCTATCTTTCTAAAAGAAATTTTAGCTTCTCCTGCTACTACAATAAATTTTTCGATTTTACTATGATGATAGTGATTACCTTTAGTAATTCCAGGTAGAGTAACATTAACAGATACTTGTCCTCTATCATTGGTTTTAATTAACTCAGTGAAAGAACCTCTATTATCAATATTCATTTTGACTTTGTAAGAAAACTTATCTTTTTCTAAGTATGATAAATATGTTGAATATAGTTTTTTCTCAAACCCTTCTTTTACATTTGGTAACAGTAAGTCATTTTGTTCATTCTTAAATGATTCGATTAAACGTACTATGTATCCTAATTTTACTTCATGTGTAATTGGTATTACGCAATATTGACCTTCTTTATTTGCTTTTCTTGAAGTAATTATGTTAATAAATTCCTCAATAACATCATCAATATAAACAAGTTGCATATCAACATTTGGATCATTTACTGTAATCTCTAAACCTCTTGCAATATTGTGGCAAAAAGTCGCAACAGCAGAATTATAGTTAGGTCTACACCATTTTCCAAAAACATTTGGCAATCTATAAACAAAAACATCTACATTATTGCGTTTTCCATAATCAAATATAAGCTCTTCTCCAGCTTTTTTACTAACTCCATAAACATTATCTTTATCAGCATGAATAGATGAAGTGATAAGTATAGGACATGGGTTGTTCACCTCTTCAAGAGCATTAATTAGTTCGCTTGTTAGACCAAAATTACCTCTCATAAACTCAGAATCGTCTTTATCTCTATTAACACCTGCTAAATGAAATACTAAATCGATACTACTTAAAATAGGTTTTAACTCATCGATAGTATTTTCTTTGTCAAATTTAATCACTTCAATATGATTAAATTTAGGTTCAAAAAGATGACAAATTAAATTCTTACCAATAAACCCATTTGCTCCAGTAATTAAAATCTTCATACTAAAATCATAGCATAAATTATATATAATATAATGTTTTATTTTTAGGATTAAAAATCAATGTAGTGATGTACGACAGTTTCAATGTTTTCATCATTACTACTTTGTATTATCAAATGTTTATCTTTTAAAGAACTTGCATCAAATGATATAGCTATTCCATTTAGGTATAAATGATCATATTCAAGTGACTTAGTAGAATCGAAAGCACCACCATAGGTATATGTATTTAAATCGCTATGTAAGGAGTCATCTTCAATATACTCAAATACTCCACAAACCTGCTCAAAGGTTGTTGTTATTTCTTCCATCTTAACAAGAGTGTTCTCAACATCGTTTTTAACGCCTTTTATGTAGTTGTACTCATATGCTAGTAATTCAACACCATTAGAATATAACAGTATATAATCAAACGAATATATACTTTCTTCTTCAAAAGAGATGTTTAGTTTGCTAAGTTTTGTGCTTGAATATAATGCTATGCTTTTATTACTGATAATATCTAGGTGAAATTGGCCCAATTTTGATTTAGTCACATCCGTGTAATTAGGTGTTGTAATTTCTGATTTCGGTTCATAACTTTTTATTACAAAATATGTGACCGTCAAAGCGAGGTTGACGACACACAAACCAATAGATGATAGCAATAAGATTCTGTTTTTCCTCATAAACATATTCTAATACATATTTATTGGATTTCCAATGACTGGTGTCATGGCAACAATATCATTTGCGGTAACCTGAATTTCAATAGAAGGCATGTCGTTAACTTTTAATTCCATACCATTCCATAAGTTAACATGGTCTCCACCTACCATTTTCATTTGTCCTAGTGAAACGTGCGCCTTTAGAACAATACTATTTGTAGTATCATCTCTTCCAAAAATACGTGCAATAGGTAAAAGTCTTCCTGCATATGGATCGCCATTAGAGTATTGACTATTAGCTTTCCACCTTCTATAAATTGAACTCGAAAGTTCAGTCACGTCTAAATTAAAAGAGCTATCTGTTGCTGTAAAAGTTGTTGTATCAGCATGTGATTGAACGGCATCAAAACCGCTTGGTCTATTGTTATCATTTAAGACGTCTGTGAAATAATGCCCTATTTTATTGTCGTATTGCATAGCATCTATAAATAAATCTTCTGAATAAATTGTAGGAGAGAAATACTTTGTTTTTAACCCATTTAGTGGAGTCACTTCAAAAAAAGTTCCAATTTGATATGATCTTCTCACTAAAAGTTCATCAAAATTAAAATATCTATTACCAAATGTCAATTTAGTATAAATTAGTACGTCAGCATCATTTCTTCCACCCCAGCTATTTATAAGATTAACATCAAAAGCATGTTCGATCTCATCACGGAAAACATGAGGCCCAGTTACTTGCATTTCTTTACGACCCACATCCAAAGCTTCTTGCTGTTTTTGTTCATGGATCTTAAGTAATTTATCTACTTGTTCTTGCACCATGCCTTCAATGTCAAGACCTTTTGCTGTTTCGGCCTTTACAGCTTCAGTTAAATCGTTGCTGCTTTTGCCAACAGATTCTGAATTATCCATAAAAGTATAACCAAAATATGTAACTTTTCTTTCATCTTTTTCTTGTGTAACGTTAAACCCAATTATTCTATCGTCACTTTTACTTAAATCAATTTCAGTGTTACCCAATGGAATAGTTGATGAAATCTTTTTAGCATCAACTTTATTGTCATTTACAACAAGTGATCCGCCATAATTTAAATATTCATCTACATTTTCTTTATCTAAAGCATCAAATACGTCTTTATCAAGTACATAAACAGGTACGTTCTTATCAAGAATAATTTGTTTAAGTGAAGTCGCTTCTACTTCACTCAATCTATCAAGTCTTACAACTTTATCTTCAGTTGTGTTATCTAAAATTAAATCAGCAGTACTTCTTTGAATACTAGCTCCAGCAACTATAACCATTGAACTAACAATAGCCCCTAAACATAATAATCTCATTTGAATTCCCCTTTCAATTAGATCAACATTATAAGTCTTTTAAAGCGCTCGCAAGAGCCTCTTTATCATGTACTTTCTTACGTTTATGAATATACATCAACGTACATTTGATTAAGATGAAAATTCCAATGCCACAACAAACAGTTGTAAACAATAAAATATCTCCATACACGATATACAAGACATTGACTATAGTTATGATTATTGGTGAAATATAAAAGAACTTCGTAAACGAAAGAACTGAAATAAATATCAGTGCAACTATCATAATTACATAAATTAATGTTGTATCCATAATTTAACCCTTTAAATATAATATAAACCAAAAATAATAAAAGTAAAGAATTTTTAAAAAATAAAAAACTCCTCTAAGGAGTATTTTATAAATCTATAATTTTTGTATTTTCTATTAAACGTTTATGTTTGGCGTTTTTCTTTTTCACTAGAAATATTCGAACAGCAAATAATACAACATATGTAACTAAACAAGTAATAATGCCAATAAAATAAATATTGTTTGAATCAAAAACTAAACATATACCCAAGCTAGCTACTATAAATAAAGATATATAATGAAATCTTGTAAGACTTAAACCTATCGTTATAATAATTGCAAAAATTACCACAACATAAATTAAAATATCCATACTATAAACTCTTTCTATATTTTAATATAATTTCTTTTGCCACTTCAAATTCAAATTTGCCATCAAGAGACATCTCTTTGACCATTTTAATAAAATCATCATCGATTGGATCTTCATGTATGTTAATTTTGTCAATTAACTTATCTAATCTAATTCTCATTGTAGGATAAGTAATATCATATTCTTTTGCTAAATCCTTGAGAGAACCAGATAGCAAAACAAACCTTCTAATGAAGGCAAGGTCTTCAACTTCTAACTTTAACACCCAATTTGGTACATCGCTTCTATTTATCATACACATTATTATAACCAAAAATTATACTTTGTAAATTGTTATTATATTAAATATTAATAATAATTAGTTTTTTTTAATTAATAAGCAAAAAAATATTTTTGAGTTTTTAG
>CAYJLA010000023.1:0-16195 GCA_964371305.1 uncultured Staphylococcaceae bacterium | reverse complement strand
TTGTTGATTAAAAATTATTATTTTGTAATAATAAAGTGTACGTTGAAAAGAAGTAGTAGCTAGATAAAAATATACTGCGAGGGAGATATGAATAGTGTGACCATATCAGCGTGTTTCTAGTGAATTCACCTTTGAGTACAGAGAAATCCGTTCGTCGCGTTAAGACTTAGTGCATAAGTATAGCTTATGAAGTAGGATGGCACCACGGCTTCGGTCGTTCCTTGCAGTCCTTTTTTTACTTATATGGAGGTAAATATGGATTTACTTAAATTAAAATCAACCATCATTAGCGCAATTGAATTTTGTAATTCAGTTTCTGATCTAATAGAGGTTAAAAATGAACATCTTTCTAAAAAGAGTCCAATCAATTCCTTAATGGGTTTAATTAAAACTATCCCAGCGGAAGAAAAAGCAACTTATGGTCAAAAAGTTAATGAATTAAAAAATGACGTAAACAATGCATATGAAGAAAAGATGAAGGCATTGTCTGCTTTAGAACTTGCAAAAAAATTAGAAAGTGAACAAATAGATATTTCTTTACCTGGTAAGTTCAATGGAAAAGGTTCTATTAATCCATGTTTTTTAATTGAACAAGAAATCGTTAGTATATTCCTAGGTTTAGGTTATAGTGTTGTTGAAGGAAGAGATATTGAAAACGATCATTATAATTTTGAAATGATGAATATAGAAAAAGATCATCCTGCAAGAGAAATGCAAGATACTTTCTATATATCCGAGTCTTTATTAATGAGAACTCATACATCTCCAGCACAAGCTCATGCAATGGAAAGAAGCGCTGGTAAACCACTTAAAATTATATGTCCAGGAAAATGTTTTAGAAGGGATGACGACGATTTAACTCACTCTCATCAATTCGGACAAATTGAAGGATTATTGATCGATAAAAACGTTTCAATTGCTGATTTGAAAGGAACTTTAGAAATTTTCTTAAAAAAATTATTTGGCGAAAAAAGAGAGATTAGATTACGTTCGAGTTATTTCCCATTTACTGAACCAAGTGTAGAAGTAGATGTATCTTGTTCAGAATGTGGTGGTAAAGGTTGTAATACTTGTAAAGGTACTGGATATATAGAAATATTAGGCGCAGGCATTGTTAATCCACGAGTTCTTGAATTAAACGGCTATGATCCAAATGAATATAGTGGATTTGCATTTGGAGTTGGGATAGAAAGACTTGCCATGCTTAGATATGGTATTGATGATATAAGAAGACTGTTTATCAATGATAAAAGATTTGTTAAGCAGTTTAATGATAAATAGGAGGATTATGTATGAAAGTTTCATTAAAATGGTTATCTAAATTAGTAGATATAACAAATTTAACTCCTGAAGAAATTGCGCACAAATTAACGTTTGCAGGCATGGAAGTTGAGAGTATAAACTATCTTTCTACTGCTAAAGGATTAGTTATTGGTAAAGTGTTGGAGTGCGAAAAAATACCTGACACACATCTTCATTTAACTCAAATTGATTTAGGTGATAAGTATCGCGTCCAGCAAATTATTTGTGGCGCTCCAAACATTAGACAAGGTTTAAATGTTGTCGTTGCTCCTGTTGGTTGCAAATTACCTATGATAAACATTGTTTCAACAACAATAAGAGGTTATGAATCAAACGGAATGGTATGTTCATATGAAGAATTGGGTGTTGATACAAGACTCTTAGACGAAGAAGCTAAACAAGGTATTATTGAACTTGCTCCAGAGGCAGAAATTGGTAATGAAAATGTACTTGAGTACTTAGGGTTAGATGATGTAATTTTAGATATTTCTTTACTAGCAAATAGAAGTGACTTATTAGCAATGGAAAATGTTGCAAAAGAAATTCAAACATTGTTTGGGCGTAACTTAATTGCTCACGCTGTAAGCGAAGTAGAAGAAATTGAAAAGAAATTTGAAGTAAAAATCAATACAGAAAAATGTAGTCAGTTTTCTGCAAGAGTTATATGTGATGTGGATGTAAAAACTTCATCTGAATATATTCAAAAGTGTTTAACTAGTAATGGTATTAAACCGATTAATAACATAGTCGATATCGGAAACTATGTTATGTTACTAACTGGCCAACCTATTCATATGTATGACTTAGACAAGATGAATAAAAAACAATTAGTAGTTAGAGATGATTTAGATACTAAATTTACTGCGTTAAACGAGTTTGAATATGAAGTTAAAGAAAATGATATATGCATCTGTTATGGTGATAAAATTGGTTGCTTAGGTGGAGTGATGGGGTCTTTAGATGTTTTAATTGATGGAAATACTAAAAACATTATAGTTGAGGTAGCTAATTTTAACGGTGCAGCTGTAAGAAGAACATCAAACAGATTAGATTTAATAAGTGATTCATCAATACGTTTTGTAAAAGGTATTAACCCAAATCAAGTAGAATATGTTCAAAATTTAGTAGCTTCTTTAATAAAAGAGGATTGTGAAAAAAGCGTCATTGGTTCAATTAATAATATCGAAAGAGAAAGTTATAAACAATTAGAAATTCCGTTCAGCGTTGAAAAAATAAACGCTATACTAGGAACTGACTTAGCAGAAAAGACTATTGTAGAAACACTTGAAAAAGTTCATATTGAAGTGATCAACAATAATGGTCTTGTAGCTAAAATACCATCTCAAAGAATCGATATTCACCGCGAAAATGATCTTGCAGAAGAAGTAATTAGATTAATCGGTTTTGATGGAATTAAATCAACGCTTCCTCAAGCAAATGTTACTCTTGGTGAATTGACTATAAACCAAAAAAGAACAAAGTTAGTAAAAGAGTATTTAATTAATAGTGGCCTTGATATGTTGCATACATATGTTTTGATTAATCAAAAAGAATCAGCAAGTTTTAATATTTTAGTAAATAATGAACCGTATAGTTTGATTAATCCTTTAAGTGAAGATAGATCTATTGTTAGAACTAGTTTAATGCCATCATTACTAGAAGTTGCAAAGTATAATTTTGCACATCAAAATAGAAGTTATAGCTTCTTTGAAGTAAGTGATATTGACGCAATCGAATATGCATCACGGCATTTAGGTGTTGTTCTTTTAGGTGAACAAAATGAATGGGGCAACATTGAGAAAAAGCCGTATGATTTCTATCATATTAAAGGGTTATTTGAAGGCATTATGGCCACTTTGAATATACAAAGTACGAGATACACACTAGAAAGATTGAATATTGAACAACTTCATCCAGGAAAATGTGCTGGTGTCTATATTGGAAAGAAATTAATTGGATACTTTGGAGAATTACACCCAAGTTTAGTAAAAGAATATGGTTTCAATAAAACAAGTGTTGTAGTAATGGAGTTAGATTTAAATAGTTTTGTTGACATGAATACATCTGCTACAAAGTTTAAAAAGATATCTAAATTTCCTAAGGTAGAAAAAGATTATGCATTCATCATGAATGATAATGTTGCATCAAAAGATGTAATTAGAACTATAAAAGCAGCAGGAAAAACATTAGTTGAAGATATATATGTTTTTGATATATATAAAGGACAACCTTTGAATAATTGCGAAAAATCTTTAGCGATTACTGTTGTATATTCAGATCCAACACATACTTTAAAAGAAGAAGAAATATTGTCATGTGAAGGTGAAATTTTGAAGGCTTTAGAAAAGTCTAACATCAAGTTAAGGAACTAAGTATGAGAATAAATATTTTAAGATTAAGAGAGCAAGAAGTATTAAAAATAGAAGAAACTATTGATTTTTCATCACATGAACAGATTTATCCAATCAATAAAATGTCTAAAGTAGATGTAGTATTGTACGCTAAAAAAGTTTTAGGATATATCTATGTGGATTTTAAGTTCAAAGCAAATGTTAATGTTCAATGTTCTTATTCTTTGGAGTATTTCAATTATACAACAAATGTTAATGACTCAATTATTTTTTGTATCGATAAAGATGTACATGATGAAGAAAGTGTTCTTGTGCTTGGCCACTATATAAATTTAGATGAATATATTTATAACTTAATAGTTTCATCGCTCCCACTTAAATTAGTGAAGAAGGGCGCAAATATAAGTTACAAAGATGATTTTGTTAAAATCGTAAAAGACAAACAGTTTAAAAATGAACCAAAACAAGCATCCTCTCCATTCGATAAGCTAGATGATATCGATATATAATTCATAATTAGATAATTGGCTGATTTAAAGATCAGCCTTTTTTATTTACCAATAATCCAATTATTATACAAGTGCTCATTTAAAGTATTTTCTTAATTCGACTTGCTATTGATCATTTTTTTGCTATAATTGTATTACGGTGGTAGAAAGGTGTAGTAAAGTGGGAAGATTATTCGGAATACATAATTACAAGCTTGATGACAAAGGAAGAATACCGATTCCTTCTAAGTTAAGAGAGCAATTGTTTGGAAAAATCTACATCATGGATGGCCTTGATGGTTGTTTAAACATATACACTGAACAAGACTTTGATAAGAAAATAGCTCAACTTGAAAGTTTTGGCGACACCGACGAAGAAGCTAGGGATGCTCAAAGATTTTCCATGATGGATGTCGTGGAACTCGAGATGGATAAAGCGAATCGTATTAAAATACCAAATGACGTGATTGCACGTTTTAATATTACTAAAGATGTTGTAGTGGTAGGAGCAATTAATCGTTTGGAGATATGGTCGCAAAATGTATGGGATGATTTAGTAGCAGCTAGAAAAAGTAAATTATCTAATACCATCAAGAACCTAAGTAATCGTTCATGAAACACATCTCAGTACTAAACAAAGAAACTGTTGAATTACTAAACGTTCAACAAGATGGAGTTTATGTCGATCTTACTCTTGGTAGAGCAGGACATTCTAAAGAGATTTTAAAGAAATTGCGTAATGGTCACTTGTACGCATTCGATCTTGATTTAGAAGCGATCAAAGAAAGTGACATTGTTCTAAAAAGTGTTGGAAATAATTACACTCTTATTCATGACAATTTCAGATTTGTTGATGAACAGTTAAAAAACTATAGTGTAAAACAAATTGATGGAGCTGTCATTGATTTAGGTGTATCTTCACCTCAATTCGACGATGAAGATAGAGGATTTTCTTATAGATTTGACTCAGAGCTTGATATGAGAATGAATAAAGATTCATCTATTAGTGCTAAGTTAATTGTAAATACATATTCTGTTGAAGCATTGTTTAAAATATTTGATGAATATGGAGAGGATAAATATTCTTATAAGATCGCTAAGGAAATTGCAAGAAGAAGAGAAGAAAAACCTATCGAAACGACATTTGATTTAGTAGATATAATCAAGAGCGTTAAACCGATGTCCGAACTTAACAAAAAAGGACATCCTGCAAAACAAATATTTCAGGCTTTAAGAATAGAAGTCAACGATGAGTTGAATAATGCAAGAATCGTATTGGAAAAGTTATTTGATTTATTAAACATTGGTGGAAGAATTTGTGTTATTACATTCCATTCATTAGAGGATAGAATCGTAAAAACGTTGTTCAAACAAAAATCAACTGTTGAAGGCACTAGATATAACGTATATTCTATACCAACAGAAGATGATAAACCTAACTTCAAGTTAGTAAACAGAAAGCCTATTATAGCCTCACAAGAGGAATTAGAAATAAACAATAGGGCCCGTAGCGCTAAACTACGTGTTATCGAAAGAATTAAGTAAAAGGAGGAAGTATTTATGAAGGATAAGTTAATTAAAAACAATCGCAAATCAAAGTTTTATAGATTTAAAAAAGCTATGATGTCATTTTCAATCTTTTTAGGATGTTCAATCATAATAGCGGCACCTTTATCAATTTCTATTGCTGCCATACAAGCATTAGCTGATAACGTAACTTCTGTACCATCAGAAAACATTTCTGTTGAAGAAGTTGTTAGTGTTTAATAAATACTAATAAATAACTAAAAATTGACTATTTATCAAATAAATAGCGGATATACTTTACAAAGGGATATATATAATATATCCTTTTTATATAGGTATTTTTATGAATGAATTGACTGCGGTAATAGAGTTAACAAACACGTCTGTTAAGATTGTAATTGGTTATGTACATGAGAAAAATGTTTTTGTTATACATTCTTCTTCAAAAAAACATTCTGGTGAGATTGTTAACGGCAAGATTTTAAACAAAGAAAAACTAGCTTTAATAATTGCTGAAGCTTGTAAGATAAAAGATGAACAAGTAAAGTTAAGTATTAACATTTCAAAAGCTGTAATTGTTTTGCCTGCAATCGGACTAGATGTTTATAGTGGCAAAAAAACAACTAACTTAACAAGTGACGCTAATAAAATTGGGCCAGTAGATGTCAAAAATGTTACACAGTTATTTATTGCTTCTGATACTCCTCAATCAAGTCATCTATTGGATGTAATACCGGATATGTTTATTCTTGATGATAATAGTATTCACTTCACTCCACCAATAGGACAATTTTCAAGAAATTTAACAATGGTCGCTAAATTACAAATGCTACCTAACGATATAGTAAATAGTTACAATGAGGTATTTGCGCTTGCAGGATTAAACATTGAACATTCTGTTGTTGCACCTTTAGGTATTGCAAGATTATACAATATTCCTGATTTCCCAAATAACTTCCTCTACATTGATATTGGCAGTAGTATTACTACTATCTCAGTTATTGGAACTAACAACTTAATTTCATCTTCATTTATTTTTATGGGTGGGTCGAATCTTACAAAAGAAATATCCGATGCGTTCCATATCGAAACACATGATGCAGAGAAATTAAAAAGAACATATGGTTACACAAATAGAGAAATAGGTTACTATCCAGAAATTATTTCTGTTGCCGATCCAAATGGTTCAGTAAATAAATACACTATAAAAGACTTAAATAGTGTTGTGTTAAAACATATCGATAACTACTTAATACAAGTTGAAGCATGTTTACAAACACTATATGCTTCTGATAGTGATGTAGCACACCTTCCAATATATATCGGAGGTGGCGGTAGTAAATTACATGGATTATTAAATTTCTTCAAAGAGAAGTTTAAAGAAATAGATGTTAATCATCTACCTCTTACAACAATAGGCGCTAGAAATCCTAGTTTGTTAAATTGTGTGGGTGCAATCAAAGTAGTTAATGATTATAAATTTAAAAAAGAGATTGCTCAAAGTACAGTTACTGGTTTGAGCAGAAGTCATAATGAGTAAGGAGAAAATATGGATTACAATAATAATACAAGGCCAGTTGCTAAAATCATTGTTATAGGTGTTGGTGGAGCTGGTAATAATGCTGTCAACAGGATGATTGATGAAGAAATTCAACACATCGATTTTTATGTAATGAATACCGATGAACAAACATTAGAAAATTCTAAAACAGAAAACGCAAAACAACTTACTCTTGGTAAGGAATTAACAAAAGGACTTGGCGCTGGTGGACTTCCTGAAGTAGGACAACGCGCAGCTGAAGCAAGTAGAGAAGAAATAAGAAGAATATGCGAAGGCGCAAATATGATTTTTATCGCTGCAGGTATGGGTGGAGGAACAGGTACTGGAGCCGCTCCTGTAGTTGCTAGTATTGCAAAAGAGTGTGGAGCGTTAACAGTTGCTATTGTAACTAGACCTTTCCAATTTGAAGGTAAAATGAGACTTGAACGTGCTATTAAAGGACTTCAAGAATTAAAAAAATATACAGATTCAATTATTGTTGTAAGTAATGATAAATTATTAATGACTAATGGTAATGAGACGATTGGTAAAGCATTTGAGATAAGTGATAAAGTTTTAGCACAATCAGTTAAAACAATTACAGATCTTATTTTTGAACCTGCAACAATCAATTTAGACTTTGCTGATGTAAAAAATACACTTAAAGATTCAGGTGTTGCTCTTATTGGCTTAGGTTTTGGTACAGGGCCTAAAAAAGCGGAAGAAGCTGCAAATAGAGCAATTGAGTCACCATTACTTGAAGCATCAGTTAGTGGCGCTAGACGTGCAATTTGTGCTATCACTTGCGGTAAAAACGTATCTTTAATGGATACTAAGCGTTGCATTGATTTAATTATTGATGCTACAGGAACTGATTTGGATGTTAAATTTGGTGTTTCGATCAATAATGAATTAACTGATGAAATTTGGGTAAGTATTATTGCTGGTGATTTCAAAGAAGAATATGATTTTACAAAAATCCCTGATGTAATGTCTGCTCCATTTGTAAGTATTTTAGATGAAAACGAAACAAGTGAAGAAGTTATTGAAGATGATGAAGAAGAAGCTTTATTACCTAACTTCTTAGGAAATAGATAGAAAGGTATATCATGGAACTAAAAAATACATTATTAATGCCAAAAACTAATTTTGAAATGCGCGGAAATTTGATAAATAAAGAACCGAACATGTTAAAAAATTGGCACGAAACAGACCTATATAATTTAATGAATAGTAATCGCGAAGGTTGTGAAGAATATTTATTGCACGATGGCCCTCCTTATGCAAACGGTAATATGCACTGTGGGCACATGCTTAATAGATTGCTTAAAGATTTTGTTGTAAGACAAAAAAATATGGCTGGGTATAAAACCCCTTTTATTTTTGGTTGGGATACTCATGGTTTGCCAATTGAAAACGAAGTTACTAAAAGTGGTGTTAATAGAAAAACTACTCCTATTAGTGAATTTAGAAATAAATGTAGAGACTATGCAATTAAACAAGTTAATATCCAAAAAGAACAAATTAGAAGACTAGGTGTTATTGGCGATTATGATAATCCATATTTAACACTAGATAAACAATATGAAGCTAAACAAATTAATACATTTAAGAAGATGGCCCTTAATGGACTTATTTTTAAAGGGTTGAAGCCTGTATATTGGTCTCCATCAAGTGAATCTGCGCTTGCAGAGAGTGAAATCGAGTATCAAGATGTTGAATCGTATTCAATATATGTTGGATTTAATGTTAAAGACGGAAAAGGCCTTTTAAGTAATGATACAAGTGTTCTTATTTGGACAACAACACCTTGGACTCTTCCTGCAAACCTTGCAATAAGTGTTAATCCAAGTTTTGAATATGGTGTATATAGTTCTAGTAGAGGTAAATTTTTACTTTTAAAAGAATTTAAAGAAAAAATGGAAGAAGTTCTTGAGACTGCTTTAGTTTTAGAAAAGGAAATTAAAGGTAAACAACTTGAGTTTGTAACTACAACTCATCCGTTTATTGATAGAGAGTCAGTTATTATTTTAGGTGACCATGTTACTAATGAAGCTGGTACTGGATGTGTACATACTGCCCCAGGTCATGGTGCCGATGACTATAATGTCTGTAGCAAATATAAAATCAAACCATATTGCCCTGTAGATTCAAAAGGCGTAATGATGGAAGAAGCGGGTCCAAGGCTTGCTGGTATGTTTTATGAAAAAGCTAATGAAGAAGTCATTAATATGTTAGAAGAAAACAACTCATTATTAAGTTGTACAAAATTTACTCACTCATACCCTCATGACTGGAGAACTAAAAAACCTCTTATTTTTAGAGCGACTCCACAATGGTTTTGTTCTATTGAACCAATTAGAAACAAACTTTTAAACGCAATTACAACAATTAAGTGGTATCCTGCATGGGGCGAAACAAGAATGATAAATATGATTCGCGAAAGGGCGGATTGGTGTATCTCTCGTCAAAGAGCATGGGGTGTACCAATTCCAATTATTTATTGCGAAGATAATACTCCAATTATGGATGAAGTTGTTTTTGATCATATCGAGCAATTAATAAGCGAACATGGAAGCAATATTTGGTATTTAAAAGAAGCTAAAGAATTACTTCCTGAAGGATATACTAACGCTAAATCTCCAAATGGTTTATTTACTAAAGAAGTTGATATTATGGATGTATGGTTTGATTCAGGTAGTTCATTTAATGGCGTAATAGATCAAAGAGGATTAAAATATCCATCAGATTTATATTTAGAAGGTAATGATCAATATCGAGGTTGGTTTAATTCTTCACTAATTTTATCAGTAGCAACTAATGATGTTCCTTCGTTTAAAGCATGTGTTACACATGGATTTGTTGTTGATGAAACTTGGCAAAAGATGTCTAAGTCAAGAGGTAACGGGATTGATCCAAGTAAAGTAGCAAATCAATATGGAGCAGATATTTTAAGATTATGGACTGCATCTATTGACTATCAACAAGATTCAAGAATTTCAGAAAATATTATATTGCAAGTTGTTGAAGTATATAGAAAGATTAGAAATACATTTAAGTTCATGCTCGGCAATATTAGCGAATTTGATGTAAACAATGATTTAGTTAATGAATACAGTCTAGTGGATAATTTTATACTAGCTAGATTAGAAGAAGTTAAAAATGGCGTTATAAATGCATACAATAAGTTTGATTTTGCTGGTGTAACTTCACTTATTACAAATTTCTTATCTAGTGACTTATCTAGTTTATATTTAGATATCAAGAAAGACGTATTTTACTGTGAAGCTAAATCTTCTTTAAGAAGACGTCAAGTTGTAAGTGTTATTTATAAAATCGTTGATGTTTTAATGAGACTACTTACTCCGATACTTCCTTTTACTATGGAAGAAGTAAATAATAATATAACTTTTAAAACAAAAGAAAATCCATTATTACTAGATTTCCCAATAATTTCAAATGAATTTAGTAAAGATACAATTTCAAATTATAGATCATTACTTAAAACTAGAGATTTTGTATTAAAAACATTAGAAGTCTTACGTAAAGATGGAGTAATAGGTTCTTCACAAGAAGCAAGTGTACAATTAACAGTAGAAGACGTTAATGTTTATGAAATGCTAAAAAATGTACCTGAAGATGAGTTAAGACGTATATTTGTAGTCTCAAAGATAGAATTAAATAAAGGTAAGGATTCTTGTTCAGCAGAACGTAATAATGAGCACAAATGCCCAAGATGTTGGAATTACGTAAATGAGTTAAAACAAGTTGAAGATGTATGTGTCTGCCCAAGATGTTACGAGGTATTAAAAAATGTTTAAAGATAAAGTGTTGCCTATTTTGAAAAGCGTTTATTCATCCATGGCTTGGATAGCAGTTATTTTATTAATTGTCGACCTAATTACCAAATGGGTTGTGCAATTAAATTTTCAAGTCAGTGAAATGGAGTATGTAATTGATGGTTTCTTTTACATTACTTTAATACACAATACAGGCGCTGCATGGGGAGCTGGAGCCGGTGATATTACATTTAGAGTTGTTTATATAATAATTTCATTAGCTGCTTGCGTTGGGCTCATCGTCTATTACGTAAAAAAATATGCTGTTATATCAACATTTTATAAAATCGTTGGAGCAATTATATTCGCAGGAGCTTTTGGAAACTTAATTGATCGTGCGTTTTACTGGGAAGCCACAGTAGGTTTTTCTGGAGTAATTGACATGATCGGCCTTAAGTTTGGAGATTATTATTTCCCAATATTTAATGTTGCTGATATGTGCGTTGTAATTGGCAGTATTTTAATACTTATTAAGTTAGCTATTGAAGAGTTTAAAAATATAAAACAAGATAAAGACAATGGCAAATATGAATTACCGCCTTTAGAATATGAAGAAAGAATGAAAAAGTCAGAAGAAAATTCAACCGTTGAAAGTGATACTAATTTAAATGAAAATGAACGAAATTAGTTTTAAATCGTTTATTGTTGAAGAGCAAAGCGGTAAACGTTTAGATGTTGTTGTTAATGAATGGTTAAATGATTTATCAAGAAACAATGTTCAAAATTTGATTAGCGACAGCTGTATTTTATTAAATGATACTAATGCTAAAGCATCGACCAAAGTTAATAAAGGTGATGTTATTAAGTACTTTCCTCAAGAAAGTGTGGAATTATCTATCGAAAAGGAAAATATTCCTTTAAACATAGTTTATGAAGATGAATATTTACTTATTATAAATAAACCAAAGAATATGGTTGTTCATCCAAGTAATGGACACAATAGTGGAACTTTAGTAAATGCATTGCTATATCATATAAAAGACTTAAGTGATTTTAACGGTGTGACAAGACCTGGAATTGTTCATAGAATAGACAAAGATACAAGTGGTCTACTAGTTGTAGCAAAAGATAATAAAACCCATAACTTATTAAGTGACTTACTTAAAGACCATAATATAAAGCGTGAATACTATGCACTTGTTAAAGGTATTATATATGAAGATGACGCTAAAATTGTAGCGCCTATTGGAAGAGATAAGTCTAATCGCCAAAAAATGTGTGTTGATCTTAGAAATGGTAAAAACGCAGTTACATACTTAAATGTAGTTGAAAGATTTAATCACCATACTTTAGTCAAACTTTCGCTTGAAACTGGCAGAACTCATCAAATTAGAGTCCATCTTAATTATATTGGGCATCCAGTAATTGGTGATCTTGTTTATGGTAGTGGTAATAGAGATATATGTAAGGATGGACAATTGTTACATGCATATAAACTCACATTTATTCATCCAATTACAAAAAAAGAAATAAGTGTAGAAGCACCTATCCCTGATTATTTTGAAAATATAATTAACTTGTTAAGATAATTTAGTATAGTTTTTAAAATTTATTTTTGCAACTTTATGCATCTTGTTAATGCCGTGTTTTTTTACAAACTTTTGCGCAAAATCATCTACTTTATTACTTGCTCCTAACAGAAATTGAACATTGTATTTTTTACCAAGCTCATTCATGTGTTGTAAAAACATATATCTAGCTATAACACTGGCTGCAGCAACACACATATATTTACTTTCAGCTTTTGTTTCAAAATGAATGTTTAATAATACTTCATCATTTGATTGTAAGTACTCGTAGTATTTTTTTTCGCTACAAAACTCATCTATAATTACTGAGATAACTTCTTTATGTCGTTTTTTTAGTTCAAAAAGTGCTTTATTGTGAAGTACTGCCTTAATTTTGTTCATATTATTTCCGTCATTATTTACTTTGTTATATTTTTCATTGTCTAATATAACACTTGAGTAATTAACTAACTTCATAAGTTTAGGAGCGATTTCGATAATATGTTTATCCGTTATTTTCTTTGAATCATTAATGCCTAATAGTTTTAGTTGTTCGTTGTTTTCGTCTTTTATAATTGCAGCACATACAACGATAGGACCAAAGAAATCTCCAGTACCTACTTCATCACTTCCCATTTGAGGAAATGGAAGATATCGTTTTGATTTAGTTTCTTGAGGTTTAGATTTAGCTTCTGAGTGTATCAAATCTGACTTTTTAAAAAACATAAGCGCATGTGAATCTGGATCTTTACCTTGAAAAACAATTTTACAATCCTCATTTTTACTATTTGTAAAACATGTAATTGATATTGTACTAGTTTTAATCTTGTACTTTATGTAATTAGAATTTTTTTCCACTATAAAATCATTGAAGTAACTCATAACTTCATTAGCAGCTTTAAGATTAGTTTTAACAGTAATTGTTTTATTCATACATTAATTATACACCTTTTCTATTTCTATATTAATAATTTAGGGAAAATTAAAAAAATGTGCTATATTTATTAAAAAAATATTTATGGTAAAATAAAAGTATGCAAAATGTATTTGATGTATTAGAGTTTTCTAAAATCAAAAAAGAAGTGTCTCTACTTTCGACTAGCGAAAAAGGAAAAACACTTATAGAACATATGAAATTTTTAACTGATTATGATGAATTGGTTAAAGAACTAAATACACTTGATGAAATGATAGTCTTATTATTTCAGCACGGTACATTACCACTTTCCAACTCCTTAAACTTAGATTCAATATTAGATATAGCAAAGAAAGGTGGTATATTGACTGAACTTGAATTAGATCATGTAGTCAATGATTGCCAAATAGCGAACAAACTCATTACATATTTTAAAAAACTAGATGATAAATTTTTATTATTAAAAGAAGTAACAAATAAGTTAACTTCGTTAGATGAATTGATTAATTCTATTAGAAAAGTTATAAAACCAGATTTAACAATATATGATAATGCTTCTAAAAATTTGTATAGCATTAGAAGCAGAATTACAAGATTAGAACATAAGTCTAAAGAACTTGCTGGAAGTTTATTGAGCAAGTACCAAGATTTATTAAGTGAGAGTGTAGTGGCTTATAGAGATGGACATTTAGTCCTACCATTTAAAACAGCATACAAAAATAAAATAAATGGACTTGTGTTTGGTGTTTCTGATAGCGGTGCAACAACATTTATTGAACCACAAGAACTAGTAAGTATTAATAACGAATTGTTTATGTTAAAGAAAGAAGAACTAGAAGAAATAAGAAAAATTCTTAGAGAATTAACTAAGTTACTTATAAACTATGAAAATGAATTAAGTGTTAATAATGCTATAATTGCATATATTGATTATGTTAGTGCAAAAGCAAAGTATGCAATTAGTAATGATATGATTGTTGCAAAAACAAGTAAAGAAAAACATGTTAATTTATTAAGTGCAAAACATCCTTTGATAAATAAAGAAGTTGTAGTGTCTAATGATATACAGCTGACTAAAGAAAAACATTTAATATTAATCTCTGGTCCTAATGCTGGTGGTAAGACTGTTGCTTTAAAAACGCTTGGTCTATGTGTTTTAATGCATCAATCAGGACTCGCCATTCCTGTTAGAGAAGGAAGTGAATTGTGTATTTTTACTAATGTCTTTGTCGACATAGGTGATAGTCAATCTCTTGAAAATGCTCTTTCAACATTCTCTGGGCACATAAGTAATATATCAAACATTGTAAATAACGTGACTGAAAATGATTTAGTTTTATTAGATGAAATTGGTACAGGTACTTCTCCATTAGAAGGAGAAGCTTTAGCGGTCAGTATGTGTAGTTTTTTGATAAAAGAACGGGTTTTTGCACTTGTTTCTTCTCATTTTGATGGTTTAAAAGTGTTTGCGTTAAACAATCCAAGCATTACCAATGCATCAATGTTGTTTGATGAAGAAAAGTTAAAACCGCTATACATAATGAAGATGGGACTACCTGGAAGAAGCTATGGACTTGATATGGCGAAAAGATACAATCTTGATGATGAAATTATAAATACTGCAAAAGATTATTTAGTCAAAGCCAAGTCTAGTGGTGTTAATAATGCTATAAGTGAATTGGCCAATATTATTTCGACATATGAGAATAAAGTAAAAGAATTAATAAATAAGGAAAATGACTACAACACAAAAATAAATGACTATATTTTTAAAAAAGAGAAATTAGACTTAGAAAGAAAAGCGTTTAAAGAAACTCTAGAACAAGAAAAAGATGAGTATATTTTAAATGTAAAAAAAGAAGTTGATGAACTTATTTCTTCGTTAACAAGTGATGAGATTAAACCTCATAAAGTAAATATATTAAATAAGCAGTTAGATGATCTTATTTATCAACAATCTGAAACTAAAAATAAAACTGAAGAAGAAGTTGAATTAATTAAATTAAACGATCTAGTTGAGATTGAAGATTTAAATATTAAAGGTAAAGTAGTTAGAATTTCGAAAAATAATGTTGAACTAATGTCTGGGGATGGCTTTAGATATAAGAGTACTTTAGATAGAGTTAAAAAATTAAGCAACACTACAAAAACAGTTGTAAAAAAATCTCACGCAAATATAGACAATATTGCTACTAAGTCTGTACCTATGGAACTTAACATTATAGGCAAAAGAAGTGATGAAGCTGTTATTTTAGTTGGGCAATATTTAGATATGGCTAATTTAAAGAAAGTAAGAAACGTAAGAATAATTCATGGTTTTGGTACAGGAGCGCTTAGAAAAGCAATTCATGATTATTTAAAGAGGTCATCAATTGTTAAGTCATATAATTTAGGTGATACATATGAAGGAGGGGCTGGAGCTACAGTCGTTCATTTCTATGAATAATGAAATACTTAATCAATTAAATCTAATTCCGCATAAACCAGGTGTTTATATAATAAAAAATAAAGATGAAGATATTATTTATATTGGAAAAGCAAAAAATCTATATTTAAGAGTTTCACAATATTTTTTAAAACCACAAATTGGTAAGGTGCGTGCTATGGTGGAACATGCTGATTCTTTTTCTTATATAGTGACTTTTAATGAAAAAGAAGCTTTAATTCTTGAAATGAATTTAATTCAAGAACATCACCCAAGATACAATATTTTATTAAAAGATG
>CAYJLA010000022.1:0-18289 GCA_964371305.1 uncultured Staphylococcaceae bacterium | reverse complement strand
GTTAAAAGTAAGTACTTTTTTTGCGTTAATATGTTCATAAAATGAATGACTACACCTCAGATCAGTCCATAATATGATATCGCTTAAATTATTATTTTTAGCATACAATTTGACCGAATTGAGTAGCTTTTTTGATAAACCTTTTCCTTGGTAATCTGGATGCACAGCCAGCAAACTCAAAAATACACATTTATATTTAATAGTTTTGTTTAATACGTGCATTGGTATAGTTAGGTAGTTATAGTAGTCTATGTCAACGTTTTTAGGCTTCTCAATGATTTGTAACCCTTTAGATGGATCGTATACTTCATATGTAGCTATAGCAACTGGCAAATCATTTTCGAATATTATGGTCGTACTCTCTGTTTTGTAATATAAATCCAATGAAAATAAAGAATTCTCAATTCGCTTGTCATCTTGGAATGTAGCTAGCAATGTTTTTGCTAGTAATAATTTGTCTATGTTTTCCATACCTATATTATAACAATAAAAAAACACATAAGTTACTATGTGTTTTTTGGTGCCCGAGGCCGGACTTGAACCGGCATGGGTTCAGCACCCGCAGGATTTTAAGTCCTGTGCGTCTACCTATTTCGCCACTCGGGCATTGTGGCTGGTGATCCACCGGAGATTCGAACTCCGGACCCCTTGATTAAAAGTCAAGTGCTCTACCGGCTGAGCTAGTGGATCATGTGTGTGGTTGGGGTGGTTGGGATCGAACCAACGAGATGACAGAGTCAAAGTCTGTTGCCTTACCGCTTGGCTACACCCCAAGGTTGTTGTGGTGGGAGAGGGCGGATTCGAACCACCGAACCGTTAGGAACAGATTTACAGTCTGCCGCGTTTAGCCACTTCGCTACTCTCCCAAGTGTAATGGTGGATGTTGACGGGCTCGAACCGCCGACCTATTCGGTGTAAACGAATTGCTCTCCCAACTGAGCTAAACATCCATACGTATTTACGCTTAATAATTATATCAATATATTATTGTGTGTGTCAATCACTTTTATTATATAAAAATAATTTTTATTGTTGTAATTTAGGCATAAATACAAAAAACAATTTAGAACTTATTACTTATTTTTTTCCAAGTAATTTAAACATATTCTTTTTGTATACTTCAACACCAGGTTGATTAAATGGATTGATGTTAAGCATATATGAACTTACTCCACATGCAAGTTCAAAAAAATAGAGTAATTTTCCTAAACTAAATGCGTTCAATTCGTCCATATTAAGAATTATATTATTAACATTTCCATCTTCTACATGGGCTTTTAGTGTGCCAAGAAATGCTTGTTCATTGATATAATGCAAAGTTTTACCTTCAAGATAGTTTAATTCATCAAAGTCTTCTACCTCTTTAGACATGATAATTTCATCGTTTGACTTAGTAATATTAATAATTGTTTCAAATAACAATGGTGTACCTTCTTGTATAAATTGACCAAGTGAATGAAGGTCAGTTGTAAATGTAGCACTTGTAGGTAGTAAACCTTTACCTTCTTTCCCTTCGCTTTCGCCATAAAGTTGTTTAAACCATTCACCTAACTGTGTAAGTTGAGGTTCATAAGTTACCAACATTTCGACACTTTTTCCTGATTTTAACAAGTGATTTCTTGCAGATGCGTATTTATAACATTCATTTACTTTTAGGTCAGGGTTAGAATACTCTTCAAAAGCAGACCTCGCTCCATCAATCAATTGGCGAATATCAATATTAGCACATGCAATTGGTAGTAGTCCAACGGCAGTCAATACCGAATATCTTCCACCAACGTCAGCAGGTAAAACAAACGTCTTATATCCTTCCAAGTCGCACAACTTTTTAAGCAAGCCATTTTCTTTATCAGTTGTTGCGAATATACTTTTCTTAGCTTCTTGTTTTCCGACATTATCTTCAAGCATTTTTCTTAGTAATCTAAATGAAATGCTTGTTTCGGTTGTAGTGCCACTTTTAGAAATAACATTTATCGCAAACTTCTTCCCTTTTAAGTGTCTTAGAACTTGAGAAATATAGTTAGTAGATAACGTCTGACCCATAAAAATAATTTCTAGGGAGTCATTAGAATGTAATCCATTTAATGCATCAATTACGGTTCTTGCTCCTAAATAGCTTCCGCCTATACCACATACAACTAACACTTCATAATTTTTACGAATATGGTCAGCAGTACTAATAATATCTTGAATCTCTTCATCAGTTATGTTCATCGGAAGGTTAACCCAACCAAGATAATCATTCCCAGGACCAGTTTTATTATGTATCATGTCGTGAATTCTGTTGATCTCACCTTGATATGAATCCAAATCAATTTTATTTACTAAATTTGTCAACTCAACTTTAATCATTTTTGTTACTCCTTTGATAGTGTATTAATGTGTTTAATTAGATTTTCGTTTGATGCAATAGAATTAATGACTTCTTGCGTTACATCTTTGCAGTCGCCATTTATATTTTTCAACGAAACTTTTAAAAATTTTGTCTCTTTATCTATTCCAGTTACTCTTACACTGTAAATCTGACCAATAGATATTTTTTGAAATATATTCTTTATAAATCCATCAATAACTTCTGAAATGTGTAATAATCCAGTTGAATTATCAGGAAATATTAAAAACGCACCATATGATACGACGTTTATTACAACTCCATCAATTAAATCATTTTCTTTATAATCAAACATATTATCTCACTTTACCCATATAATATTTAATCAAATCTAAATCATCATTAAAAGTAATTTTTAATAAAAATTTACTACCTAATACAATTTTAGGTTTATAACCTAGTGTTATTGCAAGCTGTGAGTCGTCACTAACGTTTATGTTATCTTGTTCATACATTTTTATAAAAAGCGATGCCTGAAAAGATTGAGGTGTTTGAATTATGAATATATCATCTCTTTTTATGTTTTCGATTAAGTAATCATTCTGACTCTTCATTAATGTATCAACTAAAGGAATTGCACTAACGCAGCATTTTTCATTCACAAGGTTTTTATAGTGGTCATTAATAATATCTTGAGTCAGCATGATACGCGCACTATCGTGCACCAATATGGTATCTTTTTCGCTAATAGTGGTGGAAGACAATATCTCATTTAGTCCATTTCTTACGGATAAAAACCTTGTACCACCTTCTTTAGAGAAATATACTGCTTTATTAATGGAATATTCTTTTATAATTTCTGTTACATATGAAAAATATTGTTTTGAACAAACAATACATATTGCATCGACATTTTTATTATCGTTTAATTCTTTTAATGGATATAGAAATGCAGGTAAATTATTGATAATGGTATATTGTTTTGGAACGGTATTTGAAAACCTACGACCGCTACCGCCCATCAATAATATTGCAAAGTTCATATTATTCTCTTGATCTTCTTTCTTTAATTGCTAATGTTTCTTGAATTGCGACGCCGCTAATAACTAATTTAACAACTCTTTCTAATTCACTATTTTTAGAGTAATCAGCTTTGCATAAATAATTAACTCTATCATCATGAACTAAGTTAAGAACAGAATCGTGTCTATCTTCACTATAAATGGCGATAGATTTGCCGCCAGCTTCTTTAACAAGAGCCATACATGGAACATCTGTCATTCCATCACCTAAGTAAATCATATTTGAATAAGGTATTCTTCTATTTTTAGTTTTCGCATTAAGTTCATTATCTTCAGTTACATTAGTTATACCTTTAGATATTCTAAATACATACTGTGTTTTTTGTGTATAGTTGATTGAAAGTTTAGGCCAAATTGGATGACCTTCTTTATTATAAATAAATTCACATGCATAAATTTGTTTGAATTCCTTAGCAATAGAGGTTCCAAGAATTACTTCTTTAGTTCCAGAAGAAATTATATAATGTTCTATTTTTACACCATGTTGCTTACCGTACTCATTTATTCTTTTGAACCACGTTTCCACTCCGTTATAAAATGGAATAAGAGTTCCTAAATGCTTTAAATAATCTTTTGTGATTGGTTTTTCTAACTCTTCACTTTTTCTAATCATTGTATACATATAAGACAAAATACGTTCACAGCCTGTTTTTTTACTAAATGCGCCAGTTTCTTCCCAAAATTCTTTTGGTGTCATTCCTAGGTTGGGAATAAAATTGTAGTTTTGCATATCCTCATGACATAATGTCCTGTCGAAATCATACATTAGTGCAATTATTGGCTTTTTATATTTCATATTTAATACCTCTTACTTAAACATTTTATAATTATTTAGTTTAATATGCAAATTATCAACAAATTGGTGTATAATAATTCTACTTATGATATGGTCTGATATATTGATTTTGGTATTAATTGCAGTAGTGAGCATATACTTGCTAGGTGGGTTATTTGTATTTTCATCAGTTGTGTTTTTCTCCTCCAAAATACGCGAAAGAAGAAATACTTTATCGATCTTATTAATGCATAGAATTGAAAATGTTAAATCATTTTACGAATATTTACAATTTAATAATATTGAGATATCAAATCATCAAAAATACTTGCTTGAATCTACTATGGACTTCGACAGAAAGAAGTACTTGGAGGACTCAAAAGATTTTGTCGATAAAATAATTTATGTTGAACAATCTTTAGTGTCAACGATTTCAAAAAATGATATTACTCTTTCAAGTGAATCTGAAACATATATGGATACTTTAAATGACTTAAATGAGCAATATAGAATTAACGTTACTTATCATAATAGTGATGCTAAAGGTTATAATTATTGGATTAGAGCATTATTATATAGATATATTTATACTATTTTCAAATATAAAGAAGTAAAAGAACTAAGCTAATTTCTAAATTATAATGAATATAAAAAATGCTTCTATAAGAAGCATTAATGGTGGGAGAAATGGGACTTGAACCCACACTGGTTGCCCAATACGCCCCTTAAACGTACGCGTCTACCATTCCGCCATTCTCCCGGAATTACTAATTAATAATATACATTATTTGTGTTTTTTTCAATATATTTTTTGTTAGTCCATAAAACTTTGCTATTTTAGTTAATTGATATAGTTGAATTTACGCACTAAATATTGTATATTTATCTTGTAGAATTGAGAAATACAACATGAAAAAAAATCAAAATTTCAAAGGTCGTACTAGTTCGTTAAAAGAAAAAATTAAAAATCGTGAGTTGAATAAACTTTCAAGAATGATCAAATATCATTCAATGGTAGTGAAATCGCTCGAAATTTATAAAGGAATTTTTAAAGAGGAAATAAACTCCATTCTTAAGAAGAAGAAAGTAAAATATGACGTTAAAAAGCATACGATATTTTGGTTTAGATTAAGAAATAATCGAACCAGTAGCGAAATATTTGATTATGTTACATCTATCGAGAGTGACGGTTATGCAATGACGCTTGGAAAAAAAGCTGTGAAGTTATCTAAAAAAATTAAGAGAAAAAAATCCAGATTAATTAGAGACTATTTAATCTTAAATGATGAACAATATGTTCCAAACGATGAGATTAATGAACATAAGATTGTGTTTGATAACAAAATTGTTGAGCTAGATAAAAAATACACTGATTACTTTTTATACATAGATTCTTTGTTAAGTCAACATACTGATATTAGAAGAAAATTAAGAAATAATATACTTGCTTCATTTAAAAATGATTCTAAAGAAACTGCTTGGTTTAGGAGAAAAAAGACTAACATTGATAATGCTATCAGTATTTTTAATGAAAGAATTGATGCAAAATATGCTTCAAAGTACTTAAAGACAATTAATAAAATTGAAAACAAAATTAAAAGCCGTAAGTTAAAACTCGATAAATTCACTAATAAGATTAATGCGCTTATTAGCGAACAATCAAGCGAATACAATTTAGAAGAAGATGTTGTTTTAAAAGTTGAAAACTTATCTTTAACATTGTATGGCAATAAATTATTAGATAACGTATCTTTTAGTGTAAAACGCGGCGAAATAGTTGGAATCTCAGGTCCAGATGGTGCTGGTAAATCATTATTATGTAGAGTCATTTCTGGTGAATTTAAGCCAGATAGTGGAAATATCTTGTTCAGAAATCAATTTAACCAGGTTGTAAAATTAGATAAACTATCACCGTATAGAATTAAAGTTAATGGAATTGAGAATAATTATTTAAGAAAACATCACAAACCTTATCATACATTATTGGATTCTTTAAAAAGTGTGGCTAGAGTTGATGTATGGGAAACAACCAGACTATTCTTAAATCCACCTTTATTAAAAATAATGATCAAAACCCAAGCGTATGAATTAATTGCAGCCTTAAATGAGTTTGCTATTATCGACTATAGAGATGAATTTTTGTATTTCCTCCCTTACCTACCTCTTAAAACATACGGGTTTATGAGAATGCTGGTCACAAATCCATCGTTTTTATTATTAGATGAAGCAAAAATAAACATTGAGGAAGCTAGAGTAAAAAATATTATTGGACCACTATATAAATCAAAGAATAAGCGTGGATTCGCAGCATTATTTGTGCTTCAAGATGAAAATATAGCGACAAGAGTTTGTTCAAAAGTAATTATGATGAATAAAGGTAAGATAGAAAAAATAATGACTGGAGTAGAAGAATGATAAAAACCGCCGTATATCCCGGTTCTTTCGATCCGATTTCTTATGGACATTTAGATATTATTGAGAGAATTGCTAATGTTTTTGAAAATGTTATCGTTTTAATTGCATCTAACCCAGGAAAAAAATATACATTTAGTGTTGATGAACGA
The DNA here is from genome assembly GCA_964371305.1 of uncultured Staphylococcaceae bacterium. GTDB lineage: Bacteria > Bacillota_I > Bacilli_A > RFN20 > CAG-826 > CAYJLA01. Next base: position 11,536 of record CAYJLA010000022.1, on the reverse strand, counting down.
GAAGACTTCGTAAAAAGAGTTACCAGTCATTTAAAGAATGTTAAGATAGTTGTTTGGAATTTATTAGTTATGGACTATGCTAAACAATTAAACAATAATGTTGTTTTGATTAGAGGAATTAGAAATGCAAATGATTACTTAAATGAAATCACACTCTACCAATTTAATCATTCAATTAATAAAGATGTTGAAACGCTGGTTATGTTTCCATCTTTAAATAATGTGTTTGTTTCTTCAAGCACCATCAAAGACGTCGCGTTGTTTAGTGATGATTTATCGCAATATATTCCAAAATCAATAATGGATGAAGTTATAGAAAAAATCAGAAATAAACACAAATAAAATGTTTTAAAAAAAGGAGAAAAATATGAAAAAAATACTAGTCGAAACAAGTGCAAGGCACATTCACTTATCAGGAGAAGATTATAATTTATTAGTCGGTGAAGGTTGCATTATTGATGAAAAACACATTACAAAACCTTTATCACAACCTGGGCAGTACGCAACTGATATAAAGGTTAAAATTGTTGGGCCTAAGGGTTCACTAATGTGCACTTTACTTGGGCCAACAAGGAATAAGACACAAATAGAAATTAGTTTAACTGATTCTAGAACTATTGGAGTATCTGCTCCAATAAGAGAAAGTGGCCAACTTGATGGTTCAGCTTCTGTAAAAATTATTGGACCAGCAGGAGAGATTACTATTGATGAAGGTCTTATTATTGCAAAAAGACACATTCATATGGATCCATCAAGTGCTGAAGAAATAGGCGTGCAAGATAATCAAGTTGTTGATTTTGAAGTATTAACAGAAGAAAGAAGAGCGATTTTTTGTGATACAGTAGTAAGGGTTCACCCAAGCTTCGCTTTAGCTATGCACATTGACACAGACGAAGCAAATGCAACAAACTGCAAAGGTGAAGTTTACGGAAGGATTGTTAAATAATGTTGATTGAGTTTACGCCGTCTAATGTATGTGCTCGCAAATTTTATATAGAAGTTGAAGATAATCTCATTACAAATTTTAAAGCCGAAGGTGGGTGCGGCGGAAATCTAAAAGGAATAGGAAAATTGTTACAAGGCAGAAAAGTTGATGAAGTAATTAGTCTTCTCGAAGGTATTTCCTGTATGGGCAGTAGAACGAAAAATTCTTGCCCAAATGAGATCGCAAGAGCTCTACAGGAAAACGCTGTTTAGTTATTGCAATTTTACTAAAAATATATATAATTAATAATGTTCATCAAGAACTACGATATGGGGTTAGAATCGTAGTAGCAACTCTTTAAAAAGTAAGTGCTCTCCAACAAGCAAGAATGATTCTTGAACGATGAAATAGGAAAAATGAACTCCCTATTTCCAGGGAGTTTTTTAATAGATTATTCTCGAATTACTAGAGGTGTGATATGAAAAAAGAAAAATTATTTACAAGTGAATCGGTTAGTGAAGGTCATCCAGATAAAGTTTGTGACCAAATTAGTGATGCTATTTTAGATGCATGTTTGGAACAAGACATTAATAGCAGGGTGGCATGCGAAGTTTTTATAACAACAGAAAAAGTGATTGTTGGTGGGGAAATTACTACAACCGCAGTGATAGACTATGATAAAATTGTAAGAAATACATTGAGAAATATTGGATATTTAGTGTCTGATGATGGAATTTCTTGCGATGAGTGTGAAGTTATTATTTTAGTAAAACAACAGTCAAATGATATTTCTAATGCCGTTAGCAATGATGATGAATTAAAACTTGGTGCTGGTGATCAAGGATTTGTTTTTGGTTATGCTACAAATGAAACTGCTGGCAACATGCCTCTTGGTATTGCAATGGCCCATAAGTTAGTAAGGGTTGCTAGTTCATTAAGAAAGAATGGTAATTTTAAGTGGGCAAAACCAGATATGAAGTCACAAGTTGTTATTGATTATTCTGGAAGTGAACCTTATGTCAAAACAGTTTTAATGTCGATTCAACACGACGAAAGTTATAATAAGCAAGAATTTGATAAATACATACACGAAACAATTATGTTAGATGTAGTAAAATCATTTGGGTTAAATACTAGCTTTGAATATTTTATCAATCCAAGCGGTAGATTTGTCATTGGAGGACCTCTAGGTGATACCGGTTTAACTGGAAGAAAAATCATTGTCGATACTTATGGCGGTAGTGCTAGACATGGAGGTGGAGCATTTTCAGGTAAAGACCCTTCGAAAGTCGATAGATCAGCCGCATATATGGCTCGTTATATAGCAACAAATATTGTTGGTGCAAAATTAGCTGATCGAATAGAAGTGCAAATTGGTTATGGCATCGGGTTAGATAAACCACTTAGTGTTGCGATTGATTGTTTTGGGACAAGCAAAGAAGAAGAGCAAATAATACTTGAAGTAATTAACGAACTGTTTGATATGAGGCCAGGAGCTATAATTAAACAATTTTCATTAAAACAACCAAATTTTAAATATCAAGATACTGCATCATATGGACATTTTGGAAGGCCAGACTTAGATTTACCATGGGAAAAACTCGATAAGGTTGAAAAAATAATATCTCTAGTTAAGTTAAAAAAACGCTAGTGATTAAATTACATGCTATAATATATATAAGTAATAAAGTTTGAAAGGAGATTTCTATGAAATATCAAATCATTGGAAAAAATATTTTAGTTACTGATGCTATACGTTCAAGTGCGGAGAAGAAGCTGGCCAAACTAGAGAAGTATTTTTCGAAAAATGAAGAACTTACATGCAAATGTGTTTTGAAAACATATAACGTTGGTACAAAGGTAGAGGTTACAATTACTACCCCATATATGGACTTTAGAGCCGAAGTAAAGAATGAAGATTTATACAATGCATTCGATGATGCTGTTACAAAATTAGAATCGCAAATGCGTAAGTTAAAGGATAGGATGTTGCGTAAAAATCGCGAAGGTCTCACAGATTCTATAATTTATGAAAATATTTTAGATGAAGAAAATAGTGAAAAAAACGACACAATTGTCAGAATGAAGACAATGTTTTTAAAACCTATGAGTATTGAAGATGCAATTACAAAAATGGAAGCTATTGGGCATGACTTCTTCGTTTATTTAGATTCCGATGAGGAAAAAGTCAATGTTGTATATAAAAGAAAAGATGGAGGGTATGGCACAATTCAAATCGAAAACGCTGTCAAATAGTTAATGAAATTTTTAAAATTAAATAAGTTACTACTTTTATCTATAATCGGACTAGCATTAGTTTCCTGTGAACCAAGCGAAATATTAGTTTCTAACACGACTATTCCATCTGTAACTACAACAACTACAACAACTACAACCACGACAGATCCTACAACAAATGAAGATATTACTTTTTCTATCACATCTATGAATGATTTACATGGTGCAGTTATGAATGATGGCACCTATGTACCAGGTATTTCTAGTGTTTCTGGTTTTTATAAATCAACATATGATACCAATGACATTCATCTTGCAAATGGCGATATGTGGCAAGGAACTGCTGAGAGTAATTTGAATAAGGGTTCTTTAATAATGGAATGGATGGAGCTGCTTGATTTTTCAGCAATGAATTTAGGTAACCATGAATTTGATTGGGGAACTCAGTATATAGAGGATAATATTGCGGCCTCAGATATTCCGTTTATCACTTCAAATATTTACAATAAGATTGATGGTGCAATCACAACAAGAGCTGAGCAATTAGGGGATTCAAGCATAATTATTGATCATTTTGGTTTTCAAATAGGTGTAATTGGCTCGATTGGAAAAGATCAATATAGTTCTATTAATTCTTTAAATGTTGGACATTTGGCCTTTTTAGAAGAAATCGATGTTATAAAAGAAGAAAGTCGTTTCTTAAGAGAAAAAGGTGTTGATTTAATTGTTTTGGAAATTCATGCTGATATAAGCACTGTAGAAAATACCGAATTAGTTCAAGATGTAAGTGGCAGCGATCAACCATATGTAGATATTGTTTTTGGTGGTCATTCTCATCAAAGCGACTCTAAGATTATAAATGGTGTTCCTCTTTTAATGGGTTATGCAAATGGGTCGCAAGTTTCTGAAGTTGAGATATCTGTAGATAAAAATGGTGATTTTTCGATAATAAATTATGAGGTAAAAAATATTGCTGGTGGATATGCTGATCAAGAAACAAACAACCTAATTGCTAAATATGACGCTATTCAAAACCAAGTATTGAATGAAGTTGTTGGGTATACTAGTTCATGGTTAGACACATCAGATGTTGCTCAACTATCTGCTAATAGTATGCTGGATTATGCAATCAATAGTAGCGAATATACTGATGTTGAAATAAGCATAACTAATAGCGCAAGAAATTCTATTAAAGCTGGAGAAATTTTATATAGAGATGTATACAGAGCTCTTCCTTTTGAAAACCAGATCTGTATAGCTAATGTAAAAGGATCAGAAATTACTAGTCAATTGAGATATAATTATGCTAGTTTTGCTGATGGTGTATCTACTTCTATTGTATCGAATAAAATATATAAAGTAGCTGTAATTGATTATCTTGTTTACCATACGAACGATGATGGAATATACGATTATTTCCCTTCTGCTGAAGTAACTGGATCACTTGATAAAGTGCAGCATGAGTTAATGGTTGAATATTTTAAAGCAAATAATGAAAATTTATAAATAATAATGTATAATTATTAATATGCAAATTATGAGCGACAAATACGTTAATAAATTAATATGTACAGACCTTGACGGAACATTATTTTATCCTAAGTCAAAGTTTAGGCTAATCAGTAGTAAAAACTTAAAATTTTTACGTGAATTTATTGATGGTGGTGGAAGATTAGCAGTTGTTACCGGTAGAACCGAGCATTTTTGTAAAAAAGTTAGGAAGAAAATTAATAGACCAATTGACTTTTTAGCTTGTAATGGAGCAGTTATTAATGTTGATGGAACTGATATTCGCAGACGTAAATTTGATAATGAAAAAGCAACAAACTTTATTAAAAAAGTTATTAGCGAATATAATCCAAATGGTGTTGTTTTGTTTTCTAAAGATAATAATATGGTAGCTAATAAAACTCATATGAGTAAAAGAACAAGAATTGTTTTGGATTTTTATTATTACTCTCAAGGTGTTTATTACGATAAAATGGTGTTATCTGACCAAACTTTTTGGAATGACTTACATAATGGCAGTGTATATAAACTTATGATATACTTTGGTATTACCAAAAATAGCCAAAATGAAGCATATGAAGCAAACAAAGTTTTCAGGAATGAGCACGGTAATGATTATGAGTGTAATTGGGTAGGTCCATTTATTGAAATTACTGAAAAAGACATTAGTAAGGGTGCCTCTATTAAATTTTATTGCGAAAAGGTAGGGATTAACTTTAATGATGTTCACGTTGTGGGCGATTCTGGCAATGACATTTCTATGTTTAAAGAATTTGAAAATAGTTATTGTATGAAACATTCTAAACCAGGGATACAAAAATACGCTAGACATATAGTCAGACGTGTTAGTGACTTAAAAACATATTTTGAAACAAACAAAGGAGAGTAATAATGAAAAATACAACGTTTGGTACATTCTCAATACTTGCTTACAAAACAGCAGTTAGAGACACATTGGAATACACAATTAGTAGAGATAAGTATTCTTTAGAAGCTTTTAATGGTAGGAAAAATATTATTAAAAAGGAATTGGAAGTGAAATCACCTCTTGCAAACTTTTTAACTAATGAAAAAAACCTTGAATCAGGTGAGAAACTAATTAATCGTATCAATGACTTACATGATAAAATTTATGGAGAAGAAGGTGGAGTCATTAAGGTGGCAGGTGAAGAAATTAGAGTGGATCATGCACAACACATTGTTATTTTCGAGAATGTCATGCCTGTTATGGAAGAACTTAAGAATGTTTTAATGGTTCATGCAAATCATCTTCGTAACGAAAAGTTAATGGAAGAATCTTTTGAGAAGTTATTAGCATTGGATGAAAGATTTTATCGTGGTTTAAGTTATTTAACGCTATTTTTAGAATTCCAAAAATTATATTCTGAATACGCAAAAGCTAGACAAGAGGCTAAAGGCGAAAAAACTCCTCAAAGTAACTTTATAGAAAAAGATATTAGCAATGTTGTAAGTTTATTTGCACTTGTTAGATCAAGAGCAACAATACAAGATAATGAATATTGGGATGTTACCGATAAATTGTTCAAATTGTTAGATATTACTAGTGGTAGAAGAGAAATGCCAAAAGACGGAAAATTAAATGACATGTTCACCGAAGTTAAAAATGATATTAGCCAATATACTAATAAATACGAACAGCAATGGAATGAACAATATAGAAAATTATATACCGAGTTTATTGAATTGAATGAACAAATTAAAGCACAAAAAGGTGCCCAAACTATGGGTGGAGATGCTTAAAAGGAGAAAACATGAGAAAACTGAAATTAAAAAAAACCGAACTATCATTATACGTTATTGGCGGACTTGCAATGCTTGCATCGCTTGTAATGTTTGTATTGGATATTGTTGCATTTAGTGTAAGTGCTGACAACAGTTTGAGAATGGCCGAAAAAGAAACTATGGACTTTTTATATATAGGTTTAATTCTTATTGGTATAGGTGCTGTAATTGTTGTTATTACGCTATTAGCGCATTCATATACGACTGATAAAGAGCATGACAAGGCACAAAGAAGAGCACAGCGTCTTGCCTATACGCAAAAAGACGAGAAAGAAGTTATTTCAGAGGGAGAAAATATGAAAGAAACTGAAAACAAAAAAGTGGTCAAAAAACCAAAAAGTGAAGTACCAGAATCAATTAAGGAAGTTCTTCATCCAACTGATAAAGTTGAAGATGAGGGGAGAAATCCTGATGTTGTCGAAGGTGAAATCATGGAAGAAATATTTGACGCAAACAAACAAGACCAATAAAAAATACCGCATTTAATGCGGTATTTTAATTTATAACTTAATGGCGGAGAAAGAGGGATTTGAACCCTCGCGCCCTGTTACAAGCCTACTAGCTTTCCAAGCCAGCCCCTTCAGCCACTTGGGTATTTCTCCGTTCTTATAAATTATATTAGCAAAGTATTTTAATAGCAATGATAATCTAGATTTTGTAGTTGTTTTTTTCCGCAATTTTATTCAATAATGATATAATATAAATATGAAAGAATTCCAAATAACTAAGATTGATTGTAATCAAAGAATTGATAAGTTCATAAAAAAACACTTTGTGAATATACCAACTTCACACTTATATAAAGTGTTCAGAAAAAAAGATGTTAAAGTAAATGGCAAGTGGGTTGATATTTCGTACATTTTGCAAGAAGGTGATTTTGTTAAGATATTTTTAAAACAAGAAGAATCTGTTGATAATCCCGAGAAAAAAGTTGTTGGAAAAAAATTTCCTTACGAGATAGTATATGAAGATTCAAATGTAATTTTCGTTAATAAACCAAAAGGTATTTTAACACATAAAAGTACTGAGAATGAAGATACTTTAGCCGATTTAATTATTTCTCATTTAGTATATACAAAAGAATATGATCCTAATATAGATAAGGGTTTCATACCAGCTCCTGCGCATAGATTAGATCGAAATACTTGTGGAATAATATGTTTTGCAAAAAATTTAACGTCTCTTCAAATTTTAGAGGAATTATTTAAGGAAAAAAATAATATTGAGAAACACTATTTAGCACTGGTTTATGGTGTTTGTCCAAAGAGCGGTACTATTGATAAACCTTTAAAGAAAAATGAGAAAACAAAAATTGTTAAAGTTGATACAATTTCGAATGGTGCTAAAAGTGCATTAACAAAGTTTACACGAGTGAAGCAATACAAGAACTATTCTTTATGCGATGTAGAGATATTTACAGGAAGAACGCACCAAATAAGAGTTCATATGCAATATGTTGGTCATCCTGTAATGGGAGATAGTAAATACGGTAACTTCTCAGAAAACAAAACATTTAAAAATTTATATAAATACGATAGTCAATTTTTGATAGCATATACACTTAAATTTAAACAAATTCCTAGCAAGTTAAACTACTTAAGCAATAAAGTATTTAAAATTAATTTGCCGGATAAAGAACAAAAGATATTAGATAAACTCAGCTAAGGTATTTATCTAAAATTTGCAACAATGTATAGTAAATTCCATCATTGTTATTATCTTCTAAACTAACCATAGTGGCTATGTTTTTTAACTTATCATTAGCATTTTTCATTGCTACAGAAACACCTGCTTCACTTAATAATTCAATATCATTATCTGCATCTCCAAAAGCAATAATATTTTCTCTTGGTATGTCATAATATTTTGCTACGTGTAAAATAGCGGAGCCCTTTGATATTTCATGTCTATATAATTCTAAATATGTCGTAGTTGTCCAAAAACGTGGTTCATAGCCGTATTTTTTAAGTATACTAACAATTTCTTCACGTCTTTCATATTCACCAAAAGTTTTAACAATAAATGTGAATGGATCTTCTAAAACACAATCTGAAACATTACCTTCTTTCGATATCATATTATTTGAAGAGAAAAATTTATCTAGAAAAGGGTCGAAAACATCATAACATATATGGGAATTTGTTTCAGATGTATATCCTTGCGCTAACTTTTTACTTTTCAACTCTTCATACATATTTCCGAGATTGTTCTTATTAAAAACATTAAGTATTTCCGGAAAAATATGATCGTTAGGATGTATAACATAATTTCCATTGTAACAGATTAATGGTGTATTCAATTGTAATTGGTTGTAGTGGTCAAAAAGAGTTCTAGGTGGTCGTCCGCTAGTCAATACGATATAGTGACCTTTTTTCACAAGTTGTTTCAGTAGTTGTTCAGTTTTTGGGCAAATATTTTTTTGGTCGTCTAGTAATGTACCGTCCATATCAAGTGATATTACTAAAGGAAAAGACTTATTCATTGATTAAACCCACAACTTCCTTAACTCTTCTTAATGTTTTATTCGCTACTAATTCCGCTTTATTTTTGCCTTGAGCAAGTACTCTATCTATTTCATCAGTCTTAAGAATCGTCTGTATTTTTTGTTGTAAGAAAGAAATTTCTGCCACAACAACATCAGCCACTTCTTTTTTAAAATCTCCATATCGCATTTCGCTAAATCTAATTTGTGCATCTTCTATTGAACACTCTTTTAATGCACAATAGATGGTTAGTAAATTTGAGATGCCAGGCTTGTTAATATCATCAAAAACAATTTTATCATCCATATCTGTTACTGCAGACATTATCTTCTTTCGTATTACAGCTGGGTCGTCGTTAAGGAATATAGTGCCCTTTACATCATGTGATTCAGATTTGCCCATCTTTTGCGTAGGGTTTTGCAGAGACATTATTTTTTTTCCAATTTTTGGTTGTACAGCTTTCGGCATAATTAAAACATCTTGACCATACCTTTTGTTAAATCTATTAACCAAATCACGGGTAATTTCTACATGTTGGTTTTGGTCTTGTCCTACTGGAACAGTAGTGGCATCATAAAGTAATATGTCAGAAGCCATGAGAACTGGATAAGCAAATAGGCCTAATCCAATAGCCGATTCGTTACATTTAGACGATTTATCTTTAAATTGTGTCATTCTAGAAAGTTCACCCATGTATAAATAATTTTGTAATATTACATTTAGTTCGGCATGAGCACTTACTTGAGACTGCAAGAAAAGTGTGCATTTATTTGGATCTAAACCACAAGCCAAATAAGTAGCTGCAATTTGTTTAGTGTGTGCCCTTAGTATTTGTGGATCAATTGGCAATGTTAAAGCATGTAAATCGGCAATAAAAATAAATAAGTCATCAGCATCCTGATATTTTGGAAAATTTTTTAATGCTCCTAAATAATTTCCTAATGTTAGGTTTCCGGTTGGTTTTATGCCACTTAATACTCTATTCATACAATTACCTCTTGTATATTATAGAATATTTTTCATAAGTTTTGTACACACATGTATGTTTTTACTATATAATTAAAGTATATAGGAGGGAAACTATATGATAATTGTGTATACATCGCCTAGTTGTTCAAGCTGTAGCAAAGTTGTAAAGTGGTTAGGAGATCAAAAAATACCATTTGTCGAGAAGAACATTTTTAAAGTTACACTCAATAAGAAAGAATTATCTGAAATGCTTGCAAAGACTGAAAATGGCACAGCTGATATTATTTCTACAAGAAGTAGACTGATTAAAGAAAAGAATATTGATTTTGATGACTTTAAAATTAGTGAATTAATTGAATTTATTAAACAAAATCCAAGTGTGCTAAAAAGACCTATTATCGTTGATGATAAAAGGATACAAGTTGGATATAACGAAGAAGAAATAAGGTCATTTATTCCACGTGCTAAAAGATATGTTAGAGAATCAAGGTGTACGAATGATTGTGAAAATTACGAGTTTTGTGATCATAGAAAAAACAAAGAACAAACTCAATAATTCTTAAAATAACTTTTAATTTATAAATCAAGAGCCCTTAGGACTTTTGATTTTTTATTTGGTGTGTATAAAATTTTAAACTCTTGTAAAAGTTCTTCCATAATTTTTTCAGCTTGTGGTTGTGAAGTAAATTCAAATTCAATCTCATAGTCCACTTTGTTATTATAATGATTTTCATCAAAGCTAAGTAAACCATTTTTGTATTCAACATCAGATCTTATGGTTTTTAATTGAGATAGTATTTTCAAGTTATCAATTTTAAAACCCAACGTAGTTAAAAATCTTTTTATATCGCCATCTGGTAATTTATTTGTTTCTTTTAAGAGAACTAAATCATCAGCTTTAAGTGTTTGATTTTTCTCTAACAAACCTTCCGCCATAGGAGTTCAATACAATGCCATGACTGATTAAATCATGTGTAGTTGAATCGATGTAATAGTTTGTATGCGAGTAGGTAGGACGTAAACGGTCTTTAAAACTTTTGAGTATTTTTTTAAACTCTAACTCACTTACTAATGCTTTTGATTCGATTTCGATATTTGTTGACATAAAACTTCTCCTATATTTTACTTATAATAATTTTATGGTAAAATTATAGATATTTCTATAATTAATTTTATTTAAGAGATATTTGAGAGGTATAAATATGACTTTAGAAAATTTTAATAGATTCTTAGAAACTTATAGCGTTTATATTGTTATTGCAATAGTGTGTTTGATAGTTGTAATTTTAATCACTTTCTTATTATTAAAAGCAAAGAGTTCGAAAGGGCAAACAAACTCTATCAATGAAATTACCCATTATAAATTAACTGATGAAGTATTGAAAATTATAGGAGGGGAAGATAATTTTGAAAATATAACCATTAAAGGAAGCAGAGTTGAAGTTCTGGTTAAGACTACTCAGGACATAAACATTGAAGAATTAAATGAAAAAAACTTAAAAGTTGTATTGATGAGTAATAAAATTACATTTCTTATAAACAATGTAGATAGAGATAAACAATATAAAATATTATTTAAATAAAACCTTTAAGAGTTTTTTGTAGCGAT
>CAYJLA010000021.1:0-18757 GCA_964371305.1 uncultured Staphylococcaceae bacterium | reverse complement strand
CTTATTCATTACATCAATATTCAAATATGATAACTCCTGATAGGAAATAGAATTTTTTAAATATTTTATTTCATACAACATAATTAAAATGAAATAAAATAGTTGTTTGTTATTTCTTATTTCAAGATAAATTGACAAAAAGAAATAAAATATATATAATTATGATGTTATTGCAGGATCGGAGAAAACATAAAATGAACAATAGATCAGGTAAATTTAAAACAAATCTCTATGGAGAAATGGAGTATAAATCATTTTCCCCTAACTCTCTACCACCTTCTGAAATTGTTATGAGCACTGAACTAGTACACACTCTTATTAATGCAAATAGAAAAATTGCTGAGCTTGAAAGTATTATTACCCGTGTTCCTAATATGAGCCTATTTGTTTATATGTACGTGCGCAAAGAAGCTTTGATGTCATCACAAATCGAGGGAACGCAAGCAACTCTTGAAGATGTTTTAAATCCATCAATTGAAGAAAACACTAATCGTGAGTTAAATGAAGTTATAAACAATATTAAAGCAACAGAGTTTGCAGTACAGAGATTAAATACTCTTCCTTTATGTAGTAGATTAATAAAAGAAGTTCATAGCATCTTAATGCAAGGAACAAGAGGACAAGAAAAAAATCCAGGCGAATTTAGAAACTCACAAAATTGGATTGGTGGCCAAGGAACCACTCTAAAAAATGCCAGTTTTATACCGCCGAACATAGATGATATGCACGCATCGATGAACGAACTAGATAAATATATAAATAGTCATGATGACATCGATCCACTTATTCAAGCCGCCCTTATTCATTATCAGTTTGAAACAATACACCCATTCCTTGATGGCAACGGTCGAGTAGGAAGATTATTGATAACTCTTTTCTTGATTGAAAAGAAAATAATTTCTTCTCCAGCCTTATATATTTCATATTATCTAAAGGCCAACAGAATTGAATATTATGACCGTATGAGTGCTGTAAGAAATAAAGGCACTTACGAACAGTGGATCATCTTTTTTCTAAAGGCTATTTTAGAATCGGCAGACGATGCAATAAATACAATTGATGAATTAGATTTGCTTCATAATAAAAATGTTAAGTCAATAAATAAACTCGGTAGATCTTCATCAAATGTTTTAAGAGTATTTAAATACTTAGAAACTAATCCAATTATTGATATAAAAAACACATCACAAAAATTAAATTTAGCATTTAATACAACAACAAAAGCAATTAAACACTTAATTGAATTGGGTATTTTAATTAAAACTAATGAAGTAAAAAGAAATCGTGTGTTCATATATAGTGATTATTTAGAAATATTAAAAAAAGGCACATAATAAATACGATTTAACCATTACAATTCCTTAGATAAATAATTTAACAACGGATAAGGAAGTTAGTTTCACACTACTACCATATTGTAAACGCCAATAAACAAATATTTTTTTACATTTGATTATAATAATAACTTTTAATGCAACGAAATAATAACTTAAAAACATAGTGAGATCACATACTAATAATTGTAATCCTTCTCTATTTTTTAAACGACATACACAATTCTATGTTTAGTATTTATTCGTTGAGAACAAGAATCACTTAGATCACCTATGAACACAATAACATACATTAGTGAATGCTGTAATAGAAAGAATCTTAGTTTACATTTATAAGAATGCATTTTATATAGCGAATGCATTATACAAACAATAAAAGCCCTACATAGCTTGCAGGGCTTTTTTATAATATTTAAATTTTTATTAATGAACTATTCCAATTTCATTAAATAAATTATCAAATTTATGTAAATCTATATTAACATCAATCTTAGCATCAACATCGATTGGTTCATTACCATCAATATATTTAGCGTTATTAGCAATTACATTCGCTTCTAATTCATCAAAGCGAGATTGAACAAATGTAGAAACGTCTTCTTCAATCGCACTATCAGTTACTGTGTGATAAAACACTCTATCAACATATAAAGAGCCAATTCTAGTAGAATTAGTTTCTATTGTTGCATAAAAACCACTTTGATCATACATATCTAATGTTTGATAAAGCATGGTTGTTCCATCATTCTCAGTTAATTCACCAATAAAAGTAACTTTAGGTCTATCATCTTCTACTAAACCAGAACCAGCTACAAATTCAACATAACCATCAACTACTCCATCATCATTTTCCATATTAACTTTAAGTGTTAAAACATCACCCTCCATACCGGATACGTATAAAGAATTTATCGTAATTGAATCAATAAAAAGTTCTAAATTTTGATGTATCTCATTTGTAGAATCGCTATCTGCAATATTTAGATTTAAATTAGTAAAATCACTCGCTAAACTATTATCTAAATATGTATATTGGAACCTACTCAATATATCACCAAATAAATATGTACTTGAATACAATTCTGTATAATAACCTTTTAAGTATTCTATACTTGCAGTACCGTTTTTTATAGCGTAGTTAATTGCATCATCTTGATTTAAAACTTCACTTACATCTGGTACAGTAGATAATTGTGGTGCACCACTAGTTTGAATATACTCAAGAGAAGTATCGTATTTCATTATCATCGAACTAATAGCATTAATATCTTTAAGAGAAACAGAATAACTAGAATCTACTTCAGTACTTTTTAAGTAATCAGTAAAATCTTCAGTAGTATAATCAATATCTACAGATCCATCATATTTTGTTAATAAATCATTACCTTCTTCATCAAATCTTAATTTGTTGTTTCTATCAACTTCAATTTGAAACAAGTTATTTAAAAGTCTCTTCATATCATCAAACTTACCATTAGTTCCTAAAGGAGCATCAGAACTTTCAGAGTAAGAATTATATACTCCATCAACTACATATGAACAATCTACAAATTCTATCTCAACTCCTTCATAATCTCTTGTCTCTGAAGAAAGTACAAGATTTTTTCTTGTAACAGCGTCAAACGTAATATAAGTTGTTTGTTTTTTAAAATTAGAGTCTTCTTTGAAGGTATAAATAAAACCGAAATCATTTTCACTTTCTTCGTATAAGGTGAAATACGAGACAAGACTACCTTCTACATGTGCTAATGCTTCTTCTGGCATAAAAAATTTATAAATATCTTTAATATCAGGTACTTTAGTAGTCATCGTAAAGTTTCCTTCATCATCTACTCCAGTAACAGCAAATTCATCAATTAATGCTGCATTGTAATTTAATAAATCAGTTGCTTCATCTTCTTTATCTCCAGTAACTGTTAGTGTTGAACTTCCAAAATAATGATCAAAAGCATTATCACCAAGAGTGTCTAAAGTTCTAAGCGCTGTTTGCGTCATAATGTAATAAATAGAAAAATAGTTTTGGAAATATTCCTCTTTATCAGAAACTAATGTTAATTCTCTGCCATAATTTTCAGTAAAAGTCTTTATATCCTCCAAAGTTTCAATTTCAAGTTCTTTTTTGCTTAAATCTAAGCTATTTTTAGACACATCTACGCTGCTTCTTGCTGGCGAAGTCGTGTCACTAGAAAAGTCTTTTAACTTTTCAGACGTTTTGTTAATAATAGCGATAGCTTCTTTTGCTTTATCATTTGAATCACTCGGTTCACTGCAGGCACTTAATGAAAGTACAGAAGCCATTGCAATTACAACGCCACACAATAATATTTTTTTCATATTTTCTCCTTTTAGGTCATCTCATTATATCATTTCACTACTTTATTTTCAATGTAATAGAAAGATGAACAAAAAAAACGAGAACTTCCAGGTTCTCGTTTTAATCATATTGTGCTAAACTTTTTTTCTTTTACTGACAATTAGATATGAAGCAACTCCTATTAATGCAATTGTACTTGTAACAATAATAAACACACTATCACTTTTAAAAGTACTTTCAGTTGGCGTTAATAAGCTAGTGTTTGAATATGGATCTTCTCCAAGTATAGTTGCCCACGTTAAATATCTTTCCATTCCTAAAACAACAGCAGAAGCTTCATAGTAAATAATACCACTAGTATATATACTTTGCTCTTTTAGTGCAACTTGTTCCCTTAAAGGTAAAGCTAAATACAAGTTTCTGGCTTCGTAAAATCTTGTTTGACATGTATTTTCTTCATTTGTAAACATTACTGAATTTATAAACTTTCTACTTATTGGACTACTTGCTCCTTCTGTCAAAAACTCAAGATCTAGGTTAGAAACTATCATTGAATCAGTCCCAGAAGCATCATAAGTATAATCAACACGAATGATAAAAGTTAATGTGTGTGCAAGTTCTAAATATGGAACATCTACAAGCGAGGCGCTAACTTCAATAACGCTATCAGTGTGTGAACCTGTGATTGTTACTATTTCACCAGAAGTAATGACTTTACCTTGACGAGTTGCAATAGATGCTTGTAATGTAAATGAATCAATTAATGTTGATGGAGTTGATATGGTTAATTTAGAAGTCATAACATCTCTTGCTGCAAAACTTGTTGATGCTAAATCAGCTTCTTTATAAATAACATTGCTAGAAATTAAATCACCATATTGTGAATCTGCATTGTATTCTATGTTATTTGATATATGCATCTTTCCGTCTGTATAATCGCCTTTATATAGAAATTTACTATTCTCTGAAAAAGATGTATATATTTCATTGTTTTTGCTTGTTGGAGGAACCATTATCGGTTCATCTAAACTATAGTTATATTGAAAAGCAAGGACAGTCGTACTAAGTGATCCAGCATCATCTGTGTTTACATCGTATCCATACACTAAAAAAGATGAAACATAAGAAAGTAAACCGCTCGGCCCAAGATCCACATTAAGAGCATATCCATACATACTTCCATATTGTCTGAGTGGAGCAGCATCTCCATAAAGCACGTTACCGAAGACATCAATAGCTATAATAGCAGCAGCTGAATCTGGCGAAACAACTTCATTATTAGCAACAATATTTATTTCTACTGCTGAAGACGTAATAAAACCTTTAACGTCATATTTTATATATTCTCCAGGATTTAACGTAAGACCTGCATTCTCAACAAATGTAGGTTCAATCTGTTCATTGTCAAAATTAAAAGTTGCTATATTTGCCCCTAATGTTTCCGTTGAAAAATCATACACTACTTCTTCTAGCTCTTGACTAGTTGCTTTTGTTTCAACTACTGAATTTATATTGTTGTTTAAATTGCCTATTAAAGCAATCGTCAATGGAACTAAAGTCATCATCATCAAAAATCTTTTTTTCATAAAACCTCTTTTCATTTATACATTATATATCGGTATGAAAATCATTACAATTTATATTATTCTGAGTCATATATAAAAAACCTCTCTAACATAGAGAGGTCAATATATTTGAGTTTTCTAAACTATATACTTAAACACAAGTATATTCGATAACCATTTCTTGAATGTGGAGATCAACATTACTATCAAGCTCAAGAGAAATCAAAAAATATTTACTTGGAGCAGTAAATTCATATGTATATGACCCAGCTGAATCAGCTACCATATAATCTAATCTTGAATCTAGAGTTGGAAATGCGCTCGTTTGAATTTGTATAGCCGCAGGAGCAGGTAGACCATCTATGCTATCTGTGGTTATTGTTATTTTGCTTAGACCATTAATTTCTTGTGTATTTTTAATATATCCAGTATATTCAATAGTTCCCCAATAAGAACTACTATGATTTATAAAATGTTGTATTCAAAACCTACTCTTCCGCCTGCTTGAGTATCAAAAAACGTGGTAGAAGGACTGTATATCGGTTGAAATCTTCTATTCTCTTTAGATGATAAAACAATGCTGTACATTTCTCCTGCAGCATCAGTGTTTTCTACTTTAACATAATTTGATGCGACTAATGAACTTATCCCAACTAATCCGCATAACGTGATAGCACTACATATTTTTGTTATTTTTTGCATATTTATTTCTCCTTTTGTCCTATACTAATTTTGTAAATACAATTTATTGTATATGACTGCAAAATAAATTAAATACTTTTTTTATTTTAAGTTTAAAGTTAAATATAGTCTTGAACTTTTGGTGAATCAAAAAAACAATAAACAAAGTCCTTTTTAATTATATAAATTATCCCTAATGATAAAATTTACCAAGGTCTGCCGCCACCGCCAGGACCTCCACCTCCGCCAGGGCCACCACCATTTGAACCGCCATTAGCTTCTAATTCATTACCTTGAGGATCTTGAACAGTTCCTCCAGTTTTTGTATATGTTCCGCTTATATCTAATTCCATATCTCCACCTGTATATATTGCATCAACATCAATAACTGTTGCTCCACCAGTAACTAATAAGTCACCATTAGCATCAATACCGTCACCTCTACAAGCTAGAAATATTTCTCCATCATTTATTGTAATTAGTCCATCTTCTATACTTCCATTTATTGCATCATCTAAAACGTTAATATCGATATTGCCATTGTTAATAGTAATATTTTGTCCTTCAATGCCCTCATAACCATCTGTAACTTCAATTGTTCCGCCATTTATAGTTAAATTATAGTCAGCATGAAAAGCATCATCACCAGTTTCTACATTAAACGTCCCATTATTGATAATTAAATCACCATTTGCATGAATTGTATCTTCGTATGAAGACATAATATAATTTCCATCATGAATAATAATATCAGTACCCTTAAGTGCTTTACTGCTATTTAAAAGTAATGAGGAAGGTTGTTCAATATTACCTGAACCCTCGCCTACAGTGATATCATTTAGAACTTCATCAAACCCTCCACCAGAAGTTAATTTGTATATACCACCTGAAAGTTCTAAACTGTTTGCAGACTGTATAGAGTCATATTCGCTATCAATTGTTATGTTTGAGTTTTCTATTTCTAATTCACCTTTATCTATTTCTTCTTCATTTGATGTACGTATACCATCTTCATTACATGTAACATCAACTGTAGAATTACTAATTGAGACTAAATCTTTTCCAACAACGCCATCACCATTTGCATTTACGTTTATAGTAGCGTTTTTAATTTTTAAATCATCGCGAGAATTTATACCATCATTAAATTTTGCGTCTATGTTTAAAGTTCCGCTACCAGAAATCTCTAAGTCTGCTTTTGAATATATTGCGCCACTTGGAAACTCTTCATCAGTAGTAGATATATTAGACTGATTAATATTATTGATTGTGTTTTCACTTAAATAAATTACGACATCTTTGGCCTCTATAATATTAATAGGTGTTAAAGTTGTATTATTAAAAGTTACATCGTTTAACACTAAATACACCGGTTCTGTATCGATCTCTTTATCTACATTTACAACAATAGAATTATTACTATATACACCCGAAAAACGATAAGTTCCACTTGCAGTAATGTTGAATATTTCATCAACTTGTTGACTAACTAATTCAGTTGATATTTCACTATTAGGTCCAGTTGTTACTTCTGTATTTGGTTTAGTAGTATTTTCAGTAATTTCACCTTCATTACTTAAAGTGCTTTCCTTACTCGTTTGTACACCACAAGCACTGCAAATAAACGCACTAACTCCTAGCACACCAACAAATTTAAGAAAAGTAAACATATTAAAATAATACATTAACTATAAAGCATTCTCAATGTTTTAAATTGTAAGTGTTTACAATACATCTTTAGATTACTTCTTGTTATATCATCTGCTAACATTCATCAAGTTTACTTATAATAACCTCAGTTTTTACGATATTTTTATCAGAAATTAACTTCAATTGCGGAGATTTATTATAAACAATAATAACTGCAACAACTAAAAAAATCGCTGCTAAACCCCAAGCAATTGGTGTAGAAATGGCAATTCCTAAAAATCCAATGACTGGTGTTATATATAAAGCACCTACAACTCTTCCAACAAGCTCTAAAATTCCACCAATAAATGCAATGACGCTATAATTCAAACCTTGTAATACATTTCTATGTAATACAAGCAATGATATAAAAGGAAATGCACTAGCCATACAAAGAATAAATAATGAACCATATTCAACCGATAATGGACTAGGTTCATCTATAAACAGCAATAGTAAGTAATCTCTTATAGGTATTAAGATAATAGCCATTAAAACAGCCAACACTAATTGAATAATTGTAGCTTGTTTTATACTACTTCTTACTCTTTTAATTAGTCCAGCACCTATATTTTGCGAGACAAAAACTATTTGCGCAGCGGCCACAGCTAAAAATGGTTGCAAGAAAATATTTTGTATTCTACTACCTGCTGCAACAGCAGCAATAGCATCAGTACCAAGTAAATTAATTTGAGTTTGTAAAACTATCATACCTAGTGACACAACTGAAAATTGAAACCCTAATGGAAATCCTTGATTGAAATGTTTTAACAAAAATTTAAAGTTAAAATCAAAATCTTCTTTATGTAATCGAATCTCTTTGTATTTCACAAATGTATAGATGACAATTCCAATAGCGATAGTTATTTGACTAATACAAGTAGCAAGACCAGCGCTAACAACATCCATTCCAAATCCACCTATAAAAAGTAAGTCTAATAAAATGTTTAAAATAGATGCTCCAATAATGAAATATGTTGGGATTTTTTGATTACCTAAAGCATTAAGAATAGATGACATAAAATTGTATACAATAACAAAAAACATACCAATAATAGACACTTGATAATACTTTAAAGCTTGATCATATATTTCAGGATTTTTATCAGCTTCAATTAAGTCAAAAACAAATTCTGCAGACAAAAGAGCTACAACTAATACAATAATCGCTAATCCTAGTGATAATATTAATCCAGCAGCAAGAGACTTTTTTGTTTTATGTATATCACCTGAACCAAAATACCTAGCAGTAAGTGCAGAAAAACCAACAGTAAATCCCACACCAAACATAGAAAAGAAAAACAGTAAAGAACCAGAAACACCAATTACAGAAAAAGCATCCTGCCCTATCATTTGTCCAACGATAATTGAATCAGCCAATATATAAACTTGTTGAAACATATAACCAATCAAAATAGGAAACGCAAATTTTAATATTACTTTCCAAGGTGTTCCGTTTGTGAGTGTTTTTAATTTTGACATACTTAGAAAGTATACGCAATTCATCAATTAAAATACACAAAAAATTTATCTTTTTTATTTTAATTTTAATGCGAAAAAAACTCCTATTCACCTAGAGTAAACAGGAGTCTTGCAATTGTTATTTAAATTAATTATTTTGCCTTTATTCCAATTCGCCTATATACGCAGAGAAATAATGTCCTGCTTCGTAGCTCTCACCATCAGCTTCATGGGCAACTGACCAAGCAAAATCAATGTAAATTGCACTATCATCATCAAGTACTTTCGTTACGACATAACCGGTGCTATAAGGGGCTTCTGCCGCGATGGTCGAATAAACACTAAACCCACCTGCAAAAAATTCGCTTTTTATAGTTTCTGTACGTTCAGTTAATGTGTAATCTTCAACATAAATTGTATCAATTACACCATCATCATAATATGAATATGCATCAAAGAAATACCCTTCAACAAAACTAATAACTGGTAAAACTTCTCCTAAAACGTCGACCATATCACTTTTTTCGCTAGCAGTCCATGATGTCATAAGAGTTTCACTTGATGTTGAATCTTCTGTTGAAGTAGTACTTGTTGAAGTTGTGTCGACTAAACTACCTGTTGTATTGTTGCTTGTTTCGTTTGAACACCCCACAAGCGGAACAACTAAAAGCAAAGCACCTAACACTAATAAATTTTTCTTCATAATTTTCTCCTTTTGATTATTAAATAAAATTGTAAAATAAACTCTACATAAATGCTAGGATATTTTACTTTCATATCTCCAACATGAAGAAATTAACTGAAGCGTATAATCGGCGTTGGAATAAGTAAATGATACATACAAAAATTTTAACAATGAGAACAAAATGTCTATTTGTTTTTTCTGCGAATAATTCAAAAATTTATATGTACCTTCTTCGCTTTCCTTATAAGGAATTGAAGTCTGATATTTTAAATGTTGTGATCCGTGAAAAGCGGTATTTTCTAAATAAACTAATTTTGATAAACCCTTATATAAACTAAGTTCATTTAACTCAGGCAAGGCTTTTAGTAGTTCTGCTTCAATTTGACTAACGAAATTACTTTTATCACTTATTGCAGCTCTTAATGTTGAAGATAATGTTTTACCTTGTCTTTTGCTTGTAATTTGAAAAGTTTTTTCAAGCAAACATATTAGCGTGTCTCTAAACACATGAGTATAACAATCTCTTAAAGTAAGTGGTCGTTGGGTTGCTATTTTTGCAAGTATTACAACTGAAGTCATTCCTTTTTTTAATTTTAAGAATAAATCATCATAAACTGGATTAGGTGATGTTAAATTTTGAACGTTTTTTATTAATGTTTGGTGTTTTTTCTCAAAGCAAGTTATGTCTTCTTTGTGGTCACTCCTATTTTTAAGAGTTTGAACTTCTCGAATTAGTTCACTGTTTTCTCTTTTTAATCTATCAGCTTCACCTCTTCCACTTTTGATAGTATAGACCTCACTTCTTAGTTCTTTAACTTCTTCTTTTAGTTCTTTATTTTTGATTTTTAATTTGTTTATTTCATCGTTTAAAGTGTCAACTTCCTTTTGTTGAACGCTCTTTAAAGAATTTATTTTATCATAAGATTTTTTTGACATATAAAAATTATATAACTTAACACTAAAAAATTCAATTTAGATAAATCTATTGGCTATATAAATTTCTGCTTTCGACTGCTGCCAATTTTTTATCTAAGAAATACATTCCATAACCAAACACTACAAAACCAATAACCAAAATAGCTACCCACATTACAATTCCACCTATACCTAGTTCATCATAATTCAAAAAGAAGTATGGATATTTTATGCTGTGTGCCTCTCCATATGTTGCAGCTCGAATAAAAATATATATAGCGTATACTGCTGGTACAATAATCATGATAAAAGGATCTTTTAAATTCATATAACCTTTTTTATCGAACAAGAAATAATCTAATACAAAGAGTAATGGAATTGCAAAATGCTGAGCGACATTATTAAATGTCCAGTATTCAACTGAAAATATATCACCTAACAAGATGTTATATACAAGAAATGTCAACATAATACATATAAATGCAATATTCTTTAGTTTGTAATATATATTAGGAACATTAAATTTTCTTTCTGTTATTTCTAAAACACTACTAACAAAAGCCCACCCAATCATAACCATGACAAACAAGTTAGATAAATGTGTAAAGTATATAAATGAATCGACATTAAATTTACCTTCAAACACTTTCCACACAACTAATGTCGTAATAATCGTTAATATAAATAATGCGCCTCTATAACACGCTTTTACTACTAATTTATCCTTAAACATATCATTACCTCTATTTTGTATTATAAACCTATAAAAAAATAATGCAATATTAAACTAAACATTAAAAATACAGGCAAATTTTGCCTGTATTTTATATCTTTTACATAAAATTTATTAAATGCACTCAGAAAGTTTTCTATTGAGCATAACATTATAAGTAAATGTGTAGTTAGATGCTGTCTTAACACCATTTCTTGAAATTAACCTACGGAAAATAGTTAAACTTCCTACTTTATTAGGATCTAACTTTACTTCTGTTTGCCAATCACTTTTTCTTTGACCAGGATGAGCGTATGTAAAATAACCTTCTCCTTGGTCGGTTAAACAGTCTTCTGCTTTATATGTAGAGTTGTATCTATTAGCGTAGAATAAAGCGACAAGATAATCTGTTTGAGCAAGTCCTCCACCCTTCTTATCATTGTAAGTATCAAATACTTCTTGTGAATATAAAGAAAGTCTATCGTGGTAAGTCATATTAATAGCAAATGTAACTACATAACCTTCGTATACTCCAATCATTTCAGTATATGTTGCTGTAGAAGTTTCCCATCTATTACGGGATTCATTATAAGTAACTCCATAAACTTTTGCATCTGAAGGAAGAGTATTTGGATTTGATTCATTACTTGGGTCATAATCAATGTATTTTTCACCACTAGTGGTATAACGAATTATTATTTCTTCTTTTGAGTATGTGGTACTAATTTTATTAAAGTAATTACTATCATCTAAATGAGGTACACCAATATATCCATCTTTACAATCGTCTCTAAAAGCCTCATATACAGCGTCAAATTCATCACTTAAGTTATCAAAAGTTGCACGATCAATCGACCTAATAGTTCCACCGCTATATGTACCAAGAGTTTCATCAATAATAGAAGGGAATTCAAACCAGTCATGTAAATCATTTTTTATATATTGTTTTCCACTATACAAGATAGAAACATCATAATTTGGAAGTGCCGTTTCACCTTTATCAGCCTTATAAGCATCATAAATTGAATCTAATTTCTTATTGAATTCAATTCTTGCAGTTTCTTTTGTATATCCATCATTATAGTATTCAGGTTTAATGACTCCTGTGAATCCAGAAGGAGTTTTTGGGAATCCACTTTCGTATAAGTAAACTCCATTATATTCTCCAATATATCCTCCACGAGGATAATCACCTTCATAATATATAACGTCTGTAGTAAACCATGGGTAAATTTTTCCACCATTATAACGAGCAGAATACTCTTTTCCATTATGTACAAATGTTATTTGATATCTCTTATATGGACGATCATTTGTTTCTGGATTTCCAAGCATTTTCTGTTGCAAATCCCATGAACCCATAACATCATCAGTAAAGATATCAGACTTATAACTACCAAATGCAAGTTCCATAAGGTTATTTGTAGTTTCTTCTTCAGGTAAATTTGATAAATACCCTACATAGTTATCATTATAAATGTCATAATCTTTCAAAACGCCTCTTTCAGTTTCTTTCCATAAGTTAGCCGATAAATCATATTGATAAGTAATGTCTTTAGATATTATCGCAACTTCTTCTTTTTTAAGAATTGGCACAGGTCTTCCATAATAAATTGGTCCTAAATATCCATCTTTTATATCCGTTTCAAATTCAGTATAAGAGATTTCTAAATCTTGTTGTAATGCACTATCTTCAGTTTGTTGAATGAATGTTAAAAAAGTAGGTATCATTATTCCTGCTAAAACACCAATAATTGCAATAACAATTACTAATTCAACTACTGTAAATGCTCTTTTTTCTTTTCTCATTTTAACATTCCTCCTTTTATATATTTTTACACTAATATGTGTAGAAATTCAACGATAATGCACTTTATTTGTATCTTAATTATACAATAATTATGATTACTTAATATTTCGTTATATAATAAGTTTGATGAATAATAAAACTTACTTAATTACTGGTACTGCAACACTACTAGCGTTGGTGGTTGTTTTTCAATTTTTATCTATATATATTAGATTTGGTTCATTTTCAATTACTCTTGCACTAATACCTATTATTGTTGGAGCAGTTGTGTATGGAAAAGTAAGTGGTTCAGTTTTAGGTTTTGGATTTGGAGTAACTGTTTTGTTAACAGGGGATGCGGCATTATTTCTAGGATATAATGTATTTGGAACAATATTTATTGTACTTGCAAAGGGCACCATTGCAGGACTTGGTGGAGCAGTTATTAGTCAATTATTAAAAAATAAGAGTATGATGATAAGAATAGTTGCAACAAGTATAGCAGTACCTTTATTGAATACCGGAATATTTGCACTTGGAGCAATGACATTGCTATACGAAGCCATAATTGATTTATCAAATGGTACAAATACATTTGAATTTATGTTTATCATTTTGATTGGATTCAACTTTATATTCGAGGTAGCGTACTGTTTAATTTTTTCTCCAATTATCACATATCTTTGTGTTTATGGAATAAAACAATTAGATAAACACATGAATAAAAATATAATTGAACAATAATTTATGTAAAACATTCTAATTAAAGGTAAAATATATATTATGAAATCAATTACTTCTGTTTACAATATTGGTCCAGGGCCATCATCATCACATACAATAGCTCCATTTAGAGCTGCTCAACACTTTTTAAATAACGTAATCACTAAAAAGATTGAATGTACAAAAATTAAAATAACGCTTTATGGTTCATTAGCTTTTACTTGTAATGGGCATGGAACCACTAATATAATCAAGTCTGTATTTTCTTCTTTTGAAACTGAGTTAATTATTGATTTAATAAGTATAAAAGAACACCCTAATACAATGTTATTTGAGTGCGTCAGTGGCAATACAATTTCTTTTTCGGCTGAATACATTTCGGTTGGAGGAGGCGATATACTTTGCGGCGATAATTCAATTTGTCTTGAAGATAAATATCCTCATAAATGTCTAAATGAAATTAATGATTACGTAAGAAATAACAACTTAAGTAGCTATGTTGAATACGTTTTAAAATTTGAACCCGATATATGTTCGTACTTACAAGAGGTAATAAACGAAATGTTTAAATGTGTTGAAAGCGGCTTAGTAAAAGAAGGTATAATTATTGATAAACCAAATTTTAAAGTAAAACGACTTGCGCATGTTCTTTATAGAAAAGCTGAACAAGCGACTGACATATTTGATAAAAGATCTTTATATTTATCAGCATATTCATATGCGGTGTGCGAAGAAAATGCAACAGGAAACATGATAGTTACTTCTCCAACTTGTGGAAGTGCAGGAATAATACCTGGTATTTTATATTATGAGCATAAACACAATAACAAGTCTATGGAGCAACTTTTAAATGGTCTTATTGTAGCAGGACTATTTGGCATTATTTTTAAGGAAAACACATCAATTGCAGGTGCAGTTGGTGGATGTCAGGCTGAAATAGGTGCTGCATCTTCAATGGCAGCGGCACTACTATGCAGTCTAAATAATTTAAATATTCACCAAATTGAATACGCTGCTGAAGCTGCAATGGAACATTTTCTTGGTTTAACATGTGATCCAGTTGAAGGATATGTAATTGTGCCTTGTATTGAAAGAAACGCTGTTGCTATTTCTCATTCATATATAAGTTATGAGTTGGCGAAACACTTAGGAACATGTAGAAAAAATGGCGTTAGCTTTGATGATGTAGTTAAAGTAATGCATATTACTGGTGAATCCTTAAGTGCAGACTATAAAGAAACCTCAAAAGGTGGATTAGCTAAAGTTCTAAAAAATTACAATTGCTAATTATTTAATAGAAACAATGATTTTATTAATTTGTTCCAATGTTTCATCTTCATCCAATATATTTCCGTCATTCTCTTGAACAACTATATAGTCTAATATATCTATTTCACTCATTCTACCAAGATTTTTATATGTCTTATATACCGATTGATAAACGCTTCTATCAACTTTATAATCTCCAACTAAAATAAATAAAGCTTTGTGATCAATAAATGTTTGAGCATACGCTTGAAAACGCGTAAATACTTTTGCTATTTTTTCAGGCATTTCACTTCCTTTAATCGACGCAATTACAATAGCGAGTTGGCTTTTTGCTGCACATTGAAGAAGATCAGTTGCATCATCTTGAATAATACATCTACTACTTCTATCTTCAAAACATAAACCACAATCATTACATGCATAAACTTCTTTTTCTTCTAATTTGCAATGTCTTTCAATTTCAAAACCGTTATTGGCTGAACACGACATAAAAAAATCTATAAGTTTTTTAGAAATATTATGCTTTAATCCTTCACTTTCAATAATTATTGTTTTCATTTTATAATTACCATTATCTTAAATCTATCTCTTTTTGAAATCGATGTAATTTAGTGATGATCTCTTCTTCATTAGAAACCGTTAATTCTTTAGTTAACCTAATGCGTACTACTTCAATTAAATCAAAGCCCAAATATTTAATAATCTCATTATAATGTGTCTCAATATCTTCATATGATTGATCAGGTATATGTTGTTTACCAATCAATACATTATATACTTTAGGACTATTCATAATTGAGCGATAAGCTTTAATTCTACTAAATATTTTTCTAAAAGTAATAGGTACATCGTTTTCATCAATCGGCACAAAAACAAAAATATAATCACTACTTAGTGTTTCTTCAATAATATTTGTTCCATCATCTAGTATAGTACAAAACTCATCAGCATATTTATCACATGAACCACATTCGGTGCATTTGTTAATGTTTAAACCATCTAGTTCAAATAATGAAATATCTGCTTTATCTGAATCAAGGTAGGTCATTAAACGCGAAATAAGGTAATCGAATACGATGTCCTTTGTTTCTGTTGCGTTAATGATTGTAATTTTCATATTTATATTTTAATTATATATTTTTAAACCCGATATTGTAAGTTGTATTTCTATCTGCTTTTTCATATATTAAGTTTCCAAACTTATCAGTATGAACTTTTTGAATAACTTTAAAGTCTAAATTGATATATCCTGCTAACTCTTTATATTTATCAATAATTTCATCAACTTCTGATTCAGGCACATAATTATCATATAAGACAAATAAAATACCAGGTTTTTCTAATGGCTTCTGAGACAAATTCATAAACATTTCAAATAATGATGCAAATTTATAGGATAAATCGCCATCAACAACACGAGTAAAAGATACTAAAAAATCACACTTAGCAACTTGTTTTAATACGTTAACGCCATCGTCGTCATTTTTTACGCACCATCCACCATTTGATAAACATTCTTCACATCTATCACATCCGGTAATTTCTTTTGTTGCTAGTCTAATAATTTGAATATCATGAACACCGTGATCATCTGCTCCCATGATGAAATCATCAACTAATGGCACCGTTGCTGGATCATTTAATTTACCTGCATCTAGAATAACAATTTTCATAATTCCCTCTCTTTTATTACAAAATATTTTATAAATATAAAATTTATATTGCAAACGATAAAATTAAAGTAAATTTATTCATAATTAAAACATTGTTGATATACATTCTCCAAATAATCCTTTGGTTTATTTATTGCACCCTTAGAATCAATAGGAACCCTAAAGACATTTTGAATTCTGAAATCGATAACTTCACACTTTTCGATGTAATGCTCTGAAATACTGTCTAAGTCCTCATTGTTAACATATGGGCCATATAACAAAAGTGCATTACCATCTTTATCAGCTTCTACTTCAGAGGACAGTTCAAATATTTTTAATAAATTTCTTAATTTAACGGAGATATTTGCATCTTTTACATGAGTAACCATAATTATATAATCCGTTTGCGCTACAGTTTCTAAAACTTCAGCTGCTTCATTATGTCTTGTACATTTTCCAATAGAGCGATTATAGCAATCTCCACAGTCATCACATTCCTTTAGTAAAGCATCAGTTAAAATAATGTGGTCACAAGTATGTATGCCCCTATCATTAAAACCACTAATCATAGCTTTAATCAAAGAATTAGCTGCTGCATCGCTTGGTTCTGCACTATTTAAGATTACAAATTTCATTTACTCCTCTACAATATATTAACTTTAATTATATAGCAACTAATTTAATCAAGAATTTTACTGATATTATCGAGATTATTAACTATAATTGAAATATGAACAATTACTGGGATTGTATCTACAACGATAAAGTTTTGTTAACTGATGAGTCTGACAATTGGTTAGATCATTCTTTCAACTTAATAAAAAATAAAAACAAGGCATTGGATTTGGGATGTGGCTTAGGAAATAATTTAGAAGTTTTAATAAATGCCGGTTTTCAAGTTACTGCAATCGATATTAGTCAAGTTGCCATTACAAAAGTCAAAACAATGTTTCCAAACGTAAATGCCGAATGTATTGATTTTCAAGAACCGCTACCATATGAAGATAATGAATTTGATTTAATTGTTGCTGATTTATCTTTACATTACTTTGATGAATTAGAAACAAAAGAAATCGTAAAGGAGTTAAGACGCGTTAGCAACAATGAATCCATATTATTATTTCGTGTTAATTCACTTGCGGAGATGGATAATGATGAAGTGCTAGGTGATGAAATAGAACCGAATTTATATTTTAAAAACGGAAATTTAAAACGATATTTTAGTATTGAAGATGTTCATAGATTATTTTCTGAATATGGGGTAGTTTTAGTAAGAGAACAGACCATAAACAAGTACTCAAAAGAAAAACATATATTAACCGCGATTGCGATGAAGAAATAATTATTTTTATATTTTATTTAATACTTTTTTTGCTTCTATAGACATTCTTTCATCATATTCGAATTTAAAATATGGATTATCATTATTATGATTATCACTACCTGTTGTTATCAATAAATCGTACCGTTTTGCTAAACGATACAACTCTTCGACCGCATCATTATCATAATTTGAAAAATGAAACACTTCTAGTCCATCTAATCCTAACTCTACTAGTTTAGGCAAAATTAATTTTATCTCATCAAGTGTGATTACTCGAGAGTGACTACCTCTTGTTGGATGAGCCCAAATAGCTATTCCACCTAATTCATGTATATGATCAATGGTTTGTTTAAGAGTAATTGTTTCTTTAGGAAATTTTTCATTTATTTTTAAATCTTGGAATATTGTTTTTATAAGTGGTAAAGGAGCATTTTCAACAGA
The DNA here is from genome assembly GCA_964371305.1 of uncultured Staphylococcaceae bacterium. Lineage (GTDB taxonomy): Bacteria > Bacillota_I > Bacilli_A > RFN20 > CAG-826 > CAYJLA01. The sequence continues at coordinate 200 of CAYJLA010000021.1, read as the reverse complement.
ATTATCATTTCTATCACGACAATACTTGTTCGCAATCATCTCTTCCAGGATATCTATAAAGGATATGCATTTATCGACATTAATATCATATCCGACTTCTTTTAAATAATTCGCAATTAAAGGATATTCAGAATTTTCATGTACAATTAATTCTTGATTAAAATCTTTGTGCCTTATTCCAAGACCAAGTACATGCAAAG
>CAYJLA010000020.1:1366-19453 GCA_964371305.1 uncultured Staphylococcaceae bacterium | reverse complement strand
TTGCATGTATTAGGCACGCCGCCAGCGTTCATCCTGAGCCAGGATCAAACTCTCAAAAAGTTTATTCTAGTTCATTGATTATATCTGGTGTTGATTCATTTAAGAATCTTATTTAAATGATGCTAATTAAATAGCATCTAAAATTGACGTTGTTTGTGTTGTACATCTGTTTAGTTTTCAAAGATCAGTTGCATGTGTTACGCTAGTAACTTGTTTTCACAAATTCACATGCTCTATTAGTATATCACTGTGACATTTGAGTGTCAACAGTAATTCAATCAAATTTTTAAATTATTTTGATTGAGGCTTTTTAAGTTATTTCTAACTTCTTGTGCCTTTTTATATATTATCTTAACTACATAAGTTTATCAAGCAAGAAATTAACTTTTTTTGTTTTTTTTCTTCATAATAAATAAATAGACTAAAATATGTCTTTTTACTATCCTTATATTATATATAAAGTATTTAATCGAAATTATTTAATGATATTTTTTTATACTTCAAATATAATTAAATATGAAAAACGAAAAGGAAACATAATTATGTCTTTTAACAAACTTAAACTCATAGCATCTGCAACGATTCTTTCTGCGGTGCTAGTTTCTTGTGGAGTAAACACAGCTGACGACTCCACAAGTACAAATCCATCTGTTGATCCATCAACATCAGGCACAACAGTTACTACTCCAACAGAAACAACAGAGACAAAAGTTGATCTTGCTGCAGTAATTGCATGGGTTAAACAACAACTTCCATCATCAACATCATATAGTGTTACGTTACCTACATTATATACAGATGGTGTTACCACTATTTCATATAGTTCATCTAACACAGCTGTATTTTCAAATACGGGCGAAGTAACTAGACAGTCAACTGATGTAAACATTACTTTGACTATTACAGTTACTAATAATGGCGAAACAGAAATAGGGACAGACACGATAACTATTAACAAACTTGAAAGTGGTGTTGATTACATAACTATTAAATCAGCGTTGGCCAAATCAACTGGCACTGATGTTGTTATTCAAGGAATTGTCACTAAATCTTATGCGGATGGATTTTACATTCAAGACAATACAGGCAGCTTATTTGTATATAAAGGTACTGGTGTTTCAGTAGGTGCTGAAGCAAAAGTCTCTGCAACTGTAAGTGAATATAATCAAGCAAAGCAACTTATTGATTCTACATCTACAACTATTTCTTCAAACAACACACTGCCTCCAGCAGCAACTATTTCATCAATTAATTCATCAACTTTAACTGCTAATATGTTTGGAAGAGTAACAATTGAAGACCTAACTATCAAATCAATGACTGCTTATGATTCAACTAGCGATTACTCTTTCACAGTTAGTGATGGAACAAATGAGACTCTTGTTTTTGCTAAAAGAACAATTGATGATGATTCAAAAACCGCACTTGATACTTTATTAGGTATTGCAACTGTTGGCAGCACAATACATTTGAATGAAATTACCGTTTCTTCATATAAAGGCACACCGCAATTAATAGTTATTGATAATGATGAGCTAGTTCTTGGCGACTTAACTACTCAACAAAAATACGATGCAGTATTAGCAAGCATTAAACATATTACTGATTTGAATAATGATACAATTACTGGAAGTTTAACTTTACCAACAACTTCTTTATATGGTTCAACAATTAAATGGAGTTCAAATAATACAAGTGCAATTTCAAACACAGGCGTTGTAACTCGTCCAGCGGAAGGTTCAGCAAACATTACTGCTACTTTAACTTATGAAATTACGCTTGAAGGAACTACTTATCCAAAAGGTACTGTAAATTTAACTATTCTTGCAGAGCAAGGTGGATTAACAAATTTAGGAGAATATTATGATGGTATCAATACTTCTTCTACAGGCTCTACTTTAAGAACGGCACTCAAAAACTTAATTACTGAAACGCATAACTATAGAGGTTATGGTTCTAGTTATAATTCACCACTTTCTATTGGAGCAAGAACTGAAAGTGATCCAAATAAAATGACTCTATTTTATACAGGTTCATTAACTTCATTAAGTGAAGCAGGTGGAGGAAACACTTCTACATGGAATAAAGAACACGTATATCCTAAATCAAAAACTAGTAGCGCAACAGAAAATGATATTCATAATATTAGACCAACTGGAACTAGTATTAATTCAACTAGAAGTAATTTAGCTTTCGGTGAAAACTTATCTACAAAGGTTACTGATTCTAATTTCCCTTATGCAGCTGGAAGTACTTTCTGTTATAAAAGTAGTTCTGCATTCGAACCTCGTGATGAAGTTAAAGGTGATGCAGCACGTATTATTTTCTATACAGCTTTAAGACATGGTGAATCAATTGATTCTGGAATTGGTAGTCTAGACATGTTCAAGCGTTGGAATGATGCTGACCCAGTAGATAGATGGGAAATGAATATGAATGACGCTATAGAAGACTTCCAAGGGAATAGAAATCCATTTATCGATAACTCTGAATGGGTCGAAGAATTATTCTAATTTACAAAATAAAAAAAGTCTGGAATACATCCAGACTTTTTATTTTAGTTTTTTTATTAATCGTTATCTTTCCATAACCCGTGAAGATTACAAAATGCATTAACTTCTAATACTACTTCGTTTGGTTCAATCAAGAATACTGCAACTGGCGCATCCCCAGGACGTAATTTAACTCTTTGACGTTTCTTATCTGTAATAAGATATACCCACTCGATTAAGTGTTCTTGTGTCATTGGGTGCGCAACTGATCCAACTGTTACAGTTACTTTTCCATCTTCCTCTTTTACGACTGGTACATGTTTTTCTAATGCAGCCGTGTCATTAGTGTTTGGTTCGATCGCTTCCATAAGTTCTTCACAGCACTTCATTGGTACTCCTGCATTGTGAATCATACCAACAAAATTGCCACATATGCGACATTTATAAAATCTTGCCATACTAAGCCTCCTATATATTTAAATTATAAACTATATTATTAACGTTAATTCAACTTTTTTTTATTTATTATATCAATGCGATGGTAGAAATATCAACAATACCGATTGTAGCTAAGATTGCAACAACCGCAAGAGCTACTAAAATAATAAATAAAATAGCCATAAATACTTTAGTAAAAAACTTATTTAGTAAAGAAACAATAAAAACAATTGCTATCAAAATAACAACAACTATCATCAAACTTAAGATGTTACCAATTCCACCTGTTAATGATGGAAAGAAATTCGGTGCCCATTCAAACATAATTTAAATATATGCCATAAACAAGAAAATGTAAAGAAAAAAGACCCACTAATGCAGGTCTTATAAAATTCTTTAATTTAGTTCCTAGCAATTGCAATGATTTGAAGTAATCTAATGAATATTGCGATAAAGTTTACATATAACTTAAATGCAAAGTATATAGCAGTGTTGCCCGTAAGCATTCCGCCTTCAGCAGCCTTCTTCATTTGATTAATTTCCCATGCTGTTACAAGAAGTAACGCAATAACAATTACTGCCGAGATAACCATATAGAAAACGCTATATGATGCAGGTGCTATAAAGTATATTAATATACCAAATAATGAAATTAATAATGCTCCTATTAATAATCCAAAACCTATCATTCCAACTACTCCAATAGTTTTGCCCTTAGCAGTCATTCCAAATACAGCCATCGCTCCAAAAGCTAAAGAAGTAACTAAAAATGCTCCGCCAATTGTGTACCAATCTATATATAATGTAAAAGATGAAATTAATACACCCATACAAATTACATATAAAGCAAAAGGTATAATAAGTCCCTTACTTTCAGTTCCGTTTCTAAACAAAGTAAATGTAATCCAAAAAGTTAAGATCAACTGTAATATGGCTGATCCGATCATCATTCCAAAGAATATATCAAAACCAGTCTGTGTAAAGACAATTGCATTACTGTCAAAGATAGACATTCCTTCTCTTACTGACGCAAGTCCAAATGGACCAAATGCAAATAATAACGGAATCCCTATACCGATTCCAGCAGTGACAAGTAAAGCAAGAAACATAATTCCAAATACTCTACCGTATCCAACTTGGCTTGTACCAAATGCACCTGTGTGTGCATTGTATGCATAAACACTCATAATGTTAACCTCCTATGGGTTATAAGATATTATCTAATAATTCTTTGAAAGATTCAACAGCAAGTGATGCACCGCCAACTAATGCTCCATCAATGTTAGGCATTGAAAGGTATTCTTTAACGTTCACAGGCTTTACACTTCCGCCATATAATATTCTTACTTTTTCAGAAGTTAAAACATCATATAACTCAGCAATAACGCTACGAATAAATTGACAAATATCTTCAGCGATTTCCTTTGAAGCATTTTTGCCAGTTCCAATAGACCAAATTGGTTCATATGCGATAACAATTTTACTAACTTCTTCTTTTGTTAACCCTTCTAAACCTTCAACTATTTGTGTTTTTACAAACTCTTTTGTAGCACCATCTTCAAATATTTCAAGAGATTCGCCACAGCAGTATAATGCTGTCATATTATTAGCTAATAAAGCTTTAATTTTTAAATTACAATCAGCGCTTGTTTCGTTATTATATGTTCTTCTTTCGCTATGTCCTAAAATAACCCAATTGACATTGATATCCTTAAGCATTGGAATCGAAACTTCTCCAGTAAATGCACCATTGTTTTCAAAGTGGCAGTTTTGAGCAGCACAAATCATGTCAGGATTTACACTTTTAAATGTAGCTAGTGAAACATAACTTGGCGCAACACCAATATCAATATTATTTTCTAACGCTAGTTTGTTAAATTCAACGCTTTGTAATGCAAATTCTTTTGTTTCAACTGTAGTTTTATTCATCTTCCAGTTGCCCATTAATAATTTTCTTCTCATAATTAATCCTCTAAAACATCAATTCCAGGTAAGTGACCATCATTTTCAATCATTTCAAGCGATGCTCCTCCACCTGTTGATACGTGTGAAAAGTCATCTTTAAATCCGAAGTCTTTTGCAGCAGCAGCAGAATCACCACCACCAATGACGGTGAATGCATTTTTTAAGTTTGTAATAGCTTTACATACTTCTATTGTTCCTGCGGAGAAATCTTCTTGTTCGAAGACGCCCATTGGTCCATTCCAAAATACCATTTTTGCATTAGATATTTCTTTTTTAAATAATTCTCTTGTTTTTGGACCAATATCCATACCTTCAAATCCATCAGGTATATTTCCTTCAACTAATTTCTTTTCTGTCCAACCTTTAAATCCATTAGTAACAATAGAATCTACAGGTAATATTAATTTATTACCAGCTTTTTCCATACATTTGCGTGCATAATCAATCTGATCATCTTCGCATGGAGAAATACCAACTGTTTTACCTTGCGCTTTAAAAAATGTAAATGCCATAGCACCACCAATAATGACTTTATCGCATTTTTCAAGTAAAGTATCGATAACTTTGATCTTATCAGATACTTTTAATCCACCTAATATAGCGACATATGGTCTATCTTCTGGTTTAACATTAACACATCTTGTAAGATTTAATATTTCTTTTTCAACTAAGTAACCGACAGCAACTTCTTTTCCAACTTTTTTAAGTTCTGCAGGAATACCATAAGTAGATGCGTGTGCTCTATGAGCACTCCCAAATGCATCCATTACAAATACGTCTGCAAGTGATGCCCATGCTTTAGAAAGTGTTTCATCATTTTTACTTTCACCTACTTCATAGCGAGTATTTTGAACTAATAACACTTCTCCGTTTTTTAGTGTAGATACAAAGTATTCTAAATCTTTTCCTTGTGTTTCTGGGCAGAATGCTACTGGTTTTTTTAGTAACTCACTTAAACGTACTGCAACTGGCGCTAATGAATTTTTTCTTTTTTGTGCTTCTACAACTTCAGGTTCTTCTTTATGTTTGATTTTTCCTAAATGTGATAAAAGTACAACTTTTGCATCTTTTTTTAATAATTCTTTAATTGTTGGTAAAGCAGCAACGATTCTATTATCGTCTCGAATTTCACCATCTTTTAAAGGGACATTGAAGTCAACACGAACGAAGACAACTTTTCCACTTAAATTACTTAATTGTTTTAATGTTTTCATAATTTTTTCCTTATTTATATAATAAAAATAAAAATGCGCCTCAGACAATGAGACGCATTTATTTTAGTCTTATTTTACTCCGATAACTTTAGCCATATGAGCAGCTAAACGGACAAATTGACATGTATATGAATATTCATTGTCATACCATGAAACTACTTTAACGACTTGTAAGCCATCAGGTGTAGTAAATACAGCTGTTTGAGTAGCATCAAAGATTGAACCTGCAGTATGTCCGATAATATCGCTTGATACGATTTCATCTTCAGTATATGCAAGAATATCTTTTAAATATGTTTTTGAAGCTTCTTCCATTGCAGCATTAATTTCTTCAATTGTAGCAGGTTTATTTAATACAAGTGATAAGTCTACTAATGAGCCATCGATAACTGGTACTCTTAATGCACCACCACGTAATCTTCCTTCAAGTTCAGGAATTACTAAGTTAATAGCTTTAGCTGCACCTGTAGTAGTTGGAACGATGTTTGCTGCTGCAGCACGTCCTCTACGTGTATTACCTTTTGCAAGGTCTAAAGTTGTTTGGTCATTTGTATAAGCATGCACTGTAGTCATATAACCACCATTAATGCCCCATTTTTCATGTAATACTTTTGCAACTGGTGCTAAACAGTTAGTTGTACATGAAGCACCTGAAACAATATTCATTTCTTTAGTTAATTTATCTGAGTTGACACCAAAGACAAATGTTGGAGTTACTGCATCAGCTGGTGCAGAGATGATAACGCCTTTTGCACCGTTGTCTACGTGAACTTGTGCATCTGCTTTACCCTTGAAACGACCTGTACATTCAAGTACGATTTCAACACCATGATCTCCCCAATTTAAGTCTTTTGGATCTCTTTGTCCTAATACTGGGATAACTTTTCCGTCGAAGATGATAGCGTTTTTGTCAGCATCAAATGAAATTTTATCTAAATTCCATGGTTTGTGAGCTGTATCATATTTTAATAAATACGCTAATGTTTTTGCATCGACTAAGTCGTTGATTGCGACAACTTCGAAACCACCTGTTTCGATTGCGCGACGAAATGCAAGACGTCCAATACGTCCGAATCCGTTAATGGCTAATTTAATTGACATAAAAATGTCCTCCTTGTATCCGTAATAATTATAATCTAATTCAAATAGATAAAACAACAAAAAAGCGTAAAATTTTTTTTAAGTTAATATAGATATATATTATTATCCATATTACAGACATATTCACATGTAATTTTTTCCGATATTTCCTTAACATTTTATTGTCTTTTGCATACTGATATGAAAATACTTTAACTTAAATTATAATTAACGTATGAACTCAAATTTTTGGATTGCATTCCTTTTTACGTTTATAGCCGGTATTAGCACAGTTTTAGGTGCTGTGATATCTGTATTTGTAAAAAGAGATAGCAAAAAATTTCTTGCAGTTGCACTTGGTTTTTCTGCAGGTGTTATGATTTATGTTTCTATGGTTGAAATATTTTTTAAGGCTCAAGAATCACTTGTAAGTGAATTAGGAGATTTGAATGGCGTAATTGTGAATGTATGTGCATTCTTTGGCGGAATTATTATTATTGCTGTTATAGACAAACTTATACCAAATGATAAAAATTTGCACGAGGTACAATCATTTAGAATTGCAGGTGATGTGGATGAAAATCTTGATGAGCAAAATAAGAAAAAACACTTAAAAAGAATGGGTTTGTTCACTGCTCTTGCAGTTGGGATACATAATTTCCCTGAAGGTTTAGCGACATTTGTTTCAGCTCTTAATTCTCCTACTTTAGCAATACCAATTGTTATCGCTATATCAATACACAATATACCTGAGGGTATTGCTATTGCTGCACCTATTTATCAATCTACTGGTTCAAGAAAAAAAGCGTTCTTTTGGTCAACAATGTCTGGTATTGCTGAACCAATCGGAGCGCTTATTGGTTATTTCTTATTAATGCCTATTTTAAACGAGATAACAATGGGAGTCATATTTGCCATAGTTGCTGGAATAATGGTCTTTATCTCTATCGATGAATTATTACCCGCTTCGAGAGAATATGCGGATCACCATTATTCAATATATGGTTTTATAGGTGGAATGGCTGTTATGGCTGTTAGTCTTATATTGCTTCAATTAAATTAAATGTAAATATTTTTTAATTTCCCACTCATGAACAGTTGTTCTATATTCATTCCACTCAAGTTTCTTTGCTGTTATCAATTTGTCTGAAATATGCTTTCCTAAAGCTTTTTGTATAAATTCACTATTTTCAAATTCTTTAATAGCACTATATAAATCTTGTGGGAGACATTTTATGTTGGCCTCTTTTCTTTGTTTAGAGTCTAAAGCAAACACATTCACTTTAGTTGGTTCAATTACATCTATACAGTTCAAAATCCCATCAAGTCCGCATTCTAAGATAGCAGCACACGCTAAATACGGATTTGCCGAAGTATCAACTGATCTGACTTCTGTTCTAGTAGCTTTCCCTCTAGCAGCAGGAATACGAATCATTGTTGATCTATTAGCATCACTCCAGCAAACATAAGTTGGTGCTTCATAACCAACAACAAGTCTTTTATAAGAATTAACGGTTGGATTTGTTACTAATGTAAATTCATTAGCGTGATTTAATATGCCACTTATCCACTTTCTACAAACATCACTTAGACCATTTGTTTTTTCATCATAAAATGCATTATTACCTTCTTTATCAGTTAAAGAGCAATTAGTGTGCATTCCAGATCCATTGATATTTGCAATAGGTTTAGGCATGAAAGTAGCGTGCATACCGTGTTTTTTTGCAATATTTTTAACTACAATTTTAAAAGTTTGTACATTATCGCACGCTTCTAAAGCATTAGCGAATTTAAAATTAATTTCATGCTGAGAATTTGCAACTTCATGATGTGCAGTCTGCATTTGAAAACCTAATCTACTGAGTTCAAGCATTATATCACGCCTACAATCTTTAGCGCCATCAATAGGTGCCATATCAAAATATGAACCGTAATCAGTAAACTTAAGAGTTGGTTCACCATTTTCATCCAATTTAAACAAAAAGAACTCAGGCTCAAAACCAACATTAAATGAACCAAATCCATGACTTTCCATTTTTTTCAACGAATTTTTTAATACAAAGCGTGGATCTCCCTCAAATGGTTTACCATCAACCGTATAAACATCACATATTAGTCTAGCGACTTTACCATAAGGTGGATGTTCCCACTCAAGAACTAACCAAGTATTTAAATCTGGATATAAATACATATCGGCTTCGTTTAATCTAACAAACCCTTCAACGGATGAACCATCAAACATTATCTCATTATTAAGAGCACTTTCAAGTAGTTCTACCGGTATTTCAACACCTTTAAGTGTTCCAAGTAAATCACTAAATTGTAAACGGACAAAAGTAACTTTTTGTTCTTTTGCCATTTGAATAATTTGACTTTTATTATATTTCATAAATAACCCTCATTAATGATAAAATACATTAAAATGTATCAATTTTCAATAATAAGAGTTATCTGAACCAAATATATAAGATGCTTAATATAAAGAAAAAACCCTTTAGATAAGGGTTCTTTCATAATTATAAACTATACGTTTCTATTTAATGTGATACTTACTTCGCTGTTGTAGTATTCATAAACACTAGTTTCTTCGACTTCATTTGTAATAATTTTTACATTTAGTGGAAGTAAATCATCTTGATCAAATGTAATTACGAATTTATCTTCACTTGGTATGGTTTGATCTACTAATTTAATATCAGCTTCAACAAATGTTGATGTTGCAAGATCAATTACTTTAATTTGAACTACTTCTTCATTATTTTCGTTTTCATATTCCATTGATTGTTCAGATACTTTATTACCGTCTTCGTATAATGAATAAGTATATTCCTTTTCTACTTCAGTAGCATCAGTTTCAACTTCTTGTTCAATTTTGATATAATCGTTAGTTTCACGGTCTTTGTAAATTGTGTATTCTAAGCTAGATTCATTATTTTCGATTTCTCTTTCGCCTTCAAATTCATATTCGTTTATACCATCAACTATTAAGCCTGAAATTGTATATTCTAGATCTTGCTCTTCAATATCAAATTCTTCATCATCTTCATCGTCATTGTCATCATCTTCATCGTTATTGTCATCTTCGTCGTCATTATCATCATCTAGATCTGATGAGTCGTCGTCATTGTCGTCGTCATTATCATCATCTAAATCTGATGAGTCGTCTCCATTGTCATCATCAAAATCTGTTGAATCATCATCACTATCATTATCATCATCAAGATCTGATAAGTCGTCATCACTTTGTAAGGCCTTAACGGTTGAGTCATCGCTAGTGACTTCATTTGAAATAGATGGTCCATCAGGTATTGATGGATCTACTGTAGTTGTAGTTTCTTCTGAAATTGATGGTTCTACTGTAGTTGTAGTTTCTTCTGTTGGCACTTCTAAAGGTGGTAGAAGTTCACCGTTATCGTCATATTCATTATAATAAATATATACGCTACTAGTTGTCCCTCCGAGTAATTTAGTTTCGACTTCGATTTTATTGTTGTATTCTGTTTTATCACTTTTGTGTAGTGTTGTTGTACCAAGAGAACCGGTAAATAATTCTTCTACTGTTGGCATAAATGGGTTGATCGACGTTGTTAATACTGTGTATTCTCCATTATCTTCAATCGCTGGAGCTTCAGCTACTCTTCTCATTCCTAAGCCACTGTCAGTGCCATAATCATAATTAAGGATGTTTGCACCGCTGATTGCAAGGTATGCAACTTCTTGATTTTTAAGTTCTGTTTTAAAAGCTTCTTGTCTAATGCCGGTATTCACTGCATTAATTGATAAAGGTATTGCCACAGCACATGCTGTTGCGATTCCAATACCTGTTCCAATGAATGCCCAAGTTTTTTTTGATAAAGTCTTTTTTGTGTTGTTTGTTGTGTTTGCGTTTTCCATTTTTAATACTATTTTAGAAGATACATCTGGTACATTTAGATGAGCAGATTCTTTCTTTAGAGCATTAACAATGTTTTTATCAGTTGTAATCTTCATAAATTATTCCTTTCCTAAGTTTTTTAATACTTGAGTTGTATGAATGGATGACTGTTCCAAGTGGTCTACTAACGATTTGAGATATTTCCTTGAATGTGAATTCATTAATTGCATGTAGCACTAATATTTCATAATCTTTTGGTTTTAATAACTCTTTCGCTTTTAGTATTATTGAGTTGTCTTGATAATGTTGTTCATGTTCTTCTACAAACATATAACTTTCGTCATCTCCTACACAATGCACTCTTTTATGTTGATTTAGATAATTTATAGCTGTATTGTGTGCTATCTTACATAAATAGGAGATTGGAGATTGATCAGGACTAACTTTTCCTACACTACTAATGAAACTGCAATATGCATCTTGCATTATGTCGTCAATGTCTTTTCTAGTGAGTGCGCTTATCACTACAAATACCTTTCGACTTGTCGCTTCATAGAATTGATTGAAGTTAGTGTAATTTCCAACTTTTAACTCTTCTAATACTTTTCTTGTTGTTACATCATTCATCGTGTCCTCACTTATAATACAAACCAAACTTAGAAATTATTGGTTTTTTTGAAAATATTTTTTAAAAAGTTTCTAAAAGATACTTTTGCAAGAAAATTATATATTAAAATATATAAGAATAATACTTAAAATTTAAAAAATATTTATTGTTTATATTATTAGGAAATTTTATTGTTGGGAAAATTGCTACTTTCAAACATTTCTTTCATCTTATTAACAATTTGTCTAACCCATTTTTCTCCTAAGTTCATGATTTGACTTATTTCTTTATATGTTCTGCCTTCCATTCTAAGCATTAAAATTTGTAAATCACGTCGTTTATCCTTCGAAACAAAAATTTCACTAAACTTTTCAACATAGTCCTTACTTATAGTAATCTTTTTTACATCATCTACTATGCTATCACTTTGAATTACATCGCTTAAAACTAAGTTGTCTGTATTATATATCTCTTCATCTAATGATAACGCTGTCTCAAGCAACTCTTTTTTTCTGTCCCTTAAATAAGATATTAACGATCTAGAAAACACTCTTGCTAAATAATTTTTAAAAGGTGTCGAACCAAATTCATAAAAATTTATAGCTTGTGTTATAGATTTAAACAACATTGAATCAAAGTCAACCATATGAATTAACATCTGGCTTTCTTTTAGTTTATTTTTAAAAACTCCATAATTATATTGTTTGTATTTTTGATAGAAATAGTTTACTCCGTCAATTAACCCATATGCATGTTGAATAATTATTTCTTCATCTGGTATAAGTTCACTCATCCCCTTACCTCCTTTTAGAAGGTAATATTCTATATTAAAAATGACTCTAATTTTTTAAATAAAACTAAAGTAGAAACGCGACCTTCTTTATTTAATAAAGGAAGTTTTAATAAAAATAGGAACCTGAGTTCCTAGATTTTTTTTGAGTATGTTATATATGATAGAATTACACTTGTCGCATTTGAGGCATTCAATGAATTTACACTTCCGTGCATTGGTATTTTAACTACAAAGTCTGAATTATCTAAAACCAATCTCGATATACCCTCACCCTCACTCCCAATAACTAGAACAGTCGGCATATCATATTTAATTTTATTAAACTCGTCTTTACCATCTCCATCAGCACTTACAATCCAGAAACCATTTTTCTTTAATGTATCTATTGCATTATTTAAGTTTGAAACTTCGCATATATCTACATAGTCAATTGCACCTGTAGATACTTTCGCGACTGTCATATTAATGCTAACTTGATTTCTTTTTTTAATTATTATCCCATTGGCGCCAAATGCATCAACAACACGAATAATTGCCCCAAAGTTATGAGGATCTTTAATTCCATCAAGCATAACTAACACAGGGTTATTTATTTGTTTACATTTATTAATAAGGTAATCTAATGTTTTAAACTTAAAAGGCACACACTCTATAACAATCCCTTGATGCGAACCATTATTAGATATTTTATTAAGAAATTCTTGCGACTTTACTTCTACTTTTATTTCATTTCGATTTAATATATCTTCTATATCTTTATGTTTAAAAGAAGGAGATACATAACACGCTAAAACTTTATTATTTTTTAATGCTGCAAAAACGGGATTTCTCCCATACACATAATTAGGCATATTTTATCCGTCTGTTGATAATTTTAAATCAAGTGGATTAATTGTTTTTCTAATGTCATCTATAAATGCTGCAATCATCGATTCACTTGAATGAGATGTTTTTAAAACAAGTCGAATACATTGATCACCATTATATTCAATTAGTCTACTAGCAGTGTCTCTAAATCTTAAACCATATTTTGAGGCAATTACTAAAACGTCTTTTAATACTGGTTTATCATCTTTTACTAACATGATTAATACAGGATTTCTTCTTGTTGCGAATTTTTCAACTTTTCTAAGCATAACTAATGCAATAAAGGCAATTAATGTACCTAAAGTGGCAATAATAAAGTTTCCGCTACCAGCAGCTAAACCAATCGCCATAACAAGCCATAAAGTTGTTGCAGTAGTAAGACCTTTAACATCTGTTCCTGTTTGAACAATTGTACCTGCACCTAAAAACCCGATACCAGAAACAACTTGAGCAGCAAGTCTAGCAGGGTCTCTTACAATTACAGCACCTTGAGGATCTACATATGAAAAACCATATATAGAAACAATCATAATCATTGCAGAACCAATAGCAACTAAAAGGTGTGTTCTAAGACCAGCAGCATGTCCATGATATTCTCTTTCAAAACCAATAACACCCGCAAGAACGCATGCAATAAGTAAAGATAAAGTGATTAATATAAGTGTTCCAAATCCATTTCCACCCCATAATTGGTTAAAAAAATCGATAATCATTTGGTCAAGTGGCGTAAATGGCATATGTTGTTCCTCCTAAGTATATATTTATAATACTATATTTTTTTCTAATAAGTAATTTCTAATTTCATCAGACTTTACAAAGTCTTTATTTATTTTAGCTAAATTATATTGTTCAATCAATTCAAGGTCTTTGTCTTCTAAATGTGTATATTTAAAACTAAATCCAAGCAAATCGAACATTTTTTCCAAAATTTTGAATTCATTATATAGTTCATTTGCAGGTTTTTTAGTTCTTATAAGTTGATTTATTACTTTAATTTTTTCAATAATTTCACTAATAGCGTTTGACACATTTAAATCATCGCATAAGAAATCAATAAATTTTTCATAGCTAGAATCATATACAACATCAATGTTAATGTCTTCTATAGAGCACTTAAAGTGAAGCTGTAATAATGTTGTTAGTTGATAATAAACATTTTCAAATTTACTAATAACTGCTTTTGCCATAGATATTGTTTCTTCAGAAAATACTGCAGGGCTTCTATAATGTGATTGCAAAATTGTCATCTTAACAACATTTGGACCAAATTCTTTAATGGCGTCTTTTGCTTTAATGACATTACCAAGAGATTTTGACATTTTCTGATTTTCAAAGTTAATAAAACCATTGTGCATCCAATATTTTGCAAGCCCATGATTTCTACATGCTCTTGCTTGTGCAATTTCATTTTCATGATGCGGGAATTTTAAATCAAATCCGCCAGCATGAATATCTATTTCTTTGCCATTAAAAACATCATCAATCATCGCAACGCATTCAGTATGCCAACCAGGTCTTCCTTTTCCCCAAGGTGAATCCCAATTAATCCCTACATCAGTTGACTTCCATAATGTAAAATCAATGGCAGTTTCTTTTTTAGAATTTTCTTCTATTCTAGCCCCAATTAATAAGTCTTCTTTCTTCATGTTTGATAAAACTCCATAAGTAGGAATTGAATCAACTCTAAAATAAACATCGCCACTATTTTCGTATGCAAAACCTTCTTTCACTAAACCATTAATATAATGAATCATTTTGTTTAAGTATTCAGTTGCGTATAAAGATCTAGTTGGAGGAAGTATATTCAAATCATTGTACAATACTTTTATTTCTTCAATAACTCTTGAAGTTATAACATCTTCTCTTACATTTTCCTCAATAGCTTTTTTAATTATTTTATCATCAACATCTGTGTAATTAGTCACATACTTGACTTTATATCCGATTTCAAGAAGCGTTCTTCTTAAAACATCAAAAACAATTGCAGGACGAATATTTCCAATATGAGGAGAGTCATAAACCGTTGAGCCACATACATAAATGTTAGCTACTCCTTCAGTATGTGGAATGAATATTTCTTGTCTATTAGTTAATGAGTTATAAATAGTTACTTTTTTCATAATCTTTATTATACCACATTTGCGTATATGTTGTGAAATATGCTAAGTTCGAAAATTTAAAATGATTTTTACTATTGGATCCATTCTATTTCATTTTATGAACAGAATTATTGTCATCTTATGTTGTTTTTACTTATTTGGTCGCATGCCAGAAATTTCTAAATACTTTATATAAATACCGCTGATTAAAGGCGTTGAATAAAAGTAAAATAATTGCAATAATTTTAAAGTAAAGTAATATATATATATATATATGGAGGTTGCAAATATGAAAAAACTTTTAATTTTGATTACTCTTTTCACACTTAGTGCATGCACTAGTCAAACTTCTGTCGATAGGACGTGGTTAAAAGAGGAATTACAAACAATGGAACAAAATATGTCTTCCATTAATATGTATAGCATCGCTGAATATAATTCAACCATTGAAGAAAGTCCTGGAATCGCAATTTCTCGTCGATTAGATATAGACGGGTTACATTACCAACAATTTGTTCTCCATCCATTTTATACCATTATTGAAATATTTTATGACGAAGATAGTTCATACTTATATGAATTAGAAGGTGCCTTAGATAATGATGCTTTTAGTTATAATGGAACTAAGAAAAATATGACCAAAGAAGAAGCAGTCACTTACTTTAATTCTTTAGAAGAAATCACTTATACAAAATCACTTATTCCAGCTGCAATTGATGAAATAATGGATGCATATGACTCAAAATCTAGATTTACTTTTATTGATACAGATACATATGAAGAGCTTGAAGATCAAGAAATAGATAATGTTCAATCATACGGAATGAAAGTGTATGGAGAGGATATTGATTACGCTATAATTATAGAAAACAAATATTTGAGATATTACCAACCACTTGATGAAAATGGACGCCCAATTGCAAAAGATGAAAGTAATACGAGTATGAATATAGGAGTGCCTGAAGTCGGGAAATTCAATCTATATACACCTATTGAAAATGCCGAAAGAAATGACAAAATATTTGACGAGACTAATATTACAGAGGTAATTTAGTATGAAAAAAGCAAAGTATAATGCCTTTACCATTGTCGAGTTAATTATAACCATTGCTATAATTGGTGTTATAGTTGCAATTGCAACACCCATATATTTAACTTTTGTCAATAATGCTACCGAAAATTTATATCCAAATGCTGAACGTGCATATGTTTTGTACTATACAGAGACACGTTCAAAGGGCTTAACATTTCTTTCAAGAGAAGATGTTGTTTTAGTCCCTTATGCTGATAAAGCATCTAAAGATAAAATTGATATTGTATCGATACATGAACAACGTAGTTCTAAAGCATTAATATTTGATTCAAATAAAGCCACTACTTGGATTAATGCAAATTTATATGATGTTGGGCATAATCCTACATACATGGGTGTATACGAAAATTATCAGTTATGGCAAAAGGGTGAAAACTATATTCCTTTAGATGCGGATGGAAACTTAAATGAAAATGGAAATTACATTACTTTTGGAAGTTATGCCCAAACGGTTAAAGACTCTAAAGTAAAAATAAATAAAGATAAAACGCTTGCTCGTTCATCAATAATTTATTATCTTGGAGACGATAACGAATGGTATACACAAGAAAGAGCCATTACAAGTTTGCTTGATTCATATGGTAATGCAATTAGTTTTAATGATGGAAGTGAAATTATTCAACAACAAAATTATTATTTCAAACTTGAACCAATGATTTATAGAATTCTTTCAAACGATAATAATGACTTACTTCTTTATCCAACTACGGTTGTAGCAGGCGGTTCTGTTTTAGACACACCAACATTATCTGCTACTGACATATACCAAGTAAGTGAAATGCGCAGCTGGCTAAATAATCAATTTTACAATTCATTTATAAAAGATGAAAAAGAGATGATAATTACAAACTCAATAGAAACTGAAAATGGAAATATCTTAGATGATAAAATATTCATTCCTGACACTGTTTTTCTTTCTGAAACAGAATATGGATTCAAACAAGCAGAAGAATTTGACTTACTTAGAGCACCTTTTACTAGTGACTACTTACTTATGACATTAGAGGCCGATGGAATGGAAGTTGTTGAGGATAAAATATATTATGGTGTAGATCATTGGATCATGAATGGTTCAAGTATCAATGTTTATACAACAGGTCATCCAGTAACATCAGAACATATTACTATTAAAGACTTAACAAGTAAAAGTGCATATATTCCAGTAATGAAGATTAATATTGCTTAATCTTGGCGCCTTGTTTATATAGTAAATTCATTGTTAATCTTCTAATATATCTTCATCTTTTCTTCTTTTTCTTTTTAAAGTTATGATTATCAGAACACTAATGACGACTATGACTATGGCAATTGCAATATATGGACCTGCTATTAATAAGAAACCAACAATAAGTGAAACAAATCCCACTGCATTATAAACACTAGGGTCATAATGATCTTCCATTTGAATAACTACTACTTTGTTTGTCAAAGCATTATTTTTAAGTTCATAAACAAAATCACTGACTTCGTTCAGTTTAAAATCTACTTTTTTAATAAGAGGAAGATTCTCATCCAAAGTAAGACTGATTGTTAAACTTTGAAACGTTTCTTGAACTGCTGATGGA
>CAYJLA010000020.1:0-1356 GCA_964371305.1 uncultured Staphylococcaceae bacterium | reverse complement strand
TAATAACTTATCTCACCGTATTGCCCATTGCCAACATCACTTGGTCTTCCACCAAGCAAATACTTATAACTAACATTTATATCGTATTGTTCATTAGGTTCAAAATCTAACTCAAACCCTATTAAGTTAGTATCAACTCTTGAATCGATTATTACTTCTTTCAAAAGCGATTGTTCCCATGTAAACTCTAATGTATCTTGGGTTGGTTGTTCATAAGGTTTTGTTTCATAATCTTTTAAAGCATCATCTACTTTGAGCAAAATCTCTTGTCCTTCGATATTAGGTAGAGCGAACATAGACTCAGTTGTTGCAACTTCATTTGTTAAATTCTTAACTGTATATAGAGCATTTATATTTGCACTATTTCCATCAATTACTACATCTAATGCTTCTTTAACCACAGCAATTTCGTTATTTTTAACAAAAGCAAGTCCAGTAGCGTAACTAGCAGGAATTGGTGCAACACTTGCGGAGACTTCTAAAATAGGTTTCACACTTAAAGGAATAGCTATAGAAACTAAAGTAATAAATATTAAATTAATAGTTATAAACTTTTTACCTATATTCACTTTGGCTCTCCTTGAAAGAACATGTACCTTAATTAAATTTTATATTATCAATAAACGCTTGTAAACTTTTTTGATAGCGATAATAGTTAAAATTAATTAAGATATACTCATGCAAAAAGATGTTATTTAATAAAGAAAAGTTTAAAGGAATTTAAGAACGTATGTCGAAAATTTAGGTAAATAAAAACTTCTAATCAAATTTAAAAAAATAATTTATCTCCCTTTTTGATTTAAAAGAAAATTTTATGAACTATAATACTTCAGTCTAATAATAATCGTGTTAACTATACTTTTATGCGATACAGGAATATGTTATTGTCATTTCAATAATGTTAAGTCTATCAAAAACAAGTAGGTAAATATCTAAATATTTTACTTCATCAGTAAAAGTGTGTGAGTAGACATTATTTGTATGAGTAAGTTCAACATAATATTCTGGTTCAGGTGCAACATCATACCAAACATCTAATACTGTATCACCAGCATTGTCTGCAATTACTTCAATGGATTTTATGCCATTAATTGGGTCTTTATTCATTATGCTTCCGTCTTGTAAACTTGCCCAGCCACCTTCCAACGGGTTCATACTCATGTAATTCATTTCTACTTTTCCACCAGCGTCTGTTAGTGCAATTAAATCAGTGCTGTAAATATCTTGATTAATTTTGTTCTTAGTATTTGAAAATGTCATTGTATATAACTTTGGTTCGGCATTTCCTTGTTGAACGCTATTTGGCGCAACTAGTGTTGTGACTGCAAGCGTTGCTATACCAAACATTATGCATGC
>CAYJLA010000019.1:0-19466 GCA_964371305.1 uncultured Staphylococcaceae bacterium | reverse complement strand
AATTGAACTATGCAAATTAATAAGATATGAAGGCGCATATACTTTTATATATTCGCCAAGAGAAGGCACTCCAGCTTCATTAATCAAGGACAACGTTACATACAAAGAAAAAAGCGAAAATTTTGTTAAATTAACTACTGAGATAGGAAAAATACTAAAAGAGCAGAATGATGAGATGATAGGTAAAGAATTTAGTGTATTAATTGACGCAAAATCCGATAATGATGCTGCACTTTTTAGTGGAAGAATGGAAAACTTAAAACTTGTACACGTAAAATCATCAACAAATATATTAGGTACAATTGTAAAAGTAAAGATTATTGACGCTTTAACATTTTATATGGTTGGAGAATTAGTTGATGAATAAAATTAATTCTAAAATTCACGAACTAAAAAATTACATATTCGAACTGGATGAAGTTAAAAACTATTTTACATGTAAGGAAGCGGTCGAAAACAATGAATTACTTAAATTGTTGAACTCTAGACTTATGCAAGCACAAAAAGAAATGAGTATAAATGTTAACGAGAGTAATTATGATAAGTTAAGAAATGATTACTTGAAAATTTTACAAGATATGAATAACGACCCATTAGTTGTAAACCTTCGTCAAAGCGAAGAAGAAGTCAACATTTTATTAAATGAAATAAAAGATTTATTATTACTTAAGTAATCAAGTAAAATAATAGTATGGTAATTGTAATAACTGGACCAACTTGTACTGGTAAGTCATCAGCCGCAATAAAATTAGCTCAAGAAATCAACGGCGAAATTATTAATGCCGATGCTTTTCAAGTTTATAAAGAATTAAATATTGGTGTAGCAAAAATATCTGAAAAAGAGCGTGAATGCGTCAAGCATCATTTATTTGATATAAAATCAATATCTGAAAACTATTCAATTGCTGATTACCAAAAAGATTGTCGTTTAATTATTAATAGCATTATTGAATCAGGTAAAACGCCTATTTTAGTTGGTGGTAGTGGTTTATACATTAAAGCAGCTTTATATGATTATGATTTTTCTAATGAAAGAATCGAAATGGATTTATCTCACCTTGATAAATTATCAAATAATGAATTACACAACTTATTAGTTTCTGTTGATGCAATATCAGCCAGTCAAATACATTTTAATAATCGCAAGAGAGTTTTAAGAGCGCTTGATATATTTTATACTTCAGGCACTACCAAATCCGAAATAATAGATAAACAAGAGAAGAAGCTAGTATATGATTCCATGATGTTTGCTTTTGATGTCGAACGCGAAACACTTTATAAAAGAATAAATAGTCGTGTCGATGAAATGATTGATAAAGGACTGATTAAAGAGATTCAAAATATAGAAATAAATTATGATATAACGAAGTGCAAACAAGCTTTAAGTGCGATAGGATATAAAGAATTTTTATATAATGATAATAATTTATCAAATATTGACTGTGTAGAATTAGTTAAAAAAAACACACGCAATTATGCAAAAAGACAAGTTACATTTTTTAAACATCAAATGCCGGTAAAATTTATCAGTGATTATGACATAATGCTTAACTTTATAAATAACAGAATTATGAGTGAAAGAAGTCGTAAATTAATAGGTGATGATTTTGAAAAATTAACTAGAACAAGTGTTTGTATTATTGGAATTGGTGGTGTAGGTGGAACTTGTTTAGAAGCTCTTGTTAGAAGTGGTGTTAGTAATATTCAAATAGTTGATTATGACACTGTCGATAATAGTAACTTGAATAGGCAGATACTATTTACAAACAATGATATTGGAAAAAGCAAAGTAGAATGTGCTTTTAAGAGAATTAAATCTATTAATCCATTATGTAATATAACTACTTTAGATAAAAAACTCGATAAAGAAAATATTGATGTTTTTAATTTGTGTAAGTTTGATTTTATTGTAGACGCTATAGATTGTGTTCCGAGCAAAATAGCTTTGATTAAATACCTTGTCGAAAATAATTTAAATTTTATATCATGTATGGGTACAGGAAAAAAAATGGATCCAAAGGCATTAAAAATTACAACGCTTAATAAGACAAACAATGATCCATTAGCAAGAAAAATTCGCTATGAGTTAAAGCAACAGAATGTTAATATAAATGATGTAGAAGTTGTGTTTAGCGATGAACTACCATTAAATAATGACAAAGTAGTTTCATCTATGATATTTGTACCTTCAACTGCTGGTTTGTTAATAGCTAATCATTTATTAAAAAAAATATAGAATAGGAGTATTTATGAGTTTGAAAAACATTTATGAAATTACAAGAAAAATGAAAATTAAGGATGAGTTTGTAGAACCATACGGCCACTTTAAAGCGAAACTCTCAATCCCTGACCAAGAATTACGTCCGCACAACGGCAAATTAGTTTTAGTCACTGCAATTACTCCAACTAGAGCAGGAGAAGGCAAAACCACAACATCAATTGCGTTAAGTGATGGTCTATGCAAAATTGGAAAGCAATCATTATTATGTTTAAGGGAACCTTCCCTTGGTCCTGTATTTGGCATAAAAGGTGGAGCCACAGGTGGTGGTTTAGCTTCCATTGGGCCTAAAGATGAGATTGATTTACATTTCACAGGGGATATGCATGCATTAACATCATCAATAAACTTAATATCTGCAATTATCGATAATCATATTTTTCAAGGTAATGAATTAAATATTGACCCAACTAAAGTTGTATGGAAAAGAGCTCTTGATATGAATGATAGAACCCTTCGTAATATTATTATCGGCATCGGAGAAAAAAATGGAGTAGAAAGAAGTGATAGTTTCTTAATTACCGTAGCTAGTGAATTGATGGCTATTCTATGTTTGGCAAACAATGAAGATGATTTCATTAAAAAAGCAGATAGAATAATTGTTGCTTATACAAGCAATATGGAACCAGTTCGTTTGCAGGAATTAGGGATATCGAATGCAATTAGAAAGCTTATGAAAGATGCTTTGAAGCCTAATATTGTGCAAACTTTAGAAAATAATCCTTGTTTGATTCATGGCGGACCATTTGCTAATATAGCACATGGTTGCAATTCAATTATTGCAACAAAGCTTGGATTAAAGCTTTCTGATATCGTTGTTACTGAGGCAGGTTTTGGAGCAGATTTGGGAGCTGAAAAATTTCTTGATATAAAGGCACAAGAAGCTAATCTTAATGTTGATGCTTGTGTAATGGTTGCTACAATTAGGGCGTTGAAAATGCATGGTGGACAAAGTCTTGAATGCATTACTGATGAGAACTTAGAAGCATTAAACAAAGGCGTTTGTAATTTAAAAATACATTTAGAGAATATTGCTAAATATGGTGTTCCAGTTGTTGTAGCAATCAATCATTTCTCAACAGATCATGAAAATGAAGTTAAGTTGCTCGAAGAATGGTGTATTAAAAATGGGTATGTTGTGAGTTTTCTTGATGGTTTCATCAAGGGCAGTGAAGGTTCGATTGATTTAGCGAATAAAGTTGTTAATGTACTTGAAAATACTCAAAGTAAATATAAACCAATTTATACTAGAGATATGACTATATCTAAAAAAATAACTGCAATTTGCAAAGATATTTATAGAGCAAATGAAATAGTTATCTTACCAAAAGCGCAAGAACAAATAGAATTTTATGAGTCTTTAGGTTTCGATAATGCTTATATTTGTATGGCGAAAACGCCCCAATCTTTATCTGATGACCCATCTATAATTGGAGCACCAATCGGAACTACAATTACTATTAGAGAAGTAACTTTATCAGCGGGTGCTAATTTTCTTGTATGTCTTACTGGTGACATTATGACAATGCCTGGGTTACCTAAAGTTCCAGCCGCTATGAAAATGTAAATATGGAATATAAATTAAATGATATGGTTCAAATGGGTAAGTATCATCCATGTGAAAATAGAACAAAGATTTTTAAAATCGTAAGAATGGGAGCTGATATAAAAATTGAATGCTCCAGTTGTAAAAACATTATAATGCTTTCGAGAGAAAATTTCGAAAAGTCGTTAAAAAAAGTGCTAAAATAATTCGTTATTTATTATAGAACACTATATTAGTAGTGTGAAATCTCTAATTGTTTTTAATAAAGTAAGCAAAAGTTTCGTCCATGGCAAAACTAGACAAAATGTATTAAATAACATCTCTTTGGATTTTCCTTCTAAAGGACTGTTCTTTTTAGTTGGAAAGTCAGGTTGTGGTAAGTCCACTGTTTTGAACTTAATTGCTCAAATAGAAAAACCTACTAGTGGTAAAATATATGTTTTAGGTAGAGACATTTCCAAAATTAGTGCTCGCGAAAAAAGATGTTTTTATCAAAAGCATTTAGGTATCATATTTCAACAATATAATGTTTTTTCGGAGTTAACAGTTTATGAAAACCTATCAATATCACTTAAAATGCAGGGAAAGAACAAAGAATATATTAACAAAAAACTTAAAAAACTTATTGATGAATTCAATTTATCGCACATATTAAATACGAATATTGATAAAATTTCAGGAGGCGAAAAACAAAGGGTCGCATTAGTTAGAAGTATATCCATCGATCCACAAATTATATTAGCTGATGAACCAAGTGGTGCATTAGATGAAGATAATGCTGAGATAGTATTTAATTACTTAAAAGAACAATCTCTAGAACGTTTAGTAATTGTAGTTACACATAACATTAATTTAGCTAAAAAATATTCTAATGAGATTATTGATTTAGGTAATAAAATTACATCTGCTCATATAAGAAAAAAAACATCCATTAGTAAGAAAAAAAGAATAAGGCAAACTGCATATAATAATTATAATTGGTGTTATAGTTTTATAAAGTTTAATATTTTAAATAACAAGGTGAAAAATGCACTTTCTTCATTTGCAATACTCATTGGAATTGTTTCTTCAATATTATGTTTTGGTTTCATAAACGGATCTACAAATTCTATAGATGAAAGTGTAAAACAATCTTTAACATATCCGTTTAGTCGTGTTTCATCAAAAACCGAATTGCCACTAGGAAACAACAACTATATTACGAAATATGAACGACCAACATTTAATAATGTTAACCAAGTTTTTTCATCAATTGAATCCATTGTTGTAGACATTGATTTTAGCTACTTTATACCAAGAATGATTAATATTTCATATGGAAATTCAATGTTTAACAATATTCAATTTATACCTGTATACAATTTTAAGGTTCTGAATAATGACATAGTAGAAACTAAATATAACTCACTGCTGGATAATACAAATTCTATAATCGTCAATGAGGAATTCTTAGAATTATTGCATATCAATAGCGATAACCCTTATGTAGATTTATACTTTGAAACGTCTAAAGAATTTTATGTAGAAGAGCCATTCAATAAAGAAGCGATATCGGAAAGATTCGTGTATAATTGTGATCTAAGAATTGTTGGTGTGGCTCAAGAGTTTACATATATGAACGGACCAAAAATTTACTTTTCTTACACTTCTTATAAAGATTTATTTAAAAACACTTATTTAACAAATATATTATTGTACTCTGATAAAAAAATAAGTTACTACGACTACATGTTGAATTCAAGAAACGATAGTGTTCAAAGTTCATACTGCTTAAATGCTTTTGTAAATAATTATGATGAAGTTGAAAAGTATAATGAATTTATAGATCAATTAAACAATGACTCTGACCTTGAAATAACGTCTGAATCTTATTACATTTCGTCTTCTTATGTTTCTATGATGGAATCTTTTTCAACAATATTTATATTTTATTTAGTTATATGCATGGCTGCAATAGTATGCATATGTGCCATTTCTTCTTTCTCTACCTTTATATCAAACAAAAAAACAAGCGCTATTCTAACAATTTTGGGCGCAAGCAAAAGTGAAGTAGCAATTATTTATTTTGTTGAATCACTATTAAGTTCGTTATGTGCAGGTATTTTTGCAATTCCAGTAGCGGAAATACTTAAATCCGTAATCAATCATAATTTTCAAGTCAATTTAGGTGTAAAAAATATTGTTAGTGTGCCATATGATGAATTTTTCAACATTAACTTTTTCATACCTTTATGTATTTTGTTTATTATTTTTATTATTCCGTATTTGTCGACATATATTCCAATAACTTTATATAAGTGGAAATTTATATCTGAGGAGTTAAAAGACGAATGATAAAAATAATAAATCTTAATAAATCGTTTGATAGAGAAATTTTTTCTAATGTATCGCTTGAACTAAATTCGACAGGATTAGTAGGCATTTATGGTGATTCAGGATGTGGAAAATCAACTCTAATTAACATTTTGCTTGGCATTGATAAAGAATATGGTGGAAAAATATATATTAATGATTATTTGACTAGCGAGTTATCAATAAATGAAATGAAACAGTTTAGATTAGAAAATATTGGTGTTGTTCACCAAGATTTTAAACTTTTTAACGCTAATTCAATCACTCAGAATATATCTCTTATTGTGGAAACCTTAAAAGTTCATAAACATACATATAAGAACAAATTAACGAAGCTGCTAAAATATTTAAGTATTGATAAGTTTAAGTCAAAACAAGTTAGTTGTCTTTCAGGCGGAGAGAAACAAAGAGTGGCGATAGCAAGGGCCATTCTCTCTGAACCAAATATAATTATCTGTGATGAACCTACTGGCTCACTTGATTATAACAATTCAAGGGCAATTATGAAGATATTAAAGGACGTCAGTAAAAAATGCCTAGTCATTGTATTTTCGCATGACAAAGAACAACTATTTGATATGTGCGATGAAATATACAATTTAAAAAACAAGAAAATATTTCTTGTAAGAGGTAATAAATCTATTAAACAGTGTATAAAAAAACTTCGATTTCAATGTGAAGCAAGCAAGACTAAAATGCCATTATCATTTATTTTAAAAAATATTGTAGATTCATTAAAATATTCTAAGGCCAAGACTATAATTTCTAACTTTGTTTCATCTATATCATTATTATCGCTTGGTCTAGTATTTGTTCTTACTTCCTCAATCAACGAACAAGTTAGTAATATTGTCCAGTCATTATTAGGGGATAATACAATAGTCATGCAATTAAAAGATAAAGAAACAAGACTTAATCATTATGAAACTCCAGACGAAGGCTATGTCTATGATCTTAAAAATGAATATTTAGATACGATAAATAAAATATACATTCGCTACGTAAATACATTAGATAATATGTTTCAAGATAGAAATATTGTTTATGCTTCCTCTAGTTTTTCAAAAGCAATTTTACCGAACTTTTCAGCAAAAACATTTGCCAATCATCATGACGTTACAAACTATCAACACGAAACCTTTTACCCATCTACAAATTTTCTTTTAGGTGATGATAGTGTAATACTAGGTATAAGTTATGAGACACTTATTAATTTATGTTATGAACTGAGAATAACTAGAAACTTTGAATCATTAGGAAACTATATTAATGAGAAATCACTTGTTATAGGAATTGGGGTTGATAATAGTGAATGGAATTATTACAACGATGTGTTTTTAAATGTTTCTTCAGTGTTCCTAAACGAAAATGATATAGTTGTTCATTCTAACAATCGATGGAATGAGTATTTTGTTGAAAACCAATTGAATTTATCCGTCTCGTTTCAACCAGGAGAGATTCAAACAAAACCATGGGAAGTGAAAAAAATTTATACAGCAACATTCTTAGACGATATTAGTACATCAATTAAAAAAATTGAAACTAACAACAAATATAAAGATATAATTTTTGAAAATTTATCTACCTTTGGTATAGATAATTTCAAAAATGAAAAAGCTATATTTGTAACTGATAAAGATTCAATTACATATAGCGATTTATCATATATCAAAAATAATATGCAGTTTTTGCACGATTTTTTTATTTCTTCACAATCTAGTTACAGTTCATATAATAATGGACTCAATAATGGATTCACTTCAGATTTGTTCGCTTCATTTAATGAAAGTGAACTTTATAACTTTACAGACTCAATTAGTATAATGGATAAAAAGTATGAATACATAAGTCCAACACCTCCTAAAGATATAACTGGAGGAAATATATATTCTAAGTCTAATATTAAATTTTCTACCGTACCAAGTAATCTTTTGTTTGGTAAACCCCCTAGTACGAATAATGATATAGTAGTATCGACTGGCTTAATTAAATCATTAGGTGCATCAATATCTATAAACAGCATTATATATTTTGCTTTTCATACAAAAACATTATTATTATCTGAGATACGTGTAGAAAAACAATATATAAATGTACCTCTTAACATCGTTGGAATTGTTGATGAAGCCGCTAGTACGATCTATCATGATAACTACTGGACAATATCATTTTTTAGAGATAAGCTTGGGAAAAGCGCATTTTCATTATTAGGAAATACCGCTTTTTTGCAAATTAAAAAAGACTTCGATCTAAATGATGCAGTTGAACAATTAAGTTCAGCATATGGAAACTTTACATTTAGTAATCCGCAATCGCTAATTGATGAATCCATCGCAGATGTATTTTATTATGTTGAAAGTATAACTAGTTGGTTTGCGATAATAACCTTATTTATTACATCGACGCTATTCATACTGATTAATTATTTAAATATTTCTCAAACTAAAAATGAACGCAATATATTCAATGTTATTGGAATAGCAAGAAGAGACATAGTTCGTTATTATGTTTATTATAGTATTGTTATGGGATTATCTGCTTTTTTAAATTCATTGCTATCAATAATAGTCTGCGAAATAAGTATAGGAATGTACCTCGCTAGTGAGTTTGGTACGTCCTTTTTATTTGTTCCAAATTATATGGCATACTTTATCATGTTCATTGTTTCAATTGTGATTTCTACTTTAAGTAGTAGTATCGCAATATCGCTTAAAATGCCAAATATAAAAAATAAATTAAAAAAATCACATTAAATGAAAATGTTATGTTATAATTAATACAAGTATATGAAAGGTGCATAAATGAAGGGAACTGTTAAAAAGTTTAATGACAAAAAAGGTTTTGGTTTCATTACTGGCGAAGATAGTAAAGATTATTTCTTTCACTATTCAGCACTCGTAATGGATAATTACAAAACTGTCGCTGATGGCGATGCTGTCGAATTCGACGTTGAAGAAACCGATAGAGGTCTTCGCGCTGTGAATATTGTAAAAAATTAATTATTATATTTGCGTAATGAAAAAAGGCTATGTAGCCTTTTTTTATTGAAATACGTAAATTATTATATAATAATAAAATTTGTAATAAGGAGAATACCTATGGCACTAAAAGCAGGAATAGTAGGATTGCCTAATGTTGGAAAATCGACATTATTTAACGCTATCACATTATCAGAAGTAGAGGCAGCAAACTACCCGTTTGCAACAATAAAACCAAATACAGGAGTTGTAATTGTTCCTGATAAAAGATTAGATTTCCTTTCAAGTTTATTTGCGCCAAAGAAAACGACATATGCCACAGTCGAATTTTATGACATTGCTGGTCTAGTTAGAGGAGCATCCAAAGGAGAAGGTTTAGGCAATCAATTTTTATCACATATAAGAGAATGCGACGCAATCGTTGAAGTGGTTAGATGCTTTGATTCTAGTGAAATTATACATGTAGATTCAGAAGTTGATCCTATTAGGGATATTGAAACTATTAATTTGGAACTAGTTATGGCAGATATTGATACAGTAAGTAAGAGAATTGGAAAAATAGAAAGTAAAGCTAAAATTCAAAAGGATAAACAATCAATTTTTGAATATGAAGCACTAAGTTTAATTAATCCACATTTACAAGATGGCAAATCAGCCAGATCATTTAAAGGTTTATCTAAAGAACAAACTAATTATTTACTGAAAGAAATACACTTACTTTCAATGAAACCTATTATTTATGTAGCTAACATAGCAGAAGACGATTATATGAATTTAGGTGACTGTAAGTATTATAATTTAGTAAAAGAATATGCCGCAGAAGAAAATGCTGAAGTAATACCGGTTTCATGTGAAATTGAATTTCAAATCTGTAATTTACCAGATGAAGATAAAGTTGAGTTTCTTTCTAGTATGGGATTAGTAGAGTCAGGTTTAGGTCGACTTGTGAATTCAGCATATAAACTTCTGAATTTATCTACATTTTTTACTGTTGGCAGCGATGAATGTAGAGCATGGACTTTCAAAAGTGGAATGACCGCTCCAGAATGTGCAGGTGTAATACACTCAGACTTTGAACGCGGTTTTATTAAAGCTGAAGTATATAAGTATGATGATATGTTTGAGTATAAAAATGAACAAATTATCAAAGAAAAAGGAAAATTAAGAATAGAGGGGAAAGAATATAAACCATCTGATGGCGATTGTATGTTCTTTAAATTCAATGTATAAGATAGGTTTTGCAAAAGATATTCATCGTTTAGTTTCGAATAGAGCACTTATTTTAGGTGGAGTTAAAATTCCATATGAACTTGGACTTCTTGGCCATAGTGATGCGGATGTTTTAACTCATGCTATTGCAGAAGCAATTATCGGTGCACTAGCCCTAGGTGACTTAGGAAAACTTTTTCCCGATAACGATCAAGAATATAAAGATATTTCTTCTATAAAACTTTTAGCCGCCGTTATCAATTTAATGAAAGAGAATGAATATGCTGTTGAAAATATTGACTGTACGGTGTCGCTCGCTAATCCGAAATTAGCACCTTTTATTGATGAAATGAGATCTAGCATATCATCCGTTATTGAATGTAAGAAAGAAAACGTTTCAATAAAAGCTATGAGTGGTAATGGAGTAGGTGAAGTAGGTGAAAACATTGCCTGTGAAGCATATTGTATCGTTTTACTTAAAAAAACAAATTAAATAATACTTTGATCTGATTCAACTACTTCTGGTGAATTTAATCTTTTTATATCACGTGCTATTACACAAATCATTACTATATTTATTGTTGCTGCTATCGTGTTGATCATCGTTGTTACAAGAGCATCAATATTTTGTACATACATGTTTCCTAAACTAGAATTAGACAAGTACAATGCTATGTCTTCGTTTAAATAGACCAGAAGACAAATTAAAGATGCAAGTTGAGATAGTGCAATTAAATAGTATTTTCGCTTTAAAACAACTACATAAAGCATTATGCAGACATCTGCAAGCAGAAAGTATCTTTCATGCATTCTTGCCATCGTAAACGGAACAAGTAATGAAAATAATGCTGTAACAATGAGTATATTTGCTGGTGTAGGGGCGATTTTTTTGCAATATAAAACAGCCAATACAATAAGACATGAGGCAAATGTAAGAAATATACTCATTACAGAGAATAATCCAGTTAGTGCTGAGGCATCCCCTCCAGCAGTTCTGATATTTGCAAAGAAAGCAAAAATAGAACCAGAATTAAGATTAAGTGCTGAATATTCACCAAAGAAATTAATAAATTTTTCGAAAGGAAGTGTAAAAGATGCACCTGCAAAATACCATGGTAAAAAAGTTATAAATACTGTGCCTATTGAAATAAAGAAATGAGTAAGTCTAAATTTTTTGAATAACCATAAATATCCCAAAACTGGAATGAAGAAAATAGCCTGAATTTTAAAAGATAGTGCTAAGCCAAAAAATATCGCCGCAGTTTTTGGTCTTTCTTTTAATAAGAAATAAATACTCCAAATTATAAAACATGTGTATGACATGTCTGCTTGACCCCAAATAGCACTATTTGTAAAAACAGTTGGTAATATTAAAAATAATCCAAACGCAAATAGTTGCGTGCCAACATCATCCCTATTAAAATATCTTGCAATCATTAATATGCCTGTTGCCGCAATAGCATCAAATATGAAACTCAATGTTTTTACATAATACATATCGTTAATATAATAACCAGTTGAGCCAAAATAATAGTGGTAATAATCAGTTATAAACTCACCAGATGGCAAATAAGAAACTAAAGCTAATAAGTTCATATAAGAAGGAAGATAATTTCCCGGAGGATTAGCTAAGGCTTCAAATCCCCCTCCCTCGCGTATAGTATTTATCCAAGGGAATATGAACACGCCCAAATCTCTTGCTGGATATAGGGCCACAGCATATCTTATTCCAATAGCTGAAAGTGAAATTAAAATAATAAAAGTTAATAGTGTATGTTTTTTAAAAAAGAAATCGAACGCTTTATTCCAAAAAACATCCCATTTATTACAAAAAAGTTGCCACTTTGAATGCATTGAATTTAATGTGTTTTTTATGCTAGTTTTCATACAATAATAATATCATTGCATGGACATTAATTAAACACTATTTTTTGTAGTTGTATTTATACTTAACATAAGTATAATATTATTATTATGAGTAT
This sequence comes from uncultured Staphylococcaceae bacterium, assembly GCA_964371305.1. GTDB lineage: Bacteria > Bacillota_I > Bacilli_A > RFN20 > CAG-826 > CAYJLA01. Next base: position 7,121 of record CAYJLA010000019.1, on the reverse strand, counting down.
AGAAAAAAGAATAAAATTGTCAATACATCAAGCCATTGCGGCATTAGAGGTAGACATTGACTTAAGTGACATTGTATTAGAAAAAACAAAAGATGAAGCACATGGAGATTATGCATGTAATATTGCATTACGCCTATCAAAAGAATTTAAAAAATCTCCTCGTAGTATTGCTGAAGATATTATTTCAAAGATTGATTCTGATTTAATAGAAAAAATTGAAATTGCTGGTCCTGGCTTCATTAATTTTTTTATAAAGTTAAGTGTATTTAAAAAAATAATTTCAAAAGTTGTTAAAGATGGCGAAAATTATGGTAAAAGCGAAAACAATGATGAAAATGTTAATATTGAGTTTGTAAGCGCAAATCCTACAGGGAGGCTTCACGTTGGCCATGCAAGAGTTGCTGCTGTTGGTGATACACTTTCAAGATTATATGAATTTGCTGGATACAACGTCACTAGAGAGTTCTATGTAAATGATGCCGGTGCACAAGTTAACAATTTAGGTTTGTCGTTACAGTCGAGATACTCAGAATTATTTGGTATTAAAAAAGAAATACCTGAAGACGGTTATTTAGGTGAAGATGTTATTGATATCGCGAAAGAATTGAAAGAGAGATATGGTGATGTATTGCTTGACTCAAATAAATACGAATTAGATTTTTTCACGCAAATAGGTATTACTAGAGAATTAGAACAAATTAAAACGGATTTAAAAGATTTTGGTGTAGATTTTGATAAATATACTAGAGAAACAGATATTAGAAAAAGTGGGAATGTTGAGAAGTTTTTAGAGCGTTCTAAAGGATATCAATACATTCATGAAGGTGCAACATTTTTAAAAACTACTGAATTTGGTGATGATAAAGATAGACCGGTGATTAAATCAAATGGTGATTATACATATTTTGTTCCAGATGCAGCATATCATGCTGATAAATTCAATAGAACAAATGGAAAGTTGATTGATATTTTAGGAGGCGATCATCATGGATATGTTGCGCGTATTAAGGCAGCATTATCACTTCAAGACATTGATCCTGACTGCTTATCATTTTGTTTTGTACAAATGGTGCGTTTAGTAAAAGATGGCGAAGAAATTAAGATGAGCAAAAGACAAGGGAACGCAATTAGACTTATGGAACTATGTAACGAGGTAGGAATTGATGCTGTAAGATATTTCTTTGTGTCTAGATCTCCATCTACACATTTAGATTTTGACTTAGGTGTAGTTGCAGAACAGAATTCTTCTAATCCTTTATATTATGCACAATATGCACATGCAAGAATTGCTCAACTACTTGCTACATCTAAAGATATAGAAATCGATTATGATGGCAAACATTTAAATAACGTTGTAGAAGGAAGAATGTTAAGAACTTTAGAGTCGCTTAATAGTGTCGTTTTATCTAGTTTAAAAGCTTTTGAAGTAAATAAAATAACAAATTATATTCAATTAGTTGCGTCTCAAGTTCATTCCTATTATAATGATTATCGAATAATTGACCGCGATAATATACAAATTACAGGTTCTAGACTTGGATTATTAAAGTCGTGTAAAATAGTTCTTAAAATAGCACTAAATTTAATAGGAGTTAGTGCACCAGATAAAATGTAGGAGGAATTTTATGAGTAAAAAAACTATGATTGATACAGCTTATGATGTTTTCAAAAGTAAGGGCTGTTCACTATCATTTAAAGAATTATGGACATTATGTGCTGTTGAGTTAGGATTGACCGAACAACAACAAAATGACAAAATTGCATTATTTTATACTCAACTAACACTAGATGGTCGTTTTGTATTAAATACTAACAATTCATGGGATTTAAAAGAAAAATTCAAGTTTGGAGATGAAAGAATTAAATCAAAAGTTGAAGCAATTGAGTTAGAAGACAATGATAATTTAGGGCACGAAGATGAGGAAGAAAATTATAACGCTACTATTAGTAGTGACACTGATATAGACATCAATAACGAATTTTAAGGAGGATGTAAAAATGGTATTAGTAAATATGAAGGATATGCTAAGTAAAGCACACAAAGAATCCTATGCAGTCGGACAATTTAACATTAACAATGTTGAATGGGTAGGAGCAATTCTTGATAAGGTTCAAGAAATCAATGCACCTGTTATTTTAGGAGTTAGCGAAGGAGCTGCTCGTTATATGGGTGGTTATCATACTGTAGTAGGTATGGTTAAAGGATATTTAGTTGATAAAAAAATTACTGTACCAGTTGCTCTTCACTTAGATCACGGAAGTAGTTTCGAATCATGTAAAGCTGCTATTGATGCTGGTTTTACTTCAGTAATGATTGATGCATCTCATCATCCATTTGAAGAAAATATTAAAACAGTTAAAGCAGTAGTTGATTATGCACATCCAAAAGGCGTTACTGTTGAAGCTGAATTAGGACATGTAGGCGGACAAGAAGACGATGTAATCTCACAAGGTGTTCTATATGCTGATAAAGATGAATGTAAAGTTATGGTTGAACAAACAGGTATTGACTGTTTAGCACCAGCACTTGGAAGTGTTCATGGACCATATAAAGGTGAACCGAAATTAGGTTTTGATGAAATGAAAGCTATTGATGAACTTCTTGATTTACCACTTGTTTTACATGGAGGAAGCGGAATACCTGATTATCAAATAAAAATGGCTATTGAACGCGGTACATGTAAAATTAATGTTAATACTGAATGCCAACAAGAATGGACTAAATTAGTTCGTGAAGCTGTTGCTAAAGATTTAGAACAATATGATCCACGTAAAATCATTGGTCCTGGTAAAAAAGGTATTGCTGCTGTTGTCGAAGCTAAATGCGAAGTATTTGGCTGTGTCAACAAGGCATAAATAATGAATACGTATAAAGAAATTATTAATAAAATAGGTGAATACAATACAGTCACTATCTTTGGGCATAAATTGCCTGATGGTGACTGTTATGGTAGCGCCATTGGTTTAAAGCATTTAATTCTAGACTTATATCCAGAAAAAAAAGTATATGTTTTAGGCAGTGGTCTACCGCTTTTTTATAATTTAATTGGTTCAATGGACGTAATAGAAAATGATATAATAACAAATTCATTAGCTATATTAGTAGATGCCACTGATATCGGTAGAAGTGAAGATGCTAGAATATCTTCAGCATTAGAAATTATTAAAATAGATCATCATATTGAAAACGAAAAATTTGAAGGAATACATTACGTTGACACCAAAATGTCTTCTACTTGTGAATTATTACTCGATATGGCACATACTCTTGAATTAAAAATATCACCTTTGGCTGCGAATGCCCTCTTTTTAGGTATGGTTACGGATACAGGAAGGTTTATGTTTTGCTCAAACGGAGAGCAATTGCATAAAGCGATTGCGCAACTTTATAAAATAGGCATAGATGACAAAGAAATATTTAAACGTATTGCACTAACCGATATCAAGTCTTATAAATTTAAGAACTTCCTCTCTACTCAAGCTGTTTTTGTAACTGATAATATTGTTTATTGCTTGATTAGTAATGAAATGATAAAAAAATACGATGTTACATTTGCATATGCTAGTTCTTTAGTAAATACTCTTTCTGGTATTGAAAATATTAAGGTATGGTGTTTATTTACAGAACGCGAAGATGGATCATATAGATGTGAATTTAGAAGTGAAGGCGATATCAATGTTCAACAAATTGCCGTTAAATACGGTGGTGGAGGGCATCATAACGCTTCAGGAATTTTTAATTTTACTGAAGGTGTTTCTGGAATAGAAAAGATAATTGACTGTATCAAATTATTATTAGAAAATAGAGGATAAATTATATGTGGGAAAAAGAATTGGAAGTAGCGTTGCTTGCTTTGAATAGCGTAAGACAACCTATAATGGATATATATAGTAGAGATTTTGATGTTGAAATAAAGGATGATTCTTCACCAGTTACTGAAGCAGATAAAATGGTCGACAAAATGCTTCGTGATTTTATATCAGAAAAATTTCCGACACATTCTTTTTTAACTGAAGAATCTAGTGATGATTTAAGTCGACTAGATGCTGATTATCTTTGGATTATTGATCCTATTGATGGAACAAAAAACTTTGTTGATAAAGATGATCAATTCACTGTCAATATCGCTCTAGCATATAAAAATAAATTAGTCGTGGGTGCTATCTTAATACCAGTTACTAATGAAATATATTATGGTAGTAGAAGGAATGGTGCATTTTATTCAAGAGATGAGATAGTTGATCAAATCTACTGCAATAGAAAAACTTCAGATTTAACAGCATTCGTTTCAAAACATCATAGAATGAAAGAAGAAGATGAAATCATTGAAAAATACTCTGATAGAATTTCAAAAACAGCTAGTGTTGGTTCAAGTATTAAGCTATGTAGAATTGCACATGGCGTAGGTGAAATTACATATAGATTTTCGGGAAATACAAAAGAATGGGACACTGCTGCTGGACAATGCATACTTGAAGCGGCAGGAGGCGTAATGATTACACTGAAACAAGAAGAACTTCAGTACAATAAGAAAGATCCAAGAAACGCAGATGGATATATAGCCGCAAACAGAAGAAAAAATATACTATTATAAAAAAGAACCTACAATGTAGGCTCTTTTTTTTCACTTAATCTTACACCTAGAATCCCAGGAACTTCTTCCATTAAGATAACCTCAATCCCATTAGATATTGTAAAGTCTATATTTGCACATCCTTCACAAGCTCCAGACATCGTAACATATACAAATCCATCTTCAAATTTATCAAATGTTATATCTCCTCCGTCTCGGTTAATAAATGGTCTAACCTTATCTATTGTTTTTTCAATGAGTTCGATTGTTTCAATTTTATTCATGATATAATTATAAATAATTAAGAGTACAAATTCCAACTAAAATACAATAAAATATAATTTTAAAAAACGCTGACATTAAAAATAGATTTATGATAACATACGATAGTATGAAAATGAAAATTGCACATAAGTTTAATATAAAAGAACTGTTTAAATTCTCAGCAGCATCTATTGTGATGTTGATGTTTATTTCTTTATATACAATTGTTGATGGAATGTTTGTTGCAAACTTTGCTCCTGAAGCATTTCCTGCAATCAACATTGTTTTTCCTGTTTCAGCATGTATCTCTGCTATTGGATTTATGTTTTCTGGAGGTGCACTTGCAGTTGTTTCAAAACTCTTAGGAGAAGGTAAGAAAAATGAAGCTAAACAAGTTTTCACTTTTATTCTCGTTGCTGCCGTAGTAATTCAAGTAGTCATTATAGTTTGTACTCTTATTTTCAGAGAACCAATACTTAAATTCTTAGGGGCTGATGAATCAATAATGCACGATGCAAGTTTGTATTACATTATACTTATTAGCGGATCTCCATTACTACTGATGGAAGCATATTTCCATAATTTTTTAATCGCAGATGGAAAACCAGTTTTAGGAATGATCTTGACTATATGTGCCGGGCTGACTAACATTATACTTGATTATCTTTTCATAGCTGTTTTAGATATGGGAATTATGGGGGCTGGTATTGCTACCATCACCGGACAAGCTGTAGTTGCTGTTCCAGCTTTGATTATGTTCATAATTAAGAAAAAAGGAATTAGATTCAGATTACCTTGTAAGCTTTACATTAATGAACTAATTAGATCTATTTATAATGGGTCAAGCGAATTTGCCACAAACATTGCAACAGCAGTCATGACCTTTAGTTATAATTTTATAATGCTTAATATTTTAATGGAAGGATATGATGGAGTTAGTGCAATTGCTGGAATGCAATATACACAATTTTTGTTTACAAGCGCATTTGGAGGGTTTGCAATTGGAGTAAGTCCGATAATTTCCTATCATCTTGGCGAAGGGAACTTCGACTATGTTAGAAAATGCTTAAAGGATTGTTTGAAGATTGTTGCCATTGGCGCGGTTTCTATGTGTATATTAGCGTATTCATTATCAATACCTATTACGATGTTATTTTCAAACGGTGATGCAGACATTTCATCAATTATGAGTTATGGGTTTTTGTTTTTGCCTATTACCTTTTTATTTTCTGGTTTCTCGATTATGGCAACCACAGGATATACTGCATTGAATGATGGACTAAGAAGCCTAATTATTTCTTCTTGTAGAACTTTTATATTTAATGTTGGATTGTCTTTTTTGTGCTCTTTTTGGTTCGGGATTACAGGATTGTGGATAGCATTTATTACTGCAGAAACACTTTCTATACTTGTAGTTATAATTGTAACTATAATAAAAAAGAATAATGCTCTTTATTTCAAAGAAAAAGAAAAAGACAATAATGTTGTAAACATTGATACAATAGTTGATATAATGTAGTTATTTTATCTTAAACACTTTTTGTGCAGTTCGGTACATGATGTTTTTATATTCATCTTTTGTTATTATATGGCTTAAGTCATTGAAGTAATATTTGTAAAAAGGATGAAGATAACTTTTATCTTTATCAATAGGTGCATCAGATCCAAACATCAGTTTATTTGAAGATGCTACTTTTACTATTTCTTTTATATAAATTGGGTCTACCCAACTTAAATCACCATATAGATTATTTTTCATCGCTATATAATGAGCCACTTCTATTCCGTTTGTAAACATATTTAAGTGAGCAAGTATGAATTTAACATTTGGATATTTATCGCATATTTTATATACATAATATGCATCACTAAATTCATCGGCTGCTGTATGACATAATACAGTAAGTGAGTGTTTATTAGCAAATTCTAAATACGGTTGTATTCTTGAATCATCCATCCTCATTTTTGAGTAGTATGGATGAAATTTTAAACCTATAACAATATTTTGATTTTTTAAAATCATATTTTTAAACTTCTCATCGCAAGTTTCGGTTGCTGGTTTGCACCAAGTAAATACTTTAAAACGATTTTTATGTTGTAATGCGAATTTTATACAACGTTTATTTACATTATATTGGCTATAGTATTTAGTATCAAAAAACACTTTGTTATCTTCATCAAACTCAATGCCTTCTAAATTGGAAATTGCAGCTAGTTTTATCTTCGATTGATTCATAAGATCAAGTAACATTTCACCATAACAACGAAAATCTTTAACCAAAC
>CAYJLA010000018.1:0-19779 GCA_964371305.1 uncultured Staphylococcaceae bacterium | reverse complement strand
TTGTACTATCGCCACTTCCGGTAAATAATCCTTCAATGATATAATTTGTTTTCCTATTTACACACGACGAAGCATTTATAGCAAATAATGCAATTCCAACATATATTAAAACTGTTTTAACTCTCACAACTTATTCTCCTATAAATCGTTATTGTATTCTAATCTTAAGTTATCAATGACAATCCTACCTTTGTTTCTATTACCTGACGGAGAAGGATCTAAAGTGTAAAATCTAAACACATTAACTTCTTTCTTCAATCTCACGTTAAATGTAGAAGGATAATCTTTATATTCACTAAAATCTCCAATATCTACAATAATTGAATCATTAATTTTTTTATTGTGTGCAGAGTTTTGAAAATAGTTTTCAAGCGTTTCATAACTGTTAATATTTTTTTCTGCCATGAGAGTCTTTTCTGCATCAGTTCTTGTGTTATAAAACGTGACAAAATCATGTGTTTGATAAGGTGTAAGAGATACCAATAAACTCGAAATAAAGATTAAAGCGTTCATACTGTTCCTTTCTATAATTTCAAACAGCATTTTACAAAAAAAGAACTATTAATATTATAAAATCGCAACACGTTATTGAATATTTACTATAAAGTAGAAATTAGAAGGAGAAAACTTTTTAATTTTATTTGTAGTGTATCTTGTAAGTAATTAAGTAGGTCATTAAACAACTTAAAATAATTAATTTCTTTACGATAATTTATATTCAAATCAATAGTTTCATTAAATAATTGAACGATAAATTCAATCTCATTTTTATTGTAATAAATATGCTTATCCTTATTGAAATGCTGCTTAGAAACTAAACCACCATCAACGTATGAAACACCTGTTATATCGTCGTTACAGTGCGAATATATGCAGGAATCAACATCTAATTGAAGTCCATTAATAGTTAAAATTTTAGCAACATAAATACAACCTAAAAGAATAATATTTTCAGGTCCAATATTATTGATAATTTTATAATATAGATCATATATTTTGCTTGAATCATTTTGTTCAATACATTTTATAGATAACTCACTTAAAAAACTTAAAAAAGCTAGATATTCAATGTTTGATTTTATCGTTGAAAAGTCATTGATAACAAAACCAGAGTTCATCAAGAATTTATCTTCTTTAAGAAGAAAAAGCGAGAACTCAGAATAGTTATATAATTCGATTACTTTTCCATTTTTTGAATCGATTTTTAGTCCACCACGACAATTGAAAAATACGAAGCCTTCGCTAGTTAAAACATTGACTAATGCATCATTATTTTTGTACGGAATTATATTTAAAACGAAACCTTTAATTACTTTATTAATAGCCATATTTTTTAAGAGCAGATGAATTGTCTATCCAGCCTTCATCAACTTTTACAAGTATTTCTAATCGGATCGATTTTTTTAACAAATCTTCCATATCTTTTCTAGCAAGGGTGCCGATTTTTTTAAGCATTTTCCCGCCTTTACCAATAACAATTCCTTTTTGTGAATCTTTAGAAACTACAATTGATGCATGTATTAATGCCCTAGTTGTTTGTGTTTTGATATCATCAAGTCGAATCGCAATATTATGAGGTACCTCTTCATTTAAACAAAGAAGAACTTTCTCTCTTATGATTTCTTTAAGTTTAAATATGTGATCTACATCACTTATCATATCTAAAGGGTAGTATTGTGGACCTTCGACTAAAACTTCTTTTAATTCTTTTATAAGAGTGTCAATATTAAATCCTTTTATAGCGCTCATTTCAATAACTTTAGTTGATGGATATAATTTAGCAATTTCTTCTTTAGCTTTAATAACGTCATTGATATTTACTAAATCAATTTTATTAAGAATTATAAACGTTGGCACTTTCACTTTAATGTTTTCAGATATGTACTTATCACCGTTTCCAATATATTTACTTGCATCTATAACGATTATAGCAGCGTCAATGTCTTTTAATGAATCGAAAGCTTTCTTATTCATTAATTTTCCAAGTTCCTTAATTGGCTTATGAATTCCTGGCGTATCAATAAAAACAATTTGAGAATCATTATCATTGTAAATACCTTTAATTAAATCACGTGTAGTTTGACTTTTTGAAGTTACAATTGACAATTTAGTGTCCAAAATAGCATTGATGAGAGTTGATTTACCAACATTTGGACGACCTATGATAGAAACAAAACCTGATTTCATATTATAAGTCCTTTGAACTGAAAGCAAACGGTAACAACTCTTCAACTGTATGTATTTCAATCTTACCTTTTAAATTACCCAAAACTACTTTAGCATCTTTATTTAATAATTCTGACATTACTTGTCTACAACTTCCACATGGCGAAATCGCATCTTCAGTATCTCCGATACATGAAATAGCAACTATATCATCTTTTTTGTAGCCATTTATATATGCATTAAACATAGCTGTACGTTCAGCACAAATCGATAGTCCATATGAGGAGTTTTCAATATTTGTCCCCTTAAATATCTTACCATCTTTTGTTAATACCGCTGCCCCTACCTTAAACTTAGAATAAGGAGAATACGATAACTCCCTAGCTTCTTTTGCAAGTTGTATTAATTGTTTATCATTCATATTTTTCCCCTTTTAATAATTCTTCTTGTAAAGCAAACATCTTCTCTTCATCTTCTTTTTCAATGTGATCATAACCTAGTAAATGCAACATACCGTGAACAAACAAGAATTTCATTTCTCTATCAAGCAGATGTCCATAACTACAAGCTTGTTCTTTTGCTTTATCGCATGATATATATATGCAGCCTAGAAATAACGGTATATCACCTATTATTTTAGTTTCTCCCTCAATCTCATCTAAATACGCAAAACTAATTACATCTGTAGAAGAATCAATATTGCGATATTCTTTATTGATCGACTTAATTTTATCGTTATTTATTAAATTAACCTCTATAAAATAATTGTTTTTAATTTCTAATTTTTTAAATATATCTTCAGTAATACGCAAGTATTCGTTTTCATAGATATTAAAGTCTTCATTATAGTCATTATAAAATTCAATTATCATAATTATATTATATAATAATATTCCTTAAAAACCATTATAAAACATCATTTAATCTGCTTTTTGCTCTTTGATGCGTTTTTATATCATTTTTTATCATAAAAAACTTATTTAGATTTTGGTATAGAAAGATAAATAATAAAAAGAAAAAGACTACATAGTTTAGTGTAAAATTACTGCTTATACCACCTAATAATAATGATAATAAAAATATAGTTATAGTTATTAGTCCTTGTATTATATGGAGTTTAGATACAAATCTAGTGATTTTTTTATTTAAATCACCATATAAATTGATGAATTTCATTTTGTCAATCTCAGGCGAAAACAATGCGTTTTCGACTACTTTTATAGAATTCTTAGTTTTATCCAATATTGGATTAATAAAAAAACAATTAAAACATGATATTAAGCAAATAATTAATATTATACCAATTGTTAAAAACTCGTTAATAATTAGTAAATATGAAATGATTAAAATGGTTATACTGCAATAACATATGCTTGATATAATGGCTACAATTCCTGTATTTACAGTCGTTAAATCCATCATCTTTTTCTTTCTAATATCAATATTTTCTGAATAAATTGCACTAGAAAATTTACTTGATGTCTTTTTAATAAAATGTGCTATGTATTTTTGAGACATAATCTCAAATATTACATATATTGTCATCAATATCACCGGCAATATAAAATTAAATTCGTTAGTAATAAAAAACATTGCACAAAAAGGTAAAATGGCTGTGAATACTTTAATAATGGTTAACGTTAACAAATGACCTACCTTATAAAAACTACGAGCAGTATGTTTGTAATTCATTATGATTATATTTTTATCTTCGACAAGCAGTACATTTCCATCAAATATTTTTAAAAATTTTCTTTTTGTTAGTTTGTATATTCCTATGTCCGGATCATATATTTCAACTACGTGTTTGCCTATTTTATTTACTAGCACGCTATGCTTTGAGTGATTAAGCAAATTAATATTGGCTATAAATGGTACATGTTCATCGAAAATAGTATTTTTATCTATGTAGTTAAATCCTTCAATTATTACACCATAGTTTTTAGCGATAGTTTTTAATTCTAAAAACGAATATTTATCATCTTTCTCGTTGCGTAAATACAAATATGCTTTATTATTAGATAATTTTGCAAGTAACATCTTTAATGCTGTGAAACCACAGTCATTCTCTCTACATTGATAGATAAAATATTTTTTCATTATATAGGTGGAAAGTGTCAATTATGGGGAAAGGGGACTGACACTTTCCAATATTAGTAATGGGCATAATTATAAAATGAGGAACTAATAAAGAAAAAAACACATTTTCATGTGTTTTATTTAAATTTCTTTCTTCTAGCTTCTTCGCTTTTTAATTTGCGTTTAAGTCCTTTTTTAACATAGAATTCGTGTCTGCGAAGATCTTGGAGTGTTCCAGCTTTGCTCATTTGACGTTTAAATCTACGTAAACCTTCATCAAGAGATTCGTTTTCTCTAATAATTGTCTTTGGCATGAAATAACACCTCGCTTTCTTCGTACTTATATATAATATATAAACTACTTTATTATTTCAACAAATTTAGTACATTTCTTTTGAATTACTTGTATTTGCTTCAAAATTTGCATTATCGAAGTCTTTTACAATAACAACTCCTGAAGAAGTACCGATTCTACTAGCACCAGCTTCAATCATATTTTTGGCATCAGATGCGGAACGAACACCACCGCTTGCTTTTACGCCCATTTCTTTACCAACTGTATTTCTCATAAGTTTTATATGTTCAACAGTTGCACCACCTGTAGAAAAACCAGTTGATGTTTTTACAAAGTCTGCACCAGCTCTTTTAGCAGCTAGACAACATTCGACGATTTCTTCGTTTGTAAGCAAACAAGTTTCTAATATAACTTTTAAAGTAATATTGCCGCAAGCGTCTTTAATCGCTTTAATTTCATCTTCGATCTTTAAGTAATCGTGCTCTTTTGCCGTCGATACATTGATTACCATATCAATTTCTTGAGCACCTTTAGAAATAGCATCTTTTGTCTCAAAAACTTTTGTCTCTGTTGTGTTTGCGCCTAAAGGAAATCCTATAACTGTACATACTAATACACTTGTTTGTTTTAAATATCCTGCACATTTTTGTACAAAACATGGATTAACACATACTGACATAAATTCATTATTTAGTGCTTCAAGACATAATTTTTCAATTTGATCATATGTTGCATCTTGTTTTAAGAGTGTATGATCAATATATTTATTAACTTTCATTTTTTCTCCTTAAAATAAAAAAGCCATATTAAATGACTTATTTATAAACTATTGTGCTTCGTTGTTAGTTACTTTGCCGTAAACTTTTTTACCATTGTAATATCCACAATGTGGGCATACACGGTGTGATTGAATAGTTTCTGAACAATTTGAACAAGATACTAATCCTGATACTGTAAGTTTGAAATGTGTTCTACGTAATCTTTTGCGAGTTTTCGACACTTTTCTATATGGTACTGCCATAATAATGTCCTCCTTAAATACAATATTAAATTATATATTACTTTATTTATTAGTCAATGTGTTTTATTTGACATTGTCAAAAAATCAATGAAAAAGTGCGATAATTACTTAATAATACAATTATCTATTGTTAGCACTACATCTACTATTTTTCCAATAATATCGTCATTTGATTTTACTGCTACTAGTATGTAATTTGATGTATGACCAATATACGCCTCTAATTTTTTATCGTATTCTTCAATCAAAACTTCAGCTTTTTGTCCTAAAAATTGTTCAATAAAACTACTCTGTAGACTAGTCGATATATCTATTAAATCATTAACCCGTGATTTTTTTATGGCGTGATCTACATCTTTTAAGGTATAGCATTTTGTATGCTCGCGTTTTGAGAATGGAAAAACGTGTAGTTGTGAGAATTTAATTTCTTTGACGAAACTTATTGTTTCTTCATGTTCTTCTTTAGTTTCTTCAGGAAAACCACATATCACATCGGTTGTAATCGAGATATCTTCACGAACACTTCTCAACAAATTAATTTTATTAATGAATTCATCTTTATTATATTTCCTAAACATCCTCTGAAGTACAGTTTTAGATCCACTTTGCAATGGTATATGAAGATGTGAAACTATCGTTTTATTATTTTTAATTAAATTAATTAATTTATTATCGATTTCACTTTCCTCAATTGAACTTATTCTTAACCTTTTGAGTTTTGGGAATTTACTTAATATTTCTTCGATTAAATCACTGAAAGAGTAATTGGGTAGATCAACACCATAACCGCCTGTATGAATGCCAGTAATAACGATTTCTTTATATCCTTTGTTTACAAGTCCATCAATCTCTTTAAATATAAATTCTTTTTGTCTAGAACGTAATTTACCTCTTGTATATGGAATAACACAGTATGAGCAAAAGTTATTACAACCATCAGTAATTTTTATATATGCTCTTGTATGAAAAGAAAAAGGTATTACATCGAACTCATCATATTTAGGGGCTAATCTCATTTCTTTAAGGCTATCAATTTTTATTATTTGTTCACGTTCTTTTAAAAACTGTTTCACCATATTAAGAATTTCATCTCGGTAAATCGAACCAATGATTATATCAGCCTCTATTAACGAAGTTACCCTATTATAATTTAGTTGACTAAAACAACCCATAACAACAATTATTGCATTAGGTTTTTCTTTCCTAAATCTTCTTATATATTTTCTTGATTTTTTCTCAGCTTGTGATGTAACGGCACACGTGTTAACTATGATAACATCATAATTGCTTTCATCATATACGTGACCATTATTGGTAAAAAGTGCACTTATACAATCAATCTCGTATGAATTAACTTTACATCCTAAATTATATACAGAAAATCGCATTTTATACGATTCCTTTTCTTTTTAGTAATTTTGCCCTGTGTTTTTTTATTTTATTTAGCATATAACCAGAAATAAATTGTTCATTATGCAGTATTTCAATTAAGGCGTTATAATCATTATCCAAATATGCATCTATAATCAATGAAAGTCTATTGATAACGTTTGTCAAATTTGGTTTAAAAATATATTTATCAAAAAGAGCTAATTTATTTTGCAATCGACCTTGTGTATCAATGAAATACAATGTTTTAAAATCATGATGATAGCAGGCAATTAGATCATTTGTTCTTTTTAAACACACCAATCTAGTAAATTGTGAGTCGTATAAATTAAAATTATACGTTTCAAATAAATCAATAACCGTTGTATTGAATTTCTTTATTAAATTATTATATGGTCTAGCGAATAATTTATCTTGTTCTTTTGCGTATATTACGTTTAGTGATTTTGGGAAGATAGGTATAAATATTTCTTTACCATTTAGTGTAAAATTCCTTAAATATTTTGAATCCATCAGCTTTCTAATTTTTTGACGCAAAACAGGTATATTTTCGGAGTTTATTTCTTTAAAGGTTTTCTTTGTGTTCAACGTGAACTCTTCAATTGTGGTTTTATTTAAAATTGAATATATTACAATGCTACTTCTAATAATATCAAAATCATCGACAGAATTTTTAAGTGTAGCGATAGAATCGAACATATCGAAAAGATAAGAGTACTTCTTTACTAAAATACATTCTTCAATGTTGCTTTTATCAATTTTAGTCTGATTTTTTCTTAAAATGTCATATAACCCGTTCATTCTTATACCTCAAATGTTGATGCTATATTACTTAAACAATATAAAGGTGCAGTTTCTGCTCTTAGTATTCTTTTACCAAGCGATATTCCAACATAACTATTTTCTATCAAATAATTGTATTCTTTTTGTTCAAGTCCACCTTCTGGACCAAACACTATTAGCATATTATCATTTAATTTAACTTTACTCAATTCATGTAAAAAATTAAATTTTTCACTTTTAAGATTTTCATAAGCAACTAATTTATGGTTATATTGTAATCTACTTAATTGTTCTAAATTAAGCAATTTTTCGACCTTCGGCATAACATTTCTTTTTGATTGTTCAGCCGCCTCTTTGACAATTTTACTATACCTCAATAATTTATCACTAGATATTTTAACGACATTTCTATTTAGATTTAAAAATATAATCTCATAAACTCCAAGTTCGACCAATTTTTGGATCATATAATTCATTTTATCGCCCTTAATTAAACCAATAGCAACAGTTACTTTCACTGGTAATTCATTAGATTCATCCAGTTTTTCGAAAGTATTAAACATAAAAGGTTCTAACTGATTAATCTTACATAGATAAACAGATCCATCAATTATACCCTCAAAAACATCGCCTTTTTTAGAACGCATCACTTTTTTCAAATGAAAAATATCATCGTTTTCAAGAACTAATACGTCATCAGTTTTTTTTAAGAAATATCTTTGCATTTATTTTAAAAATTCCCCATTATTATCAACTAATTGTGGACTATAATACAAATATAAACCAATAACAATCATAATCATCACAGAAATAAATAATGGAACGACTATCGCTAACCACCAATACATTAATCCGGTAAGACTGAATATTAAAGCAAAGGCAGCTATAAAACTTAAATTACTAGTTAGTGTAACAAGGGCCATTTTATAACGTTTTAAATAAAAAGCATGCGCGCCGAAGATGCCTAAAAATATGCATAACATAAGCATAACTAACTTTGATTTTGCAGTATATAAAATCATGTTTTCAACATCACCCTTAAGCGTACTTATATTTGTAGTAATATCTGCAGTTTGCGATACTACGCCTTTAAGTGGTGATTCTTCACCACAAAAAGGACATATATCTTTATCTAATTTACTAATTCTACAAGAACACGATTTACAAATAGGCATAATTACTTCCTTTTATTTTTTAATTGTTGTTTTTTTCGTCGTAGTCGTTGTTTTTTTCACTCTTTTTATTGGAGTTGCTGCAGGTTTTTCAGCTTCCACAATAACTGCCTCAACAACAACATTAACATCAATTTCTTGATTTTCTACCGCTTCATTTACCATACCGTCAAATTTTTCGGCATTTTCTAATTCATCAGTCACTAATTTTTGTTGTCCAAATGAGTCAGGAATAATGTACGAAAGTATCATCGAAATAATAAATACATTTAATACAACATTAGAGAATAAATCAGTCATTGTTTGACTTCCTAATACAGCAAAGATAGAACTTGTCATAACAGGGCTTCCACTTACTATAACTGTACCGATTGAAAGACCATAACCAAGACATGCAGAGATAGAAGCAATCATAATATTTTTTTCTGTCCAACCAAGTTCGCCAATCATCTTCATACCAATAACCGCAATAGAACCAAATAAAATGATCATAGTTCCACCAATAACAGCCTCAGGAATTGCATAAATAAAGTTAGCAATTGGTGGAAGGAACGATGCAAGTACTAAAAATCCTGCACCTAACAATATTGAATAAATATTAACGACTTTAGTTTGAGCTACTAACCCAACATTTTGTGAGTAAGTAGTAAGAGGGAACGCTCCAAATAAGCCAGATATACCAGTTGCAAATCCATCAACAAATAATCCACCACTAATTTCTCTATAGTTTGCGCTTCTTCCGATTGCAGCCGTTGAAAGAGCATTTGTATCACCGATACACTCAGCACCAGCTACAAAAGCACATAGACATGTAAGAATAACGGGTGTTAACTCAAATCTTATTTGTGTTAAATCAACAATATGTGGATAATCAAAAACACCTGAAGCACCAACGACTTCAGTAATTTGTAAACTAGACCAATCGATCATGCCAGGAATACAAGAAGCGACCGCAAAACCGAATAAAATACCGAATAAAATGGAAACATTTTTCCAAACACCTTTAACAAGTATATCCCAAGCTAAAGCGGCGGCAAATGTAATAAATGCTACTAATGGAAACCAGAAATATGCAACACCATTTAAGTCAGCTGGTGCTGGAGATGTTCCAAAAAAATGTGATAATACAGCGCTACCACCAAAAAAGGAAGTAGCTCCACTACCTAAAAGTGAAAAACCAATACCTAATACAACAATAGCTGGTACGATAGGTTTAATTAATTTTCCCCAATACTTATAAAATACTGATACAATCATCAAAAATAATGATGCAGCCAACATAGAACCTAAAATAGTATAATAAGCACCAACAGGATCACTTGGGTTTGAAATTGCAATGGACATAAATATAGGAACAAAAGTAAATGAAGTTCCAATAACAATTGGTAACCTAGCACCAACTAGTAATTGCACAACTGTGCCAATACCTGATACAAACAATGCACCAAGCATAGCGTAAGTAGAAAATTCTCTAGGCAACCCGTTAGCGTTAAGTATTGAAAAAACTAATAAAATAGGCGTAACATTACTAGCTAACATCGCAAGAACGTGTTGGATACCAAAAGGTACAGCCTTACTTAAAGGGACTCTACCATGTATTGAAAATAAGTTGTCTTCTTTAGGTTGACCATGGAAAATCTTCTTAATTCCACTTCCAAGATCCCCTACAAAATTTTTAATAGAATTCATCATAACTAATAATTTTTCTTGTCATCAATATTCTTGTATTCTGCGAATAATTTCAAACAAGCCTTTCTATCTAATTCAACAACTAACTTTTCTCTTTCGCCAGGTTTTTGCATATCATAGAACTTAGCATCTCTAAATCCGATGTCTTCAGTATCTAAAATATTACAACCATAATATGTCTTATCGATATTGGCCCATAAAATAGCAGACATACACATTGGGCAAGGTTCGCCCGTTGTATAAATTTCACATCCACTTAAATCGAAAGATCCTAATTTTTTACAAGCCTTTCTAATCGCCATCATTTCTCCATGGCAAGTTGGATCGTTGTTTTTTACAACTTCATTGTGACCTTTAGCCACTACTTTTCCATCTTTAACAATTACTGCACCAAACGGCCCACCATGTCCGTTATGAATGCCTTTTTGCGCTTCTTTAATTGCAGCACGCATAAATTTGTTCATAGATTCTCCTTTATATTTAAATTGTTTACTATTCTAGATTAACACTTTTTTAAGCATAAAAAAAGGCGTTATTCTAAAACGCCCTTTGTTTACTTACTAAATATGTTTTTTCTTTTTAATGTATGCAATGTATGTAACTGGAATTATCAACAGCACACTTGAGATAACACATATCATCAATAAGTCATTTGACTGTAATGAAGATGTATTTAAATAACTTGAATTTAAATAGGCTTCTTCACCTAGTGAAATAGCCCATGCTTCATAGCGTACTCTAACATGATATAAAACAGATGGCCCAACTACAGCAAAGTTTTCCATTGATGCAGTTTTGAATAATTCAATATCAGAATCAGACATAGAAAGTAACTCAGCTCTAGCTAAATAAAATTTCGTTTTACATTGTTCAGTTAAATCATCATTCATAATAATATTTACTAACTCACGATGAACAATATCTAACATATCTACGGATGAATAGTTCAAACGCATACCGGAAATATATAAAGATCCTGAACTTTCAGCGTTTTGAGCATAGTTAACTGAAAAACGAACGCTGAGATTACTTAACATATCAAACGGTGTAATAGTCGTTAAATCAAGTTCCAAGCCAATAGTTTGTTTTACAAAAGTAGGAGTTATAGTATATGAATTAGTTATAATTGAAGGAGCACTAAAATAATCGTAACCGATTATTAAATCAGCAGTTAGTATAATGTCTTCAGTTAATTGACCATTAGTCGCTAAATCAATATTTAAAGTCACTTTATCTTTATGTAGAATAATCGAATCCGGTGATCCGCTAGATAAATTTTGTATCAATAATGCTGTTGCTGGATTTAAATCAATATTATTTTCGTTAACTACCAAACCTAGGTTGGAATCAAAGGCATAAGATGACCAAACTGTGTTTTGTTCATGTTTTACTCCACTAGAATCAATTAGTACTTGTTCGACTGGTGTAACAGTTGGTATTTTTGATGAAATGTATTCATCTGTTTGGTATGTATAACTAATATTAATATTCTCTAATATCATGCTTGAGCTTGTTTCATTCACGCTGCCAATCATTATTCCAAGAGTAGTCACGTTTCTCTTTGCACTTTCTGAAATGTTCATTGTAATTTCAGTTGAACTTTCAATCATATTCGCACCTTGTCCATAATTTGACCCACCATATGTATCGATCAAAATTGTTGCAGTAGTAAAAACACCAACAGATTCTGCCTGAATGATAGATGACATATTGATTGAAATTGTATCACTGACAATATAACCTTTGAAATGATATTGCATAAACATAACTGAAGATACCTCTATTCCTTCAGTTGTTTTTGTCGGTTCCATTAATGCATTATTATCGTCATAAAATGTTATTCTATCAGGAACAATTCCATTAGAACTCATATCAATTGTACTGTTTTCTATTTTTGTATTGATTGATGCATGTGCTTCTAAAACACGACTTGATGAATTCACATTCACAAACGAAACCAAGAAAACTATTAGCATTGTGCTAAGCATCAGTATTTTTTTTATCATTTTCATAAAAGTTCCTCTTTTATAATTATATAGTACTTGTATAATGTTAAGAAATACAACCAAAAACAAAAAACAATTTATCTCATTTCCAAAAAATAATAAAAATAGCATCAATCAATAACTGTAGTGTAATTTACTTTAATTAATTCGATAAACACCAATTTTTGCAACCATCACAGTGGAAAGAGCTGTTACGATTGTCAATTCTGAACTTAACGCGTACAGTCTTTTATATTTTTAAATTTTGTGTCACAATTTTTTTAAAAAAATATAACATCTAACATTTTTATAGTGTAATATTTGGTACGCATGGATTATCAATAATTTTATGATAAATTAATCGTCTTATAAAATAGAAATAACTATAAATCTAACATGTTTTATCAATCATCAAACAATTTGATAATGTTGTTTTCACATTTTCTTGTTTTTTCTTGCAAAGACTTCAAATAAATGTTAAAGTTAGTTTACACTAACTATATTTTTACACAATATAACACGTAGTTAATCAATAAAATTTATAAGACTCTATATGAGTTAAAGAAAGGAAATTATGAAAAAAATAAGTTTATTATTAATGTTACCAGCACTTGTTCTAGTAGGATGTACAGGACCAAGTTCAAGCACTTCTCCATCCGATACATCAACAACAGTTGGCGCAAACGAAATTACAGATTATTCTGAATTAAAAGGTAAAGTAGTAGCGAACATTGGAGAAGGAAATGTTCCGGACCAAGTATTTCAGGCAATTTTAACAAAAGAAGGTATACCATTTGAAAAAAGCACTACCGCAATCGAAGGCAAAGTTGCATTGACTTATATGTCTAGTGGAGCTGAAATGGCAGGATTTTTAGACACAAATAAAGCAGATTTCGTAATTGGTGGTGAACCAAGTATCAGTCCATTACTTTCGTCACTTGAAGACTCATACATAGCAAGTGATTTACAAGAAACATACGGTGATGCTTTTGATCAAGATGGAGGTTATCCTCAAGCTGTGCTGATAGCAAAAAAGGATTATGTTGATACAAATCCTAATGAAGTATATGCCATTACTCAGGCAGTAAAAGATGCTAGTAGTTATTTAGAAGATAACTTGGATGAAACAAAAGCTGATTTAGCTGAAGCAGGTAGCAAAGCTCTTGCTAGCATCGATGCAGAAATAGTTAAAAGATCGAATATTACGTATAAAACTAAAGATACTCAACAAAATGCTATCAAAACTCTTTTAGAAACATTTACTGCTGCATCATATGGCGGCGCACTACCAACAGATGAATTTTATCCAACATTACCAACTAGCGGGGAAACTACAACAGAAGCTTTGAAAATATATACACCAGATGGTGCGCCTGCATTAGCTTTAAGTAAAGTTGCTTCTATGTCTAATGTAACTTTAGAAGTTGCAACTGACCCTACAATTTTACCAAGTAAGTTTAGTCCAGCAGGTGACGCTAACTTTGCAGTTGTTCCTAGCAACATGGCATCAATAATATTCAAAAATTTTGGAGCAGAGTTTCTTGCAACCGTAACTTATGGTAATCTATATATGGTAGGAGTTAAATAATCGTATATTATTATTATAAATCGTGAAAGCAAAAAAGTTATTAAATGAAATTTTATATATTGTCATCGCACTTGGTATTATTTTAAGTGTATGGTCATTAATAGCTTTAAGTGTTAATTCCGAATTTATTGTACCATCAATCCCACAATCAATCGATGATATAGCAGCTGTATTTTCTGATGATGAACTATATGTTTCTCTTGGAAATACAATGTTACGCAGTATCATCGGTTTTTTATTTAGTTTTACTTTAGCTTGTATTTGTGTACTTATAAGTAAATTAGGTTATGGTGCAAAACGAGTTATTGCACTATTGATTTCAGTTTTAAGAAGTATACCTTCTATGAGTTTAATACTACTATTCATAATATGGTCACCATCAAACTTAACACCTATTTGGGTTGCATCTCTTGTGGCTTTCCCAACTATGTTTTCTGGATTAACTTCTGCAAGCGACAATATTGATAGAAATTTAATTTTGGCAACTAGAACTTTTGATGTTGCACTACCTATTAAAATATTTAAAATTTACATTCCATTGATGGCACCTATTTCATTAGAGTCTATGGCGAATGCGATTTCCATTGGAACAAAGGTCGTAATAGCAAGTGAAGTTCTTGCACAAACATCAGATGCCTTAGGTTCCTTAATGCAAGAAAGTAGAATATACTTTGAAGTTGGTAAATTAATGATTTATACTGTCTTAGCTGTTATGATTTCACTTATATTAGAATACGCAATACGTCTTATTAAAAAAATATTTTTTACATATTAGTTGCAATAAAAGATTAAATAATATAAAAAATAACCGCAATTTGCGGTTATTTTAATTTGCATTTCTACTTAAACATTTTCTTAAACTTATCGAATAAACTTTCTTTAGTAGCTTTTCTAAATGATTCAAGAAGAGATTTTTGTTCTCCAGATAAGTGTTCAGGAGTTTTAATATCAAGATGGACAAATTGATCGCCAGAATGTCCTCCTCTCATATCTTTAACACCTTTACCTTTTAGTTTTAATACTTGCTGAGGTTGCGTTCCTGCAGGAACTGTTAATTCTACGTCTCCATAAACAGTTGGAACATCAACTTTGCATCCAAGTGAAGCATCAATAAAACTCAACGGAATATTAATATGGATGTCATTTCCACGTCTTATAAAATGTCTATGTTCATTTGTTATAATTTCTAAATATAAATCACCATTTGGTCCACCGTTTCTTCCACGACTTCCTTTACCAGCAATTCTAATTTGTTGACCATTTGAAATACCTGCTGGAATTTTTACTTCAACATCTTTTTTAACACGATTATATCCTTTTCCGCCACATTTACTACATTTACTAGTCGTTACTTTGCCAGTTCCTCCACATGTTTTACATGCTTCAGTTGTTTCCATTTGTCCAAAGAATGTATTCTTTACGCCTTTTACGTGACCTTGACCATTACAAGTAGAACATGTTTTAACGTCGCTTGGTTTATCAGCACCTGTTCCATTACATTTATCACAAACTTCATCATAAGTTACAGCAATTACGATGGTTTTTCCCTTAATAGCGTCCATAAAATCTATCTTAACACGCATTATATTATCTTCACCACGCGTTGGACCATAATTTCTTTGCTGTCTACGTTGTCCACCACCAAAGAAAGATGAAAATATATCATCTAAATTTATATCAAAACCTTGACCTCCGCCAAAACCTCCAAAGCCTCCAGGACCTCCGCCCATGCCGCCTTGTTCAAATGCTTGATGTCCGAACCTATCATAAGATGCACGCTTTGTATCATCATATAAAATATCATATGCTTCTTGAATTTCTTTAAATTTAGTTTCCGCATCTGCCTCTTTATTAATATCCGGATGATATTTTTTTGCTAGTTTTCTGTACGCCGACTTTATTTCATCTTTACTAGCAGTTTTAGCAATTCCAAGAACTTCATATAAATCTCTTTTATTCGCCATAAATTTCCTTTCTTAAAATACAAAGGGAGAAGAGCGAACTCTTCCCCTTTTTATTATTATATAATTATTAGTTTTTATCAGTAAAATCAGCATCAATTACATCATCTCTATTTGATGAAGAATCGGCTTCCTCTTGTTGAGGTTCGCCTGCAAATCCACCAGCTTGTTGTTGGTTATTCATTGCTGCTGCTGCTTGTTCTAATTCATTAAGACGATTTTTTACTGTTTCCATATCATTATTATTTAAAGCGTTTCTAAGTTCATCTCTAAGAGCTTCGCTTTGCGCTTTTTGATTTGGATCCATTGTATCTCCTTGTTCATTAAGTGCAGTCTCAATATTATTCAAATAACTTTCTGCTTTATTACGTAATTCAACTTCTTCTCTACGTGCTTCATCAGCTTCTTTATTGGCTTCAGCTTCACGAACCATTCTATCGATTTCTTCTTGTGATAAACCGTTACTTCCAGAAATTGTTATTTCTTGTTCTTTATTTGTATCTAAGTCTTTAGCTGATACTTTTACAATACCGTTTACGTCAATTGAGAAAGTAACTTCAATACGAGGTGTGCCACGAGGAGCAGCCTTAATACCTGATAATTGGAAATGACCTAACATTTTGTTATCTTTAGCCATTGGCCTTTCGCCTTGATAAACCATAATATCAACTGCTGGTTGGTTATCTGCAGCTGTCGAGAATATTTGTGATTTTGTAGTTGGAATTGTTGTATTTCTTGGAATAAGTGGAGTTAACACCGCGCCAAGAGTTTCAATACCTAATGTAAGTGGAGTAACATCCAATAATACTACGTCTTTAATGTCGCCGCTAACAACACCACCTTGAATTGCTGCACCCATTGAAACAGCTTCATCTGGGTTTACAGATAAGTTTGGAGTTTTACCAAGTAATTTTTTAATTAGCTCTTGAACTGCTGGCATACGAATTGAACCACCAATCATAATAACTTCATGAATTTCGTTTGCACTTAATTTTGCGTCTGATAAAGCAGTTTTAACTGGTGTTTCACACCTTGCAAGAAGATGTTTTGTTAAATCTTGGAATTTTGCTCTTGTAAGAGTTGTTTCAAAGTTAATTGGACCTGCTGCTGTCATACCAATGAATGGTAATGAAATTGTTGTTGAAAGAGAGCTAGATAATTCAATTTTAGCTTTTTCAGCTGCATCGAGGAATCTCTGCATTGCCATTTTATCAGTTAAATCGACACCTGTTTCAATTTTAATTTGAGCTTTAATGTAATCAGCTAGTACTTTATCCCAGTCATCACCACCAAGTTTATTATCGCCACTTGTTGAAATGACTTCAAATGTACCATCACCTATATCTAATATAGATACATCAAATGTACCACCACCTAGATCGAATACTAAGATTTTTTGTGCTTTTTCATTTTCCATACCATAAGCAAGAGCTGCTGCAGTAGGTTCATTAATAATTCTTACAACATCTAAACCGGCAATTTTACCAGCATCTTTTGTCGCTTGTCTTTGTGCATCGTTGAAGTATGCAGGAACTGTAATAACAGCTTTTTCAACTGGTTTACCAATTGCATCTTCCGCATATTTTTTCATATAAGCGAGAATTTTAGCTGATATTTCTTGAGGTGTGAAATCCTTTTTCAAGCATGCAATGTGTGCTTTATAATTTGCACCAATGTGACGTTTGATTGAACTTACTGTATCAGGATTAGTAACAGCTTGTCTTTTTGCTGCATTACCAACAACTTCTTCACCATTTCCTTTAAAAGCCACTACTGAAGGTGTTGTTATTGTTCCTTCAGGGTTTGGTATAACTTTAACTTTACCATCCGCTTGTAAATAACTTACAACTGAGTTTGTGGTACCTAAATCGATACCAATAATAATTTCTTTTGCCATAATAATACTTTCCTCCTTAATTATGCTAAGTTTACTTCTTCTTTATTGTCTGTTTCGTCGACAATTTCTTCAGTTTCTATTTTCTTTTTACTAACTACAACCATTGCTGGTCTTATTAGACGATCATGAAGCACATATCCGTTTGCAAGTACTTTCACAATAGTATTTTCTTCACCATCCGCTTCTACTGTTTCTACAGCTTGCATTCTCGCCTCATTGAATTTATCACCAACTTTTACTTCGACTTGATGAACGCCTGAACCTTCTAGAACATTTACAAAGTTCTTATAAATGTATTGGAAGCCAACTAAATAATTTTGCAGTTCTTTAGTTGTTGCAGGCATATTTAGCGCTAAATGGAATCCATCTAATACAGGAAGCAAGTCATTCACAACTCCTTCTATTCTGTACTTCATCGCATTTCTATGATCTTTTTCAATGGATGTACGTAGGTTTTGCGTATCTGCATAAACTCTATAATATTCATTTTTCCAATGAGCGAGATCTGCCAAAGCCTTATTGTAGTCTTCATTTAATTTTTCGTACTTGTCATTTTTTTGTTTTTTAACTTTTTTAACTGTTATTTCTTCTTCAAGCACTTCATCTAAAGTTTCCCTTATGTCTTTTTCTTCCATTTTAACCTCCATTAGTTTCTATACTTTCTATTCAACTCATTTGCTACAAACTCTAGAAGAGTTGCAACATTATCGTAATCCATTCTTTTAGGCCCTACTACAGATATAGTTCCTTTTTTTAAACCTTCTATATCAATTTTAGCTGATACGATAGAAATATCCTCTTCTCCATCTGTTCCGCCAATACTTACAGTTAATTGTTCTTCTGATTGATTATTACTTTCAATTAATGAAGTAACTTCTTTTGAATTTCCAATTAGTTCTAAAATGCGCTTAATTTTTTTTGCGTCAGTATCATATTCAGGTTGAGACAACAAATGTTCTTTACCATATAATTCTAATCTATCACTAGCAAATTTAATGAATACTTGCATGAACGCCTGGTACATTATGTCGTGCTCAATAATAAATTCACTTAATATAGGTTTTATAGACTGCATTTTTTCTACGATGTTAACAATAGCTGTCCCTTTTAATCTTTCTTCGAATAATGTGACACATCTTTCTATATCTTCGACTCTTACATTTTCGTTAAATACAAATGTTTTATTTTCTACAAACCCTTTATTAGTTACAAACACTGCCGTAGCACTCTTCTCAGATAAAGGTATTATTTTAATTGAAACAAGTTTTTCATCATCATTATTTGGACCAATAACAATAGATGCAAGATTTGTCATATGAGATAAAACTTCACATGATTCTTTTAATATTTGTTCAACAGATGCAACTTTTTGATCAATAATTGTTTGTATTTGTAACTTAATCTCATCGTTTAGACTGCGATCTCTTAAATTATTATAATAATATTGATAACCTTTACTAGATGGGACTCTACCACTAGAGGTGTGTGTTTTTTCTATATATCCTTCTTTTTCTAACGTAGACATGTCCCCACGGATAGTTGCTGATGAATATTCCAGATTAAATTCTTCAATAAGCGTATGACTTCCAACAGGGACAGCCTTCTTAATGAAGTATTCTACTATTAATTTTAATAAGTAATCTTTTCTATTCATTTCGTTTCCTTTTAGCACTCAAATAATATGACTGCTAAGCCTAGTATTCCATACTCATTTAGCACTGTCAACTATTAAGTGCTAAAAATTTTAAAAATAT
>CAYJLA010000017.1:0-20682 GCA_964371305.1 uncultured Staphylococcaceae bacterium | reverse complement strand
TAATGATGACGATAAAATATGTAAACACTTCCCTAAATATTTTAATATGTTGCTTATTAAAACTAATTAAATATTATTCTTTTGCTAAAAGAATTTGGTTCTTCATATAAGAAATGATGTCACTTCTTTTTATAATTCCAATAAATAAATTTCTATCGTCTACAATAGGAACAAAGTTTTGACTACTTGCTAATTCAAACAAATCTTCCATGGAATTCATAATTGTTAATGCTTTATTCATTCTATATCTAAAAACATCTTTAATTAATATTTCTTCCGTAGCTTCAATTATATATTCATTGTCTTTTAAAACTTTTAATAAATCGATGTCAGAAATAGTGGAAACATATTTACCCTCCTCACTTAATACAGGAATAGCGGTATAGGAATGGTGTGATAGTTTTTCTATCGCTTGTCTAATTGTGAATGTATCGAGGATAAATTCAACATCTTTTTTAGGTGTTAAGAAAAATAATATATTACTCATACTTATATTTTACAATATTTTTTAATCAGCATATACCAATTATTAATTTAAATCAAAATTTGAAAAAGCTTCATATGCTTTTACTAAGTCATCTTTATTAATTAATCCACCAAATTTATCAACATGAATTTTTTGAATATGGCGATACTTTAGGTTTGCAAATTCTGCATACTCAATATATCTATCTAGTATTTCTTGTGCTTCTTTTTCTGGAACATAATTATCATATAATACAAAAAAAGCGCCCTCCTTGTTTAATTGTTTATTTGAAAGGGTTAAAAACCTTTCGATGATGTTTGCAAATTTAGTAGTAAAATCACCATCAACTATTGGGACAACAAAAATAATAAATTCGGCGTTTACACCTCTTCTTATTATATCCAAACCATCATCATCTTTAATACAAAGACCATTATTTGAACCACATTCCTCACAAAAACCACAACCTGCGATAGTTTTATCAAAAAGACGAACTATATCAATTTCGTGCACACCGGCGTCATCAATACCTTGAACAACATGTTCGACTAAAGGTATCGTCGTTTTGTCTTTTTCTTGACCCGCATCTATAATAAAAAATTTCATTTGTCTTACCTTAATATTAAAGTATCATAATTTTATATCGTATGCGAGCAAAATACTAAGCAAATAGCGGCTGAAATTCTAGCGACTCTATTAAATAATTAAAAGAAATTAATATACTATGTAAACTTGCTTAAAATAGTTTATAATATTATTGCTTGCCGATATGGCGAAATTGGTAAACGCACTTGACTCAAAATCAAGCGACGCGAGTCTTGCCGGTTCGAGTCCGGCTATCGGCACCATCAAACTAGATTAGCCTTGATGCAGTTTCGTATTGAGGTTTTTTTATTAATATATGTCCGAAAAACGTTGTGTATCTAAGTTATAAAAATGCTATGCAAATAACATAAGTTTAATTTTATGGTTTAATGCTAGCTGATATTTGATATTTAGTTCTAATTATGTAACGTAAAAAAATACATTATTAAAAACAATTGACAATATCGTATAATGCGTTATACTTAAATTACCAAAAAGGTAAAATGAAATGGAAAGGAGGTAAGCATATGTATTATGATAATAAACTATAAGAACAAAAAAATTGAAAAGAATTTAGAAAATTACACAATGATAACTAAAGAATACGGCAGACAAGTTGCGGATGAACTATTTAAAGTCATAAATTATATCAAGTGTGCAGAAAGTTTATCGGACGTAAAACAAATGAGCAGATATAACTTGCATAAATTAAAAGGCGACATGAAGAATAAATATTCTATTTATATATTAAAAAACAGCGGGAAAAGATTAATATTCAACTTATTAGATGATGATAAAAACATTATAGAAACAAACGAATCTATTGATTTTAAACAAATAAAAAACATACTAGTTTTAGAAATAAGCGATCATTATAAAAAATAATTTATAAAAAACGAGTTGAATGAGGAGAAAAAATGAGAAACAACACAACTACAGACAATGCAAATATTAAGATGAAAGTTTTCCACCCTGGAGAATACATCAAAGATTATATTGAAGATTTAGCAATGACGAATGAAGAATTTGCAAGTAGGTTAGGAATTAGCGCAAAACAATTATCTTGCATTTTGGGTGCAAAAGCAAATATTACTTTCGAAATTGCGCTAAATCTTTCTAACTTATTAGGTACAAGCGTGGAACTTTGGAATAATCTACAATTACAATACAATCTTTACAATTCGCAAATTAAAGAGGACTATAAAGAAGAACAAAAGGTCTTGGATATGATTGACAGTGCTTTTTTATATAACAATATTATAGAAAGAAAAGACAGTATCGAGACTAAGATTCAAAAAGCTAGAAAAGCTTTTATGGTCGCCAATTTAGTCAATCTTAGAAAACCTGATTTATATACCGCCTTTAAAACCGCTTCATGTATTAAACTGGAAGAAAAACATATTATAGCTAGAAACGTGTGGTTATCAATGGTTGAAAAAACAGCCAGAAACAAAGAACATAACAATTTCGATTTAGGCGCTTTAAAGGCTAAATTAAAATATCTAAGAAGCTTAACAATACTTACACCTACTGATTTTTATACATCTTTAGTAAAAGAGTTGAATTTTGTTGGTATAACGTTAGTCATATTTCCACCTTTAAAAAATTCTAACATTAATGGTGTTACCAAATGGATTAATAACAAAAAAACTGCGTTAATTGCACTAAATTGCAGAGGTTCATATAATGACAAGTTTTGGTTTTCATTTTTTCATGAAATCAAGCATGTATTGCAGCTAAACAAAAGATACATTAATCATAATGAAGATGATTGTGACAAAATAGAGAGTGAAGCTGACAGTTTTGCAAGAGATATTTTAATACCAATGAATATATACAATGAGTTCATAAAAAAAGGTGATTTTTCAAGAAAAGCAATAGTTGATTTTGCGGAACTAGTTGATATTCATCCCGGAATAGTAGTTGGAAGGTTACAAAAAGAATTATATATTCCTTTCTCTGCAATGAATTTTTTAAAAGAAAAGTATTCTATAAGTACATAATTTATTTTTTGCAATAAAGCTAAATTGAGCATATGTTTTTGCGAGGATAAAATTGCATCTGCGATACTGTTTTAATTACTTAATTCTTGAGTTTCAAGCTACATTAAACAGCACTAGTCATTTAGATTTATATGTTTCGCTTTTTAGTAAATGCTTTTTGCACTATAAACAATAGATGAAGTTAGTGTTTGTTTTTATAATTCATCATGTTTACAATAGAGGTGTCTTATGACAATTGATTAAAAATTACTTCAAGGAGAATAGTTATGAAAAAGTCAATTTTTAAGCCGTTAAGTCTATTTGCTCTTATGTTTTTAATTGCAAGTTGTGTGCCGGGAACAAGTAGTGCAAGTGAAGCGCCTTCAACACCTAGTATTACTAGTTCGACTACAGACACAGAAGATCCGGTAGAGTCATCTTCGATATATGCTGTAAAAGAAGCTGAAGAAGGTACTATTGTTAGGACTTCAGGCGTTGTAGTACATCACAATTATACTGGACAAGGAACGCCTTATATTACTGGTTTCTGGCTTGCTGATGATGGACATTCAATTTATGTTTATGGCGAAGAAGTTGCAAAATCAGTTGAAGTTGGTGATTATATTAAAATTAAAGGTGAGAAATCATATTATATACCAAATACTGATACTGAATCGGCAGAAGATGTTAATTACAAAGGAATGGCACAAATTAAGTCTCCAGTTGTCATACAGAATGATGGTGGAAATCATCCAATCCCTCATAGTGCTATTACAGAAACAACAATATCTGATATATTAGATATTCCATTAACAACTGATATAACTGGTAATATTTACAAAGTAAAAGGAACATATGAAGTGTTCGACCACACATCATATGTTAACTATGGATTACACGATATAAATAGAGTTGATTATATAGAAGCTTATACTCAGTCAAATGGTAAAGATTATGCTTGGACCGAAGACCAAGACGGAAAGACAATCGAGGTGATATTAATTGTATCTCTTGGTAAACCAGGAGTTGGTGCATGGAGATTTTGCCCAGTCGAGTTTTTAGATGAATACACTCCAACAGATAAAGAAGAAAGAGAATATGCTTTAGAAAGATTGATTCAAGAGTTTTCAGGTCAATATACATCAGACGTAACTATTGATGTAGAAAAAGTAGATCCTAAGTTTGCAGAAGTAACACGTGTTGTAAGTTCTTATTCTGAAGGAGTAACAATTGTTGAGGAAGTTGATAAATATGTTGTTTCAATTAGTGGCGCTCCAGAAAGACAAGTTGAAATTGAGTGTTCGATTACATATAAAGACGTTGATTTAAGTGATACTAAGCGTATTGGCATGTATCTTTCAGACGACGTTGAAACAATAACTATAGCTGATGCTATAAGCAAAGGAAAAGGCACTGTTGTTACAGTTGAGGCAATTGTAGCGCGAGTTACATACAAAGGATCTTTAGTAAAACAAGGAATGTTTTTAGCAGATGATACTGGATCTATATTTACTTATAATGGTACTGCTACACAAAGCAAGATTGCAGGCGTTGAAAATGGAAACAAGGTAATCGTTAAAGGTACAATTGATTACTATATTAAGAATGCAGATGATGCAGCGACTAATAGTTATACAGGCGATTTTCAAATAAAAGATGTAGAAGTATTAGTTCTTGATGAAAATGTATATAATATACCATTAGAGGCAATAAAAGATTCAACTATTGAAGATATTAATAATATCCCGCCTTCAACAAATATTACTGGAAATTTATATAGAATAAGTGGAACAGTTACAAAAGAGAGTACAGCATTTTATACTCTTTATAAGTTTACCGACATTATAGATTCTTCTCTTAGTTTAGCTTTATATTCTCAAAACAGTTTCAAAGAATTTGAAGATGTGTTTGAAGGTTATGAAGATAAAAATGTAGTTATGATTGTTGGAATTCAAAATCTTAACCTTAAAAGTAGTGGTTCGCACTGGAGAGCTTGTCCAATCGCTATTGAAAGCCTAGTAATTGAATAAGTATATTAGTAAGTGATAAAAAAGTCGACTGTAGTATCAGTCGACTTTTAAATTTTCTTCTTCGTTATTTTTCTTTGTTTTGTTTTGACGATAAGCTGTTAATTTGTTATCAACAAATCTAGCAAATTTAAATAATACAGTTAGGTATACAATTGCGATAGCACCAAATATAATCCAATCGTAAAAAGTAGTAAACTCGCTAAATGGAATCAAAGTAATTCCAAATACAATGGTAGCTACTCCAATACCTCTACATAAGACAATATATATTAAATGTAGCCAGAACTTTATTTTTCCCATTCCTGCGATCATACAAATTGCATCGTCTGGAAATATTGGGAACAAGTACATCAAAGGAAGATATACTTCACCTTTTTCTTGTACTAAAACATGAGCCTTATTATATTCTTCTTCTCCTATTAGTTTTATTATTAATTTTGAACCACCAAATCTACCAATTAAATCCATCATAACGGATGAAATTATTACACCAGCAAAACAAATAAGAAAACATTTATAGTTTGCTCCAAACAACGCTATTCCACCAAATATAAACATCATCGATGTAGCAGGAACAAACGAAAGTAGTGTTGTTACAGCAATTTGTAATAGTAAAAAAACTATATATAACCACCAAGTATCAGCTAGAGAATTAAAAATATCAACATTTAAGTTTAAACTGCCTCCGTCAATAGTGATAACACCTGTAGCAAATAATATTCCCAGAAATATAAAACCTATAACCATTAATACAAGCACCATTAAAAGGGCTAATATAATTTGTCTTTTATGTTTTTTAAGTAATGACATTTTGTCTCCTAATTTCTTTTTAATAGTAGCACATGAAAAATAATATATAAATCAATTTAACTTAATTAGTTATTTGCTTTTAATATATCTTCTTGAAGTTTTTTGCTTGCGCTTAGATAACCTTTTAATACATCTTCATAATATCGTTTTAAATCATTATTATTGATTTTTGCAAGGTTTTTTTCAAGCATCAGGCTTTCTCTACTTGCATCTAGCACAGCAATATTGTTCTCGATTTTATACTTAATTACATCTTTTACTACTTCCATTCTTTGTTCATATAACTCAATAATTTTTGTATCAATTGAGTCAATTTTCTCTCTACATACTTCTAATTTATTCATTATCTTATTCTCCTAAAATATAAGTGTACCAAGTGGATAACCAACTAACAAAGAGACAACAACCGCAAAGATCATCATGATTGAACCTAGCAATAATACATCTTTAGTAGTGCAAGATTCGCTTCCGCTTATTATTGCGATGTGAGGCATTGAAGGTGGTGTGGCAAAAGCAAAACTAGCTAACATACCAATAACGCATACAATGGCCTCTAAAGAAATATTAACTTGAGTTCCTACTAATATAGTTCCAGCTACAGTAGCTACCAGTGTAGCAGTTACCATGTTTGAAGATAGATTAGTTTGTAGAGCTGCCCAGGAAGCAAAAATAATTAATAGGGCAATCGCTGGTAAGTTATTTAATATTGGACTTAAATTGTCAGTTAAATATACTTGAAGACCAATATCCGCATTTGTAAGAGCAGAACCTAAAGCAAGTGTACTAGCACACATGATTAATGCGCTCCACGGTATGCCATTTTTTAATGCATCTTCGATTTTTAACAAAGGTTCATTATCAATTCTTATAATACAAAGAGCAACAGTCCCAAGAAGAGGTGGCATTGCGCTTCCATATTTATTTATCATTTGATAAAAATCTTCTGAAAGATCTCTAAATAGGGAAGGAACAATCCATAACAATAAAACAATAATAAATATCGAAAGAACTGTAATATCTTTTTTATTAACTTTTGGTAACTCATTTTTTAATTGTTCTAACGATGTATTTTTTAAAACACTAACATCAGGTCTTATAATAACCACAAGTAAAATAAACATTAAAATAAATAGTATTAAACCTACAGGAATCGCAAGCCCCATATACGCAATAGGGGATACATCAATACCTGCAGCGTTTATTGCAAGAATAGGAAAAACATGGGCAATCGGAGTCATGCCACTGCTTATTGAAACTGTAAATCCAAGACCAATCATTAAAAACTTTGCAATCTTGTCTTTTTTATTAATGTTAGTAACTTCCAGTATTTGATTTAAAATAGGTAAAATTACAACAAATAAAACAGAAGGAGATGTAAATAAACCTACAAGTAAAACTGAAAACAAAAACAAAAATAAAAAATAATAACCGTTTTTACGAGCCAATCTAGAGTTAACAAATGTAACAGCAATTCTTTTGATTAGACTTGTTTTAGATAAAGCATACGTGCATACAAATGTAAAAAGTAAGAATACAAAAGTAGAACTACCAAAACTAGAACTTATAACTTTTGAAAAACCAATAGTATCAAGAAAACCAAGTGATAATATACATAATAAACTAGGCCAGTCAATTCCTATTGTTAGCCATAAAATCAATGAACCTAAAAATATAAACAGTACACCAACAGCATCTTGACTTAAACCTTCTATTGGAATAAATTTACCAAAAAAACATAAGCCAATACATAAAGGAATCATTATCCACCTAAATATAACGTTATCTTTTAACTTAGTTTTCATTAATCTCTTTCCTTCTTAAAACGTCATTAGCGTTTAGTTGAAGATTAGTTTTTACATAAATTCTTTGCTTAACTTTTTTAACTTCTTCGTACGACTCTTTTGTGTCTTTGTCTAATATTTCTTCAACAATAAAAGATTTATTAAAGTTTTCATTAGAAGACAAAATCTCTAATTCATCACCTATTCTAAATTTATTTCTTAATTCGACAGTAACATATCCATTTTCACTTGGTTCCACTACAAGCGCAATATATTGATGAGTTTGAGTAGATGAGGATGTATGAATATTTGTTTTATCACCGTCTCCAAAATAAAAACCTCTTGCAAATACTCTGTTAGATGTCTTTCTTAATTCTTCTAAATAATCAAAAGTAGGTGAAGAGTTATTGATGTAATTATCAATTGCTCTTCTATAGGCGTTTATTACGGTAGCAACATAGTAATTTGATTTCATTCTGCCTTCAATCTTAAAACTAGAAATACCAGCTTCACAAAGTTCTCTTATATGATTGATTAAACATAAGTCTTTGCTATTTAATATGTATGTTCCTCTTCCGTCTTCTTGAATTGGAAAATATTGTTCTCTTCTGTTATCATCATTCACACTTATTGCATAATCCCATCTACATGGTTGAGCGCATTCACCTTTATTTGAATCTCTTCCGGTTAAGTAATTAGAAAGCAAACATCTTCCACTGTAAGAAATACACATAGCTCCATGGCAGAAACATTCAATATCGATATCTTCACCTACAGCATTTTTAATTTCTTTTATCTCTTCTATTGTTAATTCTCTTGCTAATACTAAGCGTTTCGCACCTAAATTTACCCATGTTTTAGCAGCGTATATATTTGTAATATTTGCTTGGGTTGAAACATGTAGTTCAAGATTTGTAAGTTGCTTGACCAAACTTGCAATACCCAAATCACTTACAATGACACCATCGACACCGATCGAATCTAAAAACTTCAAGTATTCACTCATCCCGTCAAAATCTATATTATGTGCTAAAATGTTTACAGTAATGTATACTTTCACATTGTGGCCTTTTGCATAATCAACTGCTTTAATCATTTCTTCTTCATCAAAGTTATCTGCAAAAGCTCTTAAACCAAACTTTTTCCCTGCAAAATATACAGCGTCACAACCAAAATGTATTGCTGTAATTAGCCTTTCAAAATCTCCTACTGGAGCAAGTAATTCAATTTTTCTCATATAAAATATAATACTTAAAATTACTCGTTTTATAAAGTTAAATATATAAAGAAAACCCCTTTTAATGAAAAAAGGGGTAGTAGTAGAGATTAACTTATGATTATTTTATATTGAATACTTCTTTTAAATCGTATTCAAATACATGATCCTCATTATCGAATTGTTCGTTTCCGACCCATGTCATTGTAAGATCAGTTAAGTTGTATAAAGCACTCCATATTGTAATGCCATCAGGATTGTTTCCTGGATGTACATTCCATGTCCTTCTACCTACATCTTCAAGTAAATTTAAAGATTCTTGATATGTCATTTCTCCTTTAGTATTTGTACCATCTGGATTTATAGTGTTTGCAATATAGTTGTATCTATCAAGACCATTAATGTAATCAGTATCAACACCATCATAGTATCCCGGTTCAACCATGAAATTGGTAACGTATTGGAAATCGTTATTTCCCTCGTGTCCTGGAGCCATAACGCTATCATCAAAATACGAAGTATCAAGAGATGAATCGTCGTTATTATATGTGACTTTTAATATTCTTTTGCTGCCATCAGTGTCAGTAGCGTCATTTGCATTTGTTTCAGGTACCCATTCTAAAATTGCACTTTTTCCAGTTTTATCTGCAACCATATAATGGAATGAAGTTTCTGCTGAATCATGAAAATCGTATTTTTCAACTAATTCAACAGCTTCATCAACACTTGATGCATAATCTAATATCATTCTCATCATAGTAGTAGAAGTAATATCAGGCTTGTCAGTGTTTTGATTAGTTGGAATAGAATCATTTCCTCCCGGAGACTGGTAAGACATGAATATTCCAGTTGATACACCCATTTCATTAATTCCATCAAGTGGGGCGTAAGCACTTGCTAATGCAGTAACATTAGCCATTAAGCCGTCTAAATATGTTCCTTCGCCAATTCCTAAAAATGTCAAATCAACAGATGAAATAGAAGCATATCTTCCTTCTCCTGGATTAGTTTTAACAATCATAGATGTAGTTCTTGAAAAGTCATAGTTTCTACCAAAAAGTCTGTCACCTTCTGGAGTAACAGAGGTAAACGCGCTGCAACCAATACTAGGAGCAGACATATCGATTGGGATAATTCCCTTGGTAATATTATCTACAACGAATTGTAATAATTCATCATCATTTTTTGCGCCGCCTTGTTCTAAAAATTTATCAAAATAGTAGTCACCTTGTACAGTCATTTCATATACAGGTCCTGCATTTATTTCGTTGTTTTCTTTTGTTAGTAATTTAATTGATGCAACTGATCCAATTTCATTTCTCCAAATAATACCTACTGTAGCCGCTCCAATGGCAAGTACTCCTACAAGTGATAATGATGTAATTAATATTACTTTTTTTGCTGTTTTATTCATTTAACTAGCCTCCAATATTTCAATATTAAAGTTTTTAAAGTAGTTGTAAAGTAGAAATTTATTGGCAAAAAAATGAAATGCGTATTAAAGCACGATGGCTACTATAAAATGTGCCAATTTTAGTATTTTAATTTATTTTTAATGTATTTTATTGTTATATTTTGATATTTTTATGTAAAATTTGCACTTTTTTGTTCAAAACACATTAATTTTTACAATTTTAGGTGAAAAAATGACAAAAAACAGCGCAAAAGTGAAATATTTAATTACTTAGTTTTTTCTTCTTTGCTATCAGAGAATTTATTTAAACGTTTTTTACGATCAGCGTGAAATTGATTAAAAAAGCCACGAGATTTTTCTTCTTGTATAATTTCATTTGAAATCATTTCTAATTCATCTTTTGTAAGGTTTGGTAAGTTTTTAAGTTTATGATAAATAGTTAAAGCAGTTTCTTGTTTTTGTTGTTTTGCCACTTCTTGAAAGTATGCTGCAAAAATACCAGGAATTAATGCAACTAATATTACTCCATAAATTGTAATAAAAACAGTAATTAATCTTGGTAGCAATCCTGTAACGTATATATCACCATAACCAACAGTAAACACACTAACAAAAATAAACCACAAGGAATCTTGATAAGTATGAAGATTATGTGTTCCAGATGGAAAATAATAAAGCAAAGTTGCTGCACCAAAAACACAAAGTATAAAAACAGTTAAAGCTGGTATCATTCCAGACTGTTTTAAGATTAAATAAAAAGTATGACGTTTTTTCATATTCCCTCCTATAATTAATCAATCAATTATATGATATTATATAATTATGATAAAAGTAATAGCTTTTGACCTTGATGGCACACTTATTGATTCAGTTGAAGATATACTAATTTCTCTAAATAAGACTTTAGATCATTTTGGTTACAAGAGAATTGATAAAAAACAATGTATTGAATATATAGGCAATGGACCACTAAAACTTGTGGAAAGGGCAATTAATACTTCGATTGATTTTAACTTGTTACAAGAGGTTTATACGTTTTACTCAAACACATATTTAAATAGTAGATATAAAAACACAGTAATTTATGATGGTATTGAGAAAAAGTTAATTGAACTAAAAAAACGTTATAAACTCGCAGTCATTTCAAATAAGGGACATGATGATGTAACCAATATTGTTCAAATGTTTTTTCCTAATGTTTTTGATTACGTAGTTGGAAGAAAAGAGAATATAAAAATTAAGCCTAATAAACAACAATTTGAACTATTGTTTAAATATTTCGATGTAAAAGAAGATGAATGTATATTTGTAGGTGATAGTGTAGTAGATTATGAATTTGCTATTAATAGCAATGTTGCTTGTTATATTTTAACTTATGGCTATGAAGATAAAGAAATTATCAAACAACTAGAAAATTGTAAATTAATTGATAGTATAAACGAATTAGAATTGTAGCTCATTTTGATAAACCACGTACGGGTCATATAATTAAACAGTTAGTATTTTAGTTTTGTTATTTACTAATTATATGTTATAATTAAATAGATTTTTTGAAAGGTATTATAAAATATGCATAAATTAAAAATATTTGCAGCGGTAGTTGGAATATCTTGTGTTTTAGCTGCATGCACACCAAGTGGCCCATCTTCAACAGTTAGTGGCACTAATCCATCTACAACTACAACTGGTCCTTCTGTTACTACTACGGACCCTTCTGTTACTACAACAGATCCTTCTGTTACTACACCAACTGTGATTCCAACAGAACCACCAATTGTTACTGAACCAAGCGCTGATCCTACATTAGACATTGTTGACCTTGACCCTGACGTTTTGACACTTACAGCTGCTGACTTGGGTTTATTCAATGTTTATATTAGCGACAAATATAGCAGTTATATAAATGGAAGAAATTTCTACTACAATGGGTTAATGCATGATGGTAGCGATATTGCTTTTGAAAGCCGAAATGGCTTTATAACTAATAG
This sequence comes from uncultured Staphylococcaceae bacterium, assembly GCA_964371305.1. GTDB lineage: Bacteria > Bacillota_I > Bacilli_A > RFN20 > CAG-826 > CAYJLA01. The sequence continues at coordinate 8,410 of CAYJLA010000017.1, read as the reverse complement.
TTATGCATTTGATAGAAACATAACTTATGTAGTATTACATTATTCGCAAACTAGAGGTACAATCGTACTTCCTACAGTATTTTTTTCTACATCTACGATGAGTCCAGCTGGATATGATGAGTCACTTGTAAATTATGGTGGTGAAGTAGGCCAATATGAATATGCATTTAAAGCTGAAACTTCATCGACTTTCTTTAGTATTCAATCTTTTATGCACGCTGATAGTTTTTTTGAAAGGATAGAAATCCATTTTACAAATGATTATGTGCCACCAGTGGTAGCAGATAGTGATCCAGATGTTGTTACCATTTTAGGTAACCCAAACGGTTTACAATTATCTTCTAGTAGAAATAATGATACGATAAAGAAAATTCAAAACGGAGTTCTTTATGAATCAAGTTCATTATTCAAATCTGGATCAGGATTACTCTTTGGAGCGCTTGATCCACAGAACCCATTAGAAGGATATGATGGTGGATACATTAAAAATCTTACACCATTTAAAAGAGATATTAACTACATAGTTATGTATTATAGTCAAACCTCTTCATTTAAATATCTACCTAGTGTTCATTTTGGAAGTGAACCGATAGATGAACTAAATGGAACTGACATTGATGGCAATTTAGATAACCTTATATATGCATTTAAAGCGCCAGAAGGAAGTAAGTTCTTTGGTTTAAGAAATAATTATCGTTTCGATGCAAGACTTGATAAAATTGAAATATATATGGGTGAATACACACCAACTAAACCAAATAACGAAGCAAGTATGATGAATACTCCTGTTGATAGTTCTATTATTGACGGTATGGATTTATCTATAGCAAATGGCTATTATTCAAATCTTGATAAGACTTCTGATGATTTCTTATTTGAAATAGATATATTAATTTCAACAAGAAATAATCTTAGTTATGGCGATACATCAGATACTATGGTAAGTGGTAATCAAGCATATGATGAATATGGCCACGTTCAATTGGTTTTTAGTGGTGCAATTAGAGAAAACAGTGAAGGTACTTTTGGTGGCAACAACGACGGCAATTATGCAAGAGAACATATTTATCCACAAGAAGGTGTTGGCGCAGAAACTGTACGTGATGAACCACATAATATTCTTCCTGCAGACATGCAAATGAAAGATCTTCGTGGAAATAAAAAATTCGGTAACGTTGAAAATGGCACTGTAGCAACAACTATTAAAGGTGAAACTACAACTACAACTTATAACTCATCATTCTTTGATGTACGTGATGAAGTTAAAGGTGATATTGCAAGAATTATGATGTATATGCAACTTGTCCACGAACTTGAAGCAACTGATTGGTTTGAAAGTTATGCAGTCTTACTAGAGTGGCATCACTTAGATCCAGTAGATGCATTTGAACTTAATAGAAATAGTTCTATTAGTGGATATAGCGGTAATAGAAATGTATTTATTGATTACCCTGAACTTGCAACCGCATTGTTTACACCTATGGTAAGTGAATAAGGAGAATAATATGAAAAAATTAAATTTAATTAGTAAAAAAATCGGTCTAGTAATTCTTTCTTCAGCATTAATAACTGGAGTTGGCCTGAGTTCAAACGCTTTAGTTGAAAAACAGCAAAACATAGAATTAAGTACTAGATACACCGAAGAAACATTTGCAGAAAAACAAAATAGATTAATCGCTTTATTAGAAGCAAAACGTTCCCAGTATACATTGGATATCTATTTTCCAGAACAAATTGAAGATGCAAATGACATTATTGACCAATATATTGATAATATACAAAACCCTCTTGAAGAAACTGTCGAATTCTTAGATGCAATGTATAATAGTGCAATCGGTCAGCTTGAGTTTACGATAAACCCGAAGAACACTTTGATTCAAAATCAACAGCATAAACTATACATAACTTATTCGGAGATTAACAAAAGTTTGTATAGAACAGAGCAGAAAGGCGAACTTCAAAAAATATATGATGAGGCAGATGCAGCAATTCCTCTATCTACTACTCATACACAGGTCAAAAAAATATATGATGACGCTGTAGTTGCATGGGATGCAGTTCCTACATTAGATGAAATGTTACCTTTTGAAAAGGAAAGTGCAAAAAAAGAACTCGATGAGTATGTTAATTTAGAAGACTATAGACAAGAAGAAAAAGAGGAGTTAGAATTTTTAATTCCTTATGCTAAAAGAAGAATTGATTTAGCAACAGAAGAAGAAACAGTTGCTTGGTTATTAATGGCAAGTAAAAACTCTATAGATTTAATTCCTACAGATGCTGAATTAACAGAAGAAGAAACTGGCACAAGTATTGCATAATTAATAGCAAAGATATAGTCCATCATTTGGTGGACTTTTTTTAAGTTGATTAATTCTTGTTCCACTTTTGAAAATATTTCCCAATAATAATTAGTTTAGTGTAGATTTCTTAACATTCATCATGCACATATTAATTACTATATTTTTATTGCTTGTTTTATTCTTTTATCACTTGTATATTTATATAGTATAAATAGAGGTATTTGAATGAAAAAAACTAATAAAGTTATAGCTTGTATCATATCATTGTTGTTTGTTGGTGGAGTGCTGTTAAGCAATAATTTACAACAAACACACGTAAAAACAAACGCAGAAGCACTTAATAAAACATATGAAAGAGTAACAGCTCTAGAAGATTTAACAGATGGAACTTACTTAGTTGTATCGGAATACCAATTTAGCGAATCTAATATTGCAATATTGCGCTCCGATGCAGTTAAAGATGTCCAAAATGAAATACTATATGATACTGGATTAACAGATGGAATAAGTAGTAGAAGCACACTTAATCTAACTTTGACTGAAACAGTTGATTGGACAATTAAAGTTGATAATAGTGGACCGAACACATCTTTAACTATGCAAGCTCAAGACGGTACATATCTAAATGCTGAGCCGAATAGTTATTATTTTATACCATCAGTAACTCCTATATCCATTTATGTCGAAGATGTATGGTCTTATGGAAGAATGATTTTAAGGGTAGGTTCAATTGATGCAGAGCGTAAAATTGGTTATAGAATGGGCGATCCGTTTAGAAACGATTTTTCTACTGCCTATAACATTACTTTTTATAAGTATGTTGATGTATTTGAGTCCATTACATATACTGGCACACCAGTTAAGCAAGTTGCTAATGGTGCTTTTAATGCTGAAGGCATAACTTTTAGCGCTAATTATAGTTCAGGAGCAAGTGAAGTAATCCCTTTAAATGAAATTACATTCGATATAAGTATATTAAGACTTGGAGATACATCTATTGTAGCTTCATACGGTGGTAAGAGTGTAGCAATAAATAATTTGGATGTGGCATTTAAGGCCTTTACAGGCGAAATTAGTAATGGAAAGTTCTTTGTTGTTGCAAATAATTATTACCTGTCTCCATCAATAATGGATAAATACGAATCTCCAGAAAATATTATAGAGCCAGTAGCTGTGCCATTTACAAATATAGATGATATTCCTGCTTCTGAAGCTTGGGAATTTATCGCTAACGGTGATGATAACTGGTTTCTTAAATATAACAACAAATACTTGAACGATTCTTCTTTTACATTTGCAGGCTTATCGTCATATACTAATGATTTTGATATCAGTGCAAATGAATTCGGTACATTTAACATGAAATCATTTCAAGGTGTAATTATGCAACTCGATGTAACCAATAGTAATTTTATGTTTGAACATACGATTGAAGATGGTAATGTTGGGGTTAAATTTGTTTCTGCTGAGAGAAATACAATTGGAGGACTAGTAAATTACTTATTATATGAAGATAATGTTGATCAATGTACAACTAAGTTTTATGAAGCCAGAAATACTTACCTTTCTCTTACAACGCTTGAACAAAATGAATTCTTAAATTCAGTTGATTCAATTACTGTAGAAGCAAGAGAAAGATATGTTGCATGGGCAAGTGTTTTAAGTGAGGAGCCTTGGTCCAATACAAGTTTACTAAATAGAAATACTAATAATAGTGATATGCTTGCTACTATAGTTGTTAGCACGATATTCTTAGTATCTATTTCCAGTCTTCTTGGGTATTTCATTATTTCTAAAAGAAAAACAAAAGAGTAGATGAAATAGTGCTTTGATTTAAAGACATCTAGTTGTACTAGGTGTTGTTTTATAACTAAACACTTATGGATTCGGTTATATACACGTTGATTATGATTTTTTATACATTTGCATATTGCTTATAGGAAATAACACGAAAGATTAACTTTCAACGTAAACGGAAATGTGTGCACGAAAATTAAAGTATAAAGTAGAGCATCTTAATTGATAAAACATATTTCTATTAGTAGAATAGATTGGGACAATAAGGAGGTTCTATATGAAAAAAACGATTATATATATGTGTGCATTGTTATCATTGGTAGTGGTTGGTTGTGCACCTGCTGACAATAGCAATAGTAAATTAAGTTATGAACCTGAACCGACTATCAGTGCAAGTAGTGACACTGAATGGAGTAAAGACTTAAAAGAAGTTATGAATACAAACTTAGGAGAAGAGATTCCTTTTATTTATCTTTTGTTCGGTTATGAGTGGTCTGAAGAAAATGATGTTATCACCATTAAAGGTAAAAATATTAATATGACTGCGCATTACGATGAGCTTTTAGGTGCGGATGATAGTGGTTATACGTTTGTAGATACTACATCTTCAACAAGCGAAGGTGATGGTTATTTACGATATAAATACACTAAAAGTGGCGCGCTAGGTACTATTACAATTGAATTTGAATATGTTAGTCCAACTTCTGGTTGGGTTGGGTTTGTTATTAAAACATACAATGTTATTTAACATGTTTAGGAGGAAAAAATATGAAAAACAAAAGTGCTTTTACAGTAGTTGAATTAGTTATTGTAATTGCTGTTATAGGTATACTTGCGGCAATACTAATTCCAACTTTTACATCTTTAATTAATGGTGCAAATAATGCTAATGCGGAAGTTGCACTAACAACAGCATATAAAGAATATGTTATCGATGCAACAGATGGTTATATTGGTGATCCTTTAACTGGTACTGAAGCATATAGTATTTACGCTGAGGATGAAGTTGTTGCTGTATTTGAAGATGATACTTATCAGTACCGTAATAAAGAAGGTTGGGGGCCTAATTCTTTCTACAAGGATTATTATATTGGAGAATATGGTGATGTTAAACTTTATTCAGCTAGCACTATGGCTACAATTAGCGAACCTAAATCTATCGTTGCAAGAGCTCAAAGAAGTTATTCTTTAGATATTGATGAAATATCTGGTAAATATAGCAGTGTTGGAGGAAATAGTTTTCTAAGAGAAGTTGATTTAAGTGCTGCTGGATCCAAATCAGTAGTGTATAAATTCGCTGGAGTTCTTTTTGAATTTACTGCAGATGGTAATGATATCGTAGAAGTATCATCGCATGGCGAATATATAACTCATTATGGAGACGTATACATTTATGAAAAATATTCGCTTTCTGGTTTACATCATGAATCCATGCAAACTGAATTTAATAATATGGTTGCTCAACACCCTAATGTTTTTAATGGTGACAATCGTCTTGCATATGTTGCGGATAGTACAACTTTTTATTTAGCTAATCAACTTAATGAGTGGTATTCATATGAACATTTAGCTGAAAATAGTAAACAATACAATATATATTTGCTTAATCCATCTTCCTTAGAACTTGTTCATAATTATGGAACATATCAACTATATAAAAAACCAGTCTTTATTCAAGAAGAGGAAACAAACATTATTGAAACAAGTCTTGCTACGCTTAGGGGTGAAGAAGATTATACTTTCGCTGATAGGATAGAATCAGAAATTCCATTGATGGATTATCATAGATACGCAAAATTTGACAATTATTTAGATAATAATTTTGTCGAATTATTTGTTGATAATGAGGTGTTAGGAAGAGTAGCTATATACTTTAATAAAACTATTGATGGTTGGATGTGGGATGAGTCTATATCTTTACCAAACAGTAGTAGTCCTACTTGGTATTCTGCATCTTACTTTGCAGTTTACTCAACATTCAATTTTGGGACAGAGAGCTTTGTAGATACACATTTAATTACTATTTATAATACATATGTTGCAAATTGTGTTCTTGAGGGAATAACTCCTTTGAAAAGACAAGAAATATATATTTTCGAAGAATCAAGCCTAGTATCTTTTCCAAGATCCTTATATTACTGGTTATTTGATTTAGGATGGATTGAAGATGCATTTTCTAAAATAGATACATCAATAAGAAATTTACATGTCGAAGTTATTGAGGAAAGAAAAATGCTAGGATATAGACCATACATAATTAGCTACTGGATAATACCGATTTCAGCATTATAAAAGATTAATGCAGACAAGGTTCAATTGACTATAAATCTATTAAGTCACTATCTTAAGAAGAATTAAGTATAAAATAAGTCTTTAATAATATAATGTCTATTAATGAAGTGGATTTCTTTGTTTGATTTATCTAAACTAAGGATTTACATCGAAATATCACAGCTTTACAGATGACTTAATGTTCCATAAGAAAGAAAATAAAAAATAATCAGCCCCGCTGATTATTTTTTTTATTAAGTCATTATGAATAAATTTAAGTGCCGCAGAATTTACTAACTAACACAACTATAAGTTATCGTTATTTCAGTAATATCTAAACTAGTACTAGCGTTAAAAAATTCAAACATTATATAATTAGTTCTTTGACTAAATGTGAAAGAATATGTATTGTTTATTGGTGTTAGTTCTTCGAAATGTCCCTTGCCATTATCTATTCCATGATAAAGATCCAGAGTACTATTGTTGTCGTTTCTTAAAATAACCTCAATTGATTTAATATCTGTTATTGCATCAAAATTACTAATTACTCCAGTAGCACCCAATGTTGCCCAACCATCTGCAGATGAAGAAAGTTCGTATACTTCAAACATTACTGTATTTCCTAAACTTGTTTCTAAACCTAAAAGACCAGAAAAATTATCTTCTTCGATCTTATTTTTTGTGTTTGAAAATGACATTGTATACATTGTAGATTCTGCATTTCCTTCTGTGATTACTTTTGGTGCAATAAGTGTAGCAGTAGCAAGTACGCCTACACCAAATATAACCGATGATATTAGTATTTTATTATTTTTCATAATTAGTTCCTCCAGTTAAATAACCCATTTACTATATCTTGTTTCATAAAAAAATGCAACATATGTTCTTTTAATTACCCATGTTATAGTACAAATATTTCATTATTAAAATTTGAATCTGAAATAACTTATAGCTAGATATGAGTAAATATTTATTAACGAATCGATATATTTAATTCCCTTCTTTTGTAGTATTCCCAATACTAATAGTTTATACAAAGATATAAAAGTAAAATTATTTATTCATGTTGTATTTGAATCATGTTGTTGATAGACTTAATTTATGAACAAAGAACTAATTAAACGCATTATTGATTTTAGAAACGAAAGAGATTGGGATAGATATCATACTGGTGATAATTTAGCTAAATCTATTTCTATAGAAGCTGCAGAACTACTTGAAGTGTTTCAATGGGGAGAAGACGCTAATATAGATAAAGTAAAAGAAGAACTGGCAGATGTTTTAATATATTCTATTTTAATGGCAGAAAGATATAATCTAGATATAGAAGACATTATAGAAAAGAAGTTAATAAGGAATGCTGAGAAGTATCCTGCTAGCAAAAGTAGAGGTAATGCTAAGAAGTATAATGAATTTTAATACATAAATTATAAAAGGGGAAATATGATTGTATATTCAGAAACGAAAAGAAACTTTTTTAGTGATATAGAAAATAATTGTATTGCAGAAAAAATTTTAGAAAGACTATCTGCTACATCAGTAAGAAGCGGTACGTGTTTGAGTGAGATCAGATCATGGGAAAACTCACTTAGTAGGATGTATACAGTATTAAATGACGTTTCATTTCCTGATGACTTAAAGGTTGCGATTGAATATCAAGTTCCTTTAACAGCAAAACGTGTTGATTTTATAATAACCGGAAGAGATGATATTAATAATGATCACGTCATGATTGTTGAATTAAAGCAATGGGAAAGTGCGACACAAACAGATAAAGATCAAGTTGTTAAAACATTTGTAGGGAAAGGTGATAATGAGGTAACTCATCCTTCTTACCAAGCTCTTTCATATGCTAAAACTATTGAAAATTTTAATGAGACAGTACAATTATCGGAAATTCAACTCCATCCGTGTGCTTATTTACATAATTATAAAGAAGAATACAGAAGTAATATAGACAATGAGTTTTATATAGATTCAATTAGAGAGGCTCCTTTATTCCTTAAAAGCGATAGCATGAAGCTAAGGGAATTTATTAAAAA
>CAYJLA010000016.1:0-27972 GCA_964371305.1 uncultured Staphylococcaceae bacterium | reverse complement strand
GTGTATAATATTAAACAATGGGATATTGATAAAGTTCATTCTGTTTTAAAAATTGATGGCTTTGATGCCGTTTATAATGAATACGACAAATTACAACAAGTTATAAGATTTAGTTTTTAAAAAAAGCGCATAGGATGCGCTTTTTATTTTTAAATTGGTCGCGGGGGAAGGATTTGAACCAACGACCTCCGGGTTATGAGCCCGACGAGCTACCGAACTGCTCTACCCCGCAGTAAAACAAGTATATCAATATGTTCCATCTTTTGCAAGATATTTTTACAACACTATCAATTACCAAATGTTACTATTCAATAAATATTGAATAATACTTGAGTTTTAAACATTGAAGTATTTACTCAATGCAGAAAATGCAAGGGAGTTTTTAAAATCAACACAATCCTATATTGAACTATTTAATATTACTGAGGAATTCGTTTTTTATTTCTTCTAGAGATGAACCTTATAAGGAAAAAACCACCAATTATCAGTATCGGCAACGCTATTGATCCAAAGAGTGCAACATGAAAAATTCCAAACATTAGATCAATTGCATTAATCGATGAGCTAGGTTCTAAAACGATATTTAACTCATCTGTCGTACTACAGAAATTATCATTTTTATATTGATACTTGCCCGATTCAACTCGTTTAAATTCTAAGTTAGTTTCTTTTCCTATAACTTCTTGCTCTACATTTATAGTCATGTCAAAATCAAGACCCATTCCTTTTGTAATCGTTGGAGAATAAATGAACGATAAATTGTAAGTGTGCGCTTCCATGGCTCCTTCCCTACTCATCCCTCGTGCAACTCTTTGTTTTAATTCAATAACATTATCTGATAATGGTTGTAATGTTTTCTCAAATGTTACAACTCCTATCCTGCCACCTCCACTTTCATAACGTATATTGTCTATAATAGTTTCCCGATTAAGGATGTGTTGTATTTCGATTTCTATTGATTCAGAAGTGCCCATATGCCAACTTGATTCATAATTTATTACAGAGTCATTAATTGATAAGACTTTGTCCTCATTGACATAAAATGGACTTATAAATAAACCTTCGAAATTAGTCACCTCATTTGAATTGTTTTTTACTTTATAGACCGACCTAACTTCAACAAATATGTTATTAATATCCGAATTAAAATCCATATTGATTTCTTCGTGTGTAATCGTAACGTCTTTGTTTTTAACTGATAGTCCCTATACTGGACTAGAATTTGTAGTATATGAAGGCATCACTGCATTCACTTCAATAAAATTATATGATTTAACAAAAGTTGTTAATATTGCTAGTCCTAAGACGATACAGATAACGTTATATTTCATGCACCTTCTTCTTTAATCATATTATAATCACTAATTATTAAGTTTCCAACAACTAATCGTCCCCTGTAGATACAAAATTACTTAAAAGAAGCAGAAATAAAAATATTTTAAAACTTAATTTATAACATAAAATCAAATTTTGGAAAACGTAAAAATACTCAAAATGCTTGATCAAAAGTTAATACAAAAATTAGGTTATATTAGCATAAATGCATATAAATATAAACTGATACACTCGATTACTAAAAGCTATCAATTACTAATCGTATTTTTAGTTTTCTATAGTTTTTCTATTTCGACAGTTGCAGTATTTGTTGTTTTACTTAACATTTCGACTGAATAACCTACTTCGCTTCCATCGTTAAACTTAGTGCCTTCTGAAAAGAAAATAGATGAAGCAGCAAATTTATCTCCGACATTATATAGAGTCGAGTTAGATGCTGTTCCTCCGTTTTCAAAATGATCACTGTCCGAAGAAGATGTAACATCAGCTTGCATTAAATGATTTAACTTAAAGTCATAACTATCGGGTGAATCTAAATAACTCCAAGAATAAGAGTTACTTGCGCCAGGAAAATATGTATATGAATCATTATATATTTCATCGCTATACGAAACAAATCTTCCACTAGAGTTCAGTTTTACTAATCTTGCATCAACATGATAAATTCTTAATCCTGATTCTGTATACATGTTGCCATATGTAGTGTTTTCGCTTGTTGTAGCCCATTCGTTGAGACCTTGTGGCGTATAATATTCTACAAGTATATATTCATCAAGAGCATGACCGTTCCATGAATCATTAATTAAAATTATATCGCCATCCTTTAATGCTGTTGTGTCTATTTCAACTGCTATTTTATCACCACTATTAGCCTTTTCACCGTTAATATATGTTATATCATTCCATCCATTAGTAAGTTTTGAATACGCTCCTTGATCTCCAGTGTTATATGATTGCATTTCGAGAGTTCCAACTGGGTCCCAACCATTGCTATCATATGTGTAATAATCATCTAAACCAAGAACATGGCCAAATTCATGAATTAAAGTATGTGTATCTATTTCTAAATTAGTTTCATCGTTTAAAAATTCATAACTTGCCCACATATAAGTTCCAACTGTTGGCTTTGATGATGAAGGATTGTTTAAATACCAAACCCATGCCCAAAAAGCATCCGAATATCCTCTACCAGAACCTTTATAGTCATTTGAATAAATAAACATTGTTGCATCAACTAAACCATCATTATCTTGATCGTATTCATTTAATAATGTAGTAGATGCTGTTGAATAAAACGAACTAATTACATAATCTTCAACTGTATCGCCTCCATATGAACTTGCAGCACTTTGTGCGGTTATAGATAAAACTAATGGGTCTGTAAGTTCACCAGAAATATTTAATTTACCAGATGATGATTCGTTATAATATGTCTTTACACTTTCCCATCCTATGTCAGTTTGAGTTCCAAAAAATGCTTTTTCCAATCGTGTAGTCATACTGTCGCTCCAAGCTGGTGAACCACTAAATTGGACAGGTACTACGAGAACTTTTTGATTTCCAGTGGTTGGTAATGAAAAATATCCCATAGAATTATTGGAATCTGTATTGATATACTTTAGATCTTCACTTTTTACAACTTCGCTTGTCATCCCGTTTTGAGGTTCGTTTGGTTCCTCGCTCGGTTCACCTGTTGTCGGTTCCTCGCTAGGTGTTGTTATTGTTGGTGTTTCAGTAGGTGTTGTTATTGTTGGTGTTTCAGTAGGTGTTGTTATTGTTGGCGTTGTTACTGTTGGTGTTGTTATTGTTGGCGTTGTTACTGTTGGTGTTTCAGTAGTAACTTCGGTTGAAGGTTGAGACAACGAGTCAGATTGAGATGCCTCAATAGTCGGTGTAATAGTGCATCCTACCAACATCACTGAAAGCAGTGATAAAAAAATTAAACGTTTCATTTTTGTTTCCTCTTTGTTTATATTACATCTTCTTTCTACTAGTATGTGAATCAGACTTCGAAATATTAACATCATGCCAGTGCCAGTTATGTTCTTGGTCATAACCTAAATAATCACCAACATAAAAATACCAAGTAAGTCTATCGTGAGTTACTTTTGCATTCGAACTTAATGTAGAATTATCAAAGTGCATTTTGACACAATCACTGCCAGCTCCCCAGTTTGCATAACCAACGAAACCGCCACCATAAGACCAAGAATCATCCCAATCCCAAGTACTGCCTGATTCAAATACATTTAATTCTGCATTAAAAGATGAATTTACGAATCTAAGTGTTTCTTGATCACCAGTTCTTCCGCTAGATTTAGAATAACCAATGAAACCACCAATTGCGGAAGTGGTACTATCGTCTTCTAACTTAAGACTTCCATAAATATGAACATTTGTAAAAGTCATTTCAGTACCAATAGCTTGATTGGCCACCGCTCCCCATTTACCTTCACCTTTATGAATTTGAGCATGAATTTTCACATCTTTTACATCTACATAAGAATTCATAATTCCGAATAAAGCATTGCTTAAATTATAAATATTGTAGTTATTACCAACGAAGTCACCATGAAAATAATCAACAGATGAATTACTTTTCATGAAATCGATGTTATTCATAATTCTTATTTGTGTCTGACTCAATCTAGAAGGATGAGTTAAATTATCTTTTTGAGAATCAGTTAAAGAGGCAAATTTATTATATTCATCAACGGATGTTATTGGATAAAAATACTTTTCAACTGCAACTGTTTGTCCTCCAAGTGTTACAGCTATTATCGTCCACCCATTAACATACCCAATTACGCTATTATAATTATATAATTGGAGAATTGATTTTGAATCAATATCTCCTAATGTTCCGTAATTAGTTATTGTTGTTGCGTTGTCGCTATCGTGATTCATTTTAATATTAGAAATATTACCACCACTATTATTTGTTAAATTATAAACTACAGGGGTGGAACTTTGATCAACGTAATTTCCAACACTTGCAAAATTACTTACTGTTACCTTTTTTGAATTTCCAAAATTGCAACTAAAGTTTCCTATTTGAGCCCTAACATTAATTTGAACATCCAAAGCATCACTAATATTAAAAGTAGCGTTTTGTATTGGTTCATAAATGTTAATTTCGACAGAGTTAGATTTATTAGCGTTAACAAGTAAGTTAGTGTATGGAGCATAAACATCAAGTGTTAGATTATCGTTTTCTTTTGGTGTTATTTCAAGAGTGTTTATTCGAGCACCTTCATCACTTAATAGTAAATATCCTGATTCAAAAGTTAAAGTGCCGTGAATAATAGAATTGTTCAATTTTAATCCGCTGTATTGCTGAATTTTACTTCTAACTGATGGAATAATCAATTGCCCGACTGCTTCAATATGTAAATTATTAACTTCATTATCCATTTCAAAAACAGCATTAGGATAGTTAATTTGTAAATCGCCAATAATATCAATGTCCAAATTCTTTTTTAATGGATTGAATGATTCGTTAATATATTCACTATTTAAAGTTAAATTACCAGTTAATGACACTCCTTCTTTTCCATAAATATAGACATAATTATTTAAGATGATTTCGCTAGAATAAACTAAATTGTTATAAATATAATAATTAGTTCCTTTAGTGAACATATTTGTTGCAAGATTAAAATTACCTTCATTAAATATAAATACATGCCAATCAAACGTATTTGTAGAGTATTCTTCCGAATAAAATATAACTTTGCCTTCTTCATTTACGTGAATAATTTGATTTGTCTTAGCATCCCAAACATACAAATGATCAGCATTTTGATCAATAGAATCAAAAAGTCCATATTCTTCTAAAATTTCAAAAACATCATTAACATCATTAACATCTTCTCTTGCGACATCTTCGTATTCCAAAACATCATTTACTACATTAGTTTGTTCCTCGATAACTTGTGCATTTGTATCATCAATTATCCCAAGGAAACTAGGTATTAAAACAACACATAGAATAGATAAAATACCTAAAACGGTAACCACTTCAACTATCGTAAATCCATTTTTTCTTTTTTTATTTATATTATATTTATTCAAATTGTTCATTGTTGATAGACTCCTTACTTACTTAATAGACTATTTAGTCATTAATGTAATGTGTGTACATTGATCAGTTTCAACACACACGTATATATATTATACATAATATAATGCATAAAACACATACTTTTTATTCTTGAGCGTTATCGATAAACTTTTATAAAATAAAAAAATAGCTAGACTCACCTAGCTATTTTTGTTTAAACATTAATTATTTCTTTATATTGTAGAAGCAATCTGAACCTTGGTATTCAGCAATATCACCAAGTTGATCTTCTATACGTAGTAATTGATTGTATTTAGCAATACGGTCAGTACGTGACATAGAACCTGTTTTAATTTGTCCAGCATTGAATCCAACAGCGATATCAGCGATTGTTGTATCTTCAGTTTCGCCAGATCTATGTGATACAACACATGTGTATCCAGCTTTTTTAGCCATTTCCATAGCATCAAATGTTTCAGTAAGTGAACCAATTTGATTTACTTTAATTAAAATTGAGTTAGCAATACCTTTTTCAATTCCTTCTTTGAGAATTCTTGGATTTGTAACGAATAAATCATCGCCAACGATTTGGATTTTTGATCCTAAACGGTCAGTAAGTTTTTTCCAACCATCCCAGTCACTTTCGCCAAGACCGTCTTCAATAGAAACGATCGGATATTTTTCAATCCATTCAGCATACATGTCAATTAAATCCTCAGTTGTTCTAGTTCCTTGGCCTGATTTTTTAAGTTCGTACATACCAGTTTTTTTGTTATGGAATTCACTTGCAGCTACGTCCATAGCGATGCTAATATCTTTTCCAGGTACATATCCAGCAGCTTTAATAGCTTCAACAATTAACTTTAATGGTTCTTCATTACCTTCATTACAACTTGGTGCAAAACCACCTTCATCGCCAACGTTAGTATTGTAACCTTTATCTTTTAAAACTTTACGTAATACATGGAAAGTTTCTGCACCCATACGTAATGCCTCTTTAATATTTTTAGCACCAACTGGCATAATCATAAATTCTTGGAAATCTACCGTTGAATCAGCATGACTACCACCATTAATTACGTTCATCATTGGTACTGGTAATACTTTACCATTAAATCCTCCGAAATATTTGTATAATGGCATACCATAAAAATCTGCTGCAGCTTTTGCTACTGCCATAGATACACCTAAAATTGAATTTGCACCTAATTTAGATTTAAAATCAGTTCCATCTAATTTTAACATCGCATTATCAATAGCGTTTTGATCAAGAACGTCCATTCCTAAAATTTCTTCTGCGATAATATTGTTAACGTTTTCTACAGCTTTAAGAACACCTTTTCCTGAAAAACGTGATTTATCACCATCTCTAAGCTCTAAAGCTTCTCTTTCTCCAGTAGAAGCACCTGATGGAACGATTGCGCGACCCATTGCGCCTGATACTGTTGTTACCTCAACTTCAATAGTTGGATTTCCACGTGAATCAATTACTTCACGTGCATATACTTTCATAATACTCGACATATTTGTCCTCCTATGTATTAATACCAAAAATATTATACTCTACTAAAAATAGTATGTAAACTTTATATAAATAAATATTTATATTTTTTATAGAACTAAGTTAAACTTATTTCTTCACTTGAAAACATCCAAACAAGGATATATCCAAAAACTACTGAATAAAGTAAATTAAAAACAATAGTAATCACAAAATGAATCCAGTTAACTTCTAAAGAAAATATTTGATTCAATGATTGAACAGAATTATAAATAGGGATTAAATACATGTAATTTTCTGCGGGAATAATAGATACAAAAATCGAAACAAGGAAAAACGGAGTTGAAAGCATTGTGGCTTCTTTAATCGTTTTTGCGTACGCACTTATAATAGAAATTATTGATATAACCAAAATCATAGTAGTTATTATAATGCCGAAAATAGCAAAATATTCACTCACTCCATAAATACTAATGTTTAAACCTTGAAGTAATGTGGGCATAGATGCAATAACTCCAATCATAGATGATACGGCTGAAATAACACCAATGCATGTAAGCGAAATTATTTTGCCTATAGCAATTTCACTTCTTTTAATAGGGGTTATAAGCAATGCGGAGATAGTCCCTCTTTCTTTTTCGCCACTTATTGATTCAGGCCCTATTGTAAGTGCTGCTTGGAATAACAGTGAAATTATAAAAATTGGGAGCATAGTCGCAAGAATATCTGCCGTTGTTGTTTCTTCATCGAAAATTATGTGATTATCAGTAGTAAATGTAGGAGTTGCTCCATGAACAATTTGTCTCAATGCCACATTGTAACTTTCTATTGCCATGTTCATAATTTCAGCAACATACGCTGATGAAGAAACATTTGCGTTATAATATGTAGTAAGGACAGGTTCCTCTAACGCCAGTACTTTAGCAGTAAAATCTTCTTCAAAAGAGATTATGTAATGCACTTCTTCATCTTCCATTTTAATTTTATATTCGTCAATTTCATCAACACTTATGTCAATATATTTTGTCTTAAAATCTAACTCAGGCAAACTTAATATGTTTTCAAATTCACTTGGCATATTAACTCTTGCAAGCACATAAGTTTCTTCACTGCTAGGTGCAGAGGAAGAAGCTACATTTCCTATAACTGTATACAGCAAAAAAATAGCTAAGCCAGGCAAAATAAACATTGTTATTACAAGTTTTAAATCTTTGAATACACGCGCAAATTCTTTCTTAACAATAGTCCATATGTTTCTCATACTATTGTCCTCCTGCATTTTTTGAATATAACTCAAAGAAAACATCTTCTAAAATATTATTACATGTGATATCTCTTAATTTGCCCTCCAAGGACATCTGACCATTAATAATTATTCCTACTCTATCACTAATTTTTTCTATAAGGGAAAAAATATGTGAAGAGACAATAATTAGTTTGCCCTCGTTTTTCAACTCTAGTAAGTAATCAGTTACTATTTTTGCAGTTAGAACATCTAACCCATTTGTAGGTTCATCAAATATAATAACATCAGGATCATGCAATAAAGAGATTGCCAAAGACGCTTTTTGTTTCATTCCAGTAGACAACTGATCAATTTTTACTTCTGCAAAGTTATTGATTCCGAACTTATCAAATAAATATTTTTTTCTTTTTTCTCTTCTGTCGACATCTATATTTCTTAAATTAGCATAAAAATCAAATAAATAATTAGGAGTAAAAAACCCTTCTAGTTTGAGTTCGCTCGTTAAAAAAGCTATATTTTCTCTTACAAAATTAAGATTTTTACTTAATTCTTTATCATCAAATTTTATAAAACCTCCGTCGTGCTCAGGCTTCAAAAGCGTTGCAATCATACGTAAGGTGGTTGTTTTACCAGCGCCATTAGATCCAAGCAATCCATATATCTCACCACTATATGCTGTAAGCGTAAGATTGTTTACTGCAATTTTATATGTATCTTTTGTTTTATTTATTATTTGTTGTTTGCGAGAAAGTTTAAACTTCTTCGATATATTGCCGACATAAATGCTGTTAATCATAATTTTACCTTTTTAAGTATTGCTTTTTTATTATAATCCAATAATAAGAATATAACAAAGTATAAAATGTTGTCTTTAAGTAGTTCTTTTGTTTTATTAGTTTTTTCAACATCATTACTAATAACAACACTTCTTAAATATGGTAACAAATATTCAAGTTTGTTACTGTTAATTACATTGTCACCTTCATTTATGATAAATTCACTCACGTGTTCTATTCTACTTATAGCAACAATTTTTTCATCAATCTTATTAAACAAATCATCAAAAGTATAAATAATGGTCGGTGAAAATTGTAGTTTTTCTGCCAATATTTCAAGCGCCCTTATATAATAGTCACGACTCAAATATTTTCTATCGATTTCAACATACAACAACTCTTTAATTTTATTTGGCACATATAAATAATTCAAAGTAAGCTCTTTACAAAAATCATTCTCTTTTTCCTTAGATAATTTTTCCTTTTCAAATGCGTACTTGATTCCATCTTTAACTTCGAAAAACTTCAATGCATCTAGATAACCAAGTTCAAATGAAAAATTTAAATTTGTATTTGTAAAAGACATCATCGAACCTAACGGCCATGTCGGCATAATAACTCTAACAAAAGGTAAATCAACCAAATGATAATGTTGAGGTTTACCTACGAAATTTAATTGAACGGCTAATATTTCATCAGCACCCATTTTTAATGCTAGATCAATCGGCATATTATTTCTGTATCCACCGTCTATGTATTGTTTGCCATTTATTGTATAAATAGGAAAAATAGGATAACAAGAGCATGATGCTAATAAATAATCAATCACATATTCCTTATCGATTTCACTTACAATAATATCTTCTTCTTTAAAAAGAGGAAAAGAAGTGACAACGCATGCAAATTGAATTTCTGATTTTTGCAGTTTCTCGACGTCCAAATATTTAGTAACTAATTTTTTTAATGGCGAGATATCGGCTCCCCCTAAGTTTGCATAAGTTCTTACAAATTTACGAAATTTTGAATCTCTTTTAAGAGAAACTTCGTCGAAAATAGTGCTATCAAAATTCACACCATCTTTCATGACTTTATTAACTTCAACCTCTGTCCATAAGGTTTTCATAGTCTCATAATCTTTTAAAGCAGCTAATGCTCCATTCAATGATCCTATTGAAGTTCCTGTAACAATATCATATTGATAATCTATTTCTTTTAAGTACTTATATACACCAGCTTCATAAGCACCTAGCGAACCACCACCACAAAAAACTAAACCGCGTTTCATACTTTCTCCTTTTTAAACTTATCCATAATAATTGCACTCGCAACACTAACATTTAAAGACTCGATATTTTCAATTTTTATTTTTATTTTAAAATCAGCAATCTCCCGAATTGCATCACTAGTCCCGTTTGCTTCTGAGCCAAATACAATAATTGATTTTTTTTCAAACTTAATATCATTTAAGTCTATTGAATTTTCTAGTGCGGTCACAAAAACTTTATAACCTTCATTCTTTAATGCCATTATTCCCTTATCACCCAAGACACTTATATTCAACTTAAAAACATCATCTTTAATTATAGATAATATTTTGTGAGAAAAAGGATTAACGCAGTTTTTTGATAATGCCAAATTGCAAATTTCATGTTTAACACATAATTTCATTATTAGTCCCATATTTTTAGGATCTGAAACACCATCAAGGTAAACAAACGTGTTTTCCTTTAGTTGTTGTCGTTTGTAATTAACAAGCGCAATATGTTTTACGTTTTTATCATTTGTAATTTTAAACATTATTTTTTCATTTATGCATATATCTGAATTTACAAATTCGTTTGTGTTTATGTCACTTATTAAAATATCATTTTCTATTGCGTGTTTGATAATTGTTTGTTCCGATGTATAAAAAGATGAATTACTCAAAGAATTAACGTTAGAATAATCTTTTACAATTTGTTTTACTTTTGCATTACTAGTAGAAGTTATTACAAGTTTACTCATATTGCTTTGTCCTTAGTTTTTTATGACAGTTATCATAATTAGGGTAAAATCTATATACTTTTTCGTAAAATTGATTTTGATGATTAAAGCAATTATCATGGCATAATTCATGCACAATAACACTATCAATTATATCTAGATTATAATGTATTAGCTTAACATCTAAACAAATGCTTCTAGTTTTTCTGGAATTTGAACCATATCTAGACTTCATGTTTCTAATTTTAACATTATATCTGTTTTTGATTTTCATTAAATTTTCATACTGCTCTATTCTTTTCTTAAAAAGTTCTAGAGCATATGGTTTTATTAAACGATAAAAATCGTCTTTAGATTTCAACCTTAAATAATTTTCATCAATTTCATTTACATCAGCAATTATATATTGCTGTTTCTTACCTAGTACATACACAGTAGATTCAGTAAAAGGTGAATTATGAGTAACACTTTTCTTAATTAATTTAGTCCCAATAGAATTTAAATGTTTGAATATCACTTCATCTTTTACGTTTTTTGGTGCAGAAACAACAAATTTTTCGCCATCGAAACGAAATATGATGTTCTTAACCTTTTTTACATTAACAATAACATCATATTTTTTTTCATTTATGTAAGTATTTAGTAATCTATTCATAAGAAAATTATAACATAGTCATTTGTTAGTTGTTTTTATTAAATAAAAAAAATACAATACTTATATGGAAAAAATGTTAATAAGTGCGTGTCTAATAGGAGACAAGACAAGATATGATGGAAAAGGATGTTACAATCCAGATGTTGAGTTACTAAAGGAAAAATATGATTTGGTTCCGTTTTGCCCGGAAGTTGAAGGTGGTTTGAAAACACCTAGATTAAGATCTGAAAAAAGAGGAGACTTTGACGTTTTCAATGAAAAAGGACATAAAGTTACCTTTCAATTTAGAAATGGAGCAGAACGTGCATTAAGTATATGTAAATACCTTAAAATTAAGTATGCGGTTCTAAAAGATGAATCTCCTTCTTGTGCAACAAGTGTAATTTATGATGGTTCATTCACAAATAAAAAAATAAAAGGGGAAGGATTCACCACTTCTTTATTAAGAAGAAACGGAATTACTTGTATTAGTGAAAAAAATATCATTGAATTTTTAGAAGCGAAAAAAATAGCTCTTGAATCAAGCGATATTGAAAAAGATAGGGTTACCTTGAAGGATGGAAATCCAGTAGATTATTCCAAGAGCGGCGAAAAATCCTAATATATAAATTATCACTAGAAATATTTTGAATTTACGAGATATGGTTGGTTCTGTATCTCTTTTTTTATCGACAATTTCTGCTTCGTCTTTAATTAAATCATCAGTTACTGAATTTGATGCAACTTGGTCGACTTCATTTGTGTTTTTTTCTTTTTTGTTATTTTTATTAGTTTGTTTTAATTCAGGCATATTTTAATTATACAACAAGAGTTGCTAATTAACAAAAAAAACTGACCCGAAGGTCAGTTTTAATAGTTATTAATGCTTATGCAACTACAGGAGTAGCTACACCAGTAATGTCGCCTTCTGCAGGTACAGTCCATGTACCATCGAATTCAAATACATTTAATGTATCCACAGTACTAACAGAGATAGAGAGGTTGTTTGTGCCATCACCCATCCATGAATTACGATATTGAGCATCACTTCTATCTTTGCCATCTTCTATTAATAATACACCAAATTGGAAATCAACTGCTGCATTATCTTCACCCATAGAAACAAGATATCTAGTTGTGTATGTAAGTGAGTCTGCTTCAACAGCGCTCATAGCATGACGGAACTTATTCCATCCATTCATAGCGCCGTGAACTGCAGGATATGTACCATCAACAAGCTCATTAAAGTTAATTTTAATATCTACATAAGCCATAGTATCCAATGTACCAACATTATTTGTATCTGCTACTACAGTTGTTAAATCAGATGTTATATCTAAAGTAACAGCAGTTTCATCAACAAACACTTCGAAGTTACCATTTAAAGCTTTTGATTGAATCCATGTGATTTGAGTTTCATCAGCTGCAAGTACAGCAAATCCGAATTGATACATTCCAGTACCTTGTTCAACTGAATATGTATAAGTGTATACGCCTTCAGTTGCTGTCATTTCATGGTTTGTCCATCCGTCAAATCCACCTTTAACTACAAGTGAATCAGCATTTTCAACTACAGAAATATCAGTAGTTAAATTAATTGTTACATCAACATAAATCTTTTCAATAAGTTCAATACTTAAAGCTTTGTCATTTGCTGGAGTAACTGTAATAGCCAATACAGCTTTTGTTAATACAGAAATCACACCATTTTCGCCTTCTTCAAGTATTTCTTCTAATCCAGTTGTATCATCGATATCAGCATATGTATAAACTTCATCAGATTCAGCATCAAAGCCTTTTTGAACTGTAAATGTCATATCAGCTTGGAAAGTAATACCTGGGTCAGCTTCAGTTTTAAATACTCCATCAGTTTCAGTTTCAACGATTAATGTTGAACCACCACCTGCAGGAAGTTCGATAGTTTTTGTATCAGGTACAGTTTGTTCATCTGTAACACTCCATGAACCTACAGCATTATAATATGTTTTCGCCACATTTGGTTCACCATTACGAATAATAGTAATACTTTTACTAGTTTCAAGTGGTCTAAGTTGAATGTCATAGTTACCATCTTCTAAAATACGAATATTTAAGTTTGGTTCAAATCCACCAAAACCATCAACGACGCCTTCTGTTGAGTTTGCAATATCAACTTGACTAAATCCTTTTTGACCAGTCCAAGCATTGTTTTCAACAACTTGGAATGTAGTTGCAACACCATATAAATCGACATCTTCAACTACATAAAGTAAAGGATCTTCTTCACTACGTTCAAATTTGTAATCATCATTAGTTAAATCCCAACCATTCATTGTACCGACTAATGCCCAGTCTTGAAGCTCAGGAATTTTGCCCCAGTCAGCATATGCAGTCATATCACTTTTAATTGGCTCATCGAATTTAAAAGGATTGATTCTTTGATCATCTTTGTACCATCTAGAAAAATAGTAACCTTCTCTTTCTGGTGTTTCTGGCTCAGCAACAGTTTCGCCATCTTCTACTTTAACAACTAAATCAGCTTGGCCATCGTGCATGTAGTCAAATGTTACTGTATGTTCTACAGGAGCATTTGTACAACCGGAAACAGCTAAAGCCAATAACGGTAATAGAAATAATAATTTTCTCATTTTTTTCCTCCTTATCTCTTACTACTAATAATATTGTAAGCGTTTTCAATTACGATTGCAATAATTTTAAAGGTTAAAAATGAATTAATATTATCGTTAAAATATAAAATTATAAATCACATTAATAAAACAAACAAAAAGCACCGTTATGGTGCTTTTTTCATTATAATATTACCTTAATTATTTCTAACTAAATTTAAGAATAATTATTGTGTGTGCTGGCATATCAAATTCATTCCAGCCATCATGATTAGTGACGCTTACATTTCTATTTGACCAGACAACAGATGTATTGTTTCCGATGCCCATTTTATTTGAATCACGTCCTGTATATAATACAGCAAACTGATCAGCGTAGTTGTTACTTACCATAAATCCGAGTTCTGTACCAGTATCATCACCCCAGAATGACATTTCGTTGCGATTTGGATAACCACCAGTAACGCCCATGAACGTAGATAAACTTGAATTAAGTCTTAAGTCGACTAATTCAGCATAATCTTCTGCTTGTGATTTGAATGTTATTTTACGATCATAATCAAGAGAGTTAGTTTCGGCGCTTGATTTGTATGAGTTATGAGAAATCATTTGATTATACATCTTTGCCATACCTGCTGGATCTCCAACATAATTTCCATTTTCATCCATAGTTTCGACTTTACTTCTCATAATTTCTTCACCGCCATTAATAAACGGAATACCTTGAGACATCAAGACTAAACCATTAGCAGCAACAGAAGCATCAGCAACCATTTGTTGATTTGGCATAGTGTTTAAATTAACAATTTGATCTGTATCAGCTAATGCTGAATTCAATGTGTCATATAATGTATAGTTATCGTGAGCAGATACATAGTTTACAGTTTGAGCACCATTATCGCCTTTATTTAAATTAGCACCTTTCATTCCAGCTTCTACTCTTTCTTTTGTTTGAGTATTAGCATCAATATCAGCACCACCCTGAGAAATAAATCCCCAACCCGGTAAGTTCTTAGTAGTTTCGTTGTCACCACCACGAGTATTTGCACCTCTTAAACCTTCACGAATTTGGTCATTAAACGCACCAACTCCGATCCTACCTTCTTCGGCATACAATTGTGAGTAAACATTGTCACTTACAGCGTAACCTTTTGAAACGTATGAATTCCAATCTCCATAGTAGTCACCGCTACCACCGCCTTGCCATGGTTCACCATATAAGACGATTTGTGGATCTACTTTATATAATTCTTCACCAACAAGTTTCATTGTATCAACATCAATTAAACCCATTAAGTCGAATCTATAACCTTTGATATTATATTCTTCTGCCCAGTGAATTACTGATTCAACAATAAATCTTCTAAACATTGGTCTTTGTGTATATGTATCATTACCACAGTATGATCCATTAACTAATCCACCATCATCATATAAACGATAATAGTAATCTGGAACAAGTGCATTGAAATTGGAATTAGCACTTGAAGTATGATTGTATACAACGTCCATTATAAGTCTTGTATTATTTTCAGTTTCTGAAAGTCCTTTTACCATTTCTCTTAATTCATAAACACCACGACTTCCATCATTTGGGTTTGAACTATATGCACCTTCAGGAGCGTTATAATTAAGTGGGTTGTAACCCCAGTTATAGTCATTTTTAATTTCATCGTTTGCTTGATCATAAATTGGAATTAATTGAACTGCATTTACATTTAATTCATTTAAGTGATCATATCCTGTAGTAACAGTAGTTGATCCTTCAGTGTATGTGGTTCCTTCTTCCACAAAACCAAGAAATTTACCACGATTTTCACTTTTTCCACCCCATGTATCATCATCAGTTAAGTTTCTTACATGAGTTTCATAAACTACTAAATCAGTGGCATTTTCGATTGAATCATAAGCAACGCTATCCCAGCCTGTTGGAGTTAGCGGTAAAGATTCCCCACCAATAACGATTGAATCTGCATCCATATCAACAATCATTCCACGATCGCCATTTAATCCAGTTGCAACTGCATAAGGATCACAAACTTCGTTAATACCTGCAGCATTATCAACAGTATATGTATAATATCGTCCTACAAGATCATATTTTCCACCACCTGGAACTTGGTATTCACGATCTATAGTTATTTCCCATATTCCTTTAGTAGTATATGTCATAGTTCCATCAACAGCAAAACGAGTTGATTGATTTGCATTACCAGTATAATAAACATTAAGTTCAACACTACTTGATGTAGGAGACCAAACTCTAAAAGTAAGTTTGTCGTCTGTAACTGTAACACCTAATTTTCTTTTATTAGCATCATCGTATGATTCAGTATATTCAGTTAAAAACTTATTTGAATCGTATAACTTTGCAACTCCAGCTTTTCTAGATTTTTCCTTACTTGGATCGTCAGCAAAGAAAGCTTTTACAGTGTAAGATTTATTTAATTCGATATCACCATCTAAAGCAACGGTGAATTTTGAAGAACTTCCAACTCCTTCAGCAACAACAGTATCGCCTTCATAAACTGAATATGATGTAGGTGTTGCGCTAGTAGTGACAGTTACTTCATCCCAACTTAAAAACTCAGCAGAAATAATTTTATCGCCACTAGCATCTTTTTCATTGGTAAAAAAATCAACTTTTTTACCTGGAGCGTCAGTTAACCATAACTCAAGATTACCATCAGCATCTACGCTACTTGCATAATCATTAAAGATTATACGAATGTCAGGAGTTTGCCATGACCATCCACCTTGACTTCTAATAATGATCCAAATATTTGTGGCTGGAAAACTACGTGTTACATTAGAACTATTTGCTGGATCTAATCCTTCAAAGTTCGCTAGCGAAAAAGTAGCAGTACCAAAAGAGCCACCATTTTCAAATCTTTTAACAGCAGCATCTTGGTCGCCGCCCCATATATATAATTCTCTGCTTTGCCATTCGTTACCTGAATCACCATTATAATTAATAGTTAAGTTTTTAACTTCGACACCTTCAATTGGTGCATCACTACTAGTCCATTTTGCATAAAGTGATAAGTCAGCTGTTACCGGCTTAGTGAAATCATACATAGTTGATCCCACTGAATCTACAGCCCATCCAGCAAATGTACTTTCTTGATCGGCGTGAGTTGGATCTGGGTATGGTTTTGAAACTGCTTCTCCATCTTTTACATTTTTAGTAGTATATGTACCACCATTAGTGTAATTCAATAAAAAGTTAACAACGTGCTCAGCACTTTGCTGTTCACTATTTGTTCCCGAATCTGACGGCGTTGTTGAAGAAATATCACCAGCACATCCTGCTAAAGCGCTTACAATTACTGCGCTAAATACAGCGAATGATAATAATTTAAATTTCATACTTTTTTTCCTTTCGTTATTTATAAAACTATTTACGATTTACTTTTATATTTTATTTTAGCAAATTAATTTAATATTTCATAGAAAATAGCACTTTTTTTGTAAAGTATACCTAAAAAGTGCTATTTCCAAATGTTAAGCTGTTAATTTCTTTTTCTTAGAAAAGATAATAGCGCCTGTTGCAATACCTCCAACAAGGACGACTCCAGCACCAATTGATAACCCAATTATCAAGGCCATGTTATCGTTTGCAGGTTCATCGCCGCCAATTGGATTAGCGTTTTTATAAGCGATTAAAACTGAGCTAGTAGGTAATATAAATGAATCTGTTGTCTTTACTCCATCTTCAAATGTTTCTGATGAATCCATTAAAACTGTATATCCATCTAAGTCAGTGAACTGAGCTCCTTTTTGTAAACCTGTGTATAAAATCAATAAGTCTGTTTCATCTGTTTTAATTTCAGATTTAATCCAAGTGTTCTTATCAAACTCATTGGTATCACCAAACGTTACACTCATATGCTCATTTACTTCTTCTATTGTTGAATATTGTAACCCATCAAATTTAGTTTTTAAATCGATCATTGTTTTGTATTCATCGAATAATTTCGCATAAGTAATTTTTCTTGAATAATCGATTTTATTTACCTCGTATCCCGCTTCATAAGAATTTTCGTTAAGAGTTCCGTCGGAATTAACTTTACTTCTCATCAATTCTTCACCAGCATGCACAAATCCAATTCCTTGTGCGGTAAGTGCAAATGCTTGAGCTTGAGTATTCATCATTTCATAAGATTCTTCATGATCTTCTGCAAATGTTTTAAATTGGTCGTGAAGTGTATAGTTATCATGACTTGTTACGTAAGAAACTATTTGAGATGGATTACTATATACATTTAATGCACCATTATTAACGTTACCTTTTAAGTTATTAACGAGTTGTCTAGTCATTTCTTCACCTACTCCGGATGCACCAGTTACCCAACCTCTATCAACACCATATCCGCCTTTAGCAGAATTTCTTAATTGGTCATTAAACGCGGCAACACCAGTCATCTTGGATATATTGCTTTGAACAGCTAATTCTACACCAGCATCAGTTGCAGGAGTAGTTCCAGCAGTCCACGGTTCACCATAAACAATTGAATTTGGTTCTATCTCTTTTAAGTTGTCGTGAACTTTTTGCATCGTACTTGTATCATGTAAACCCATTAAATCAAATCTAAATCCACCAAGTTTATATTCTTCTAACCAGAAGTTAGTAGAATCTTGGATGAATTTTGAAAACATTGCTCTTTCTGAAGCTGTTTCATTGCCACATCCAGAACCATTTCCGACATTGCCATTTGAATCATATCTATAATAATATCCAGGTACTAAAATATTGAAATTTGATGCATCTAAACTTGAAACGTGGTTATAAACAACGTCCATAATGACTTTGATGCCATTTTCGTTCATATGTTTTGTAACTTGTTTAAATTCTTTAATTCTTTGATAACCATCATATGCATTTGAAGAATAAGATCCTTCAATAACATTATAGTTAAGAGGGTTATAACCCCAGTTAAATGAAGTTGTAACTTCGTCATTATCGTGGTCAAACATTGGTAACAAATGAATTGCATTTACACCTAATTCTTTAATATGGTCAAATCCAGTAGTAACTGTTTTTTCCCCACTTGTATAGCTTGTTCCTTCTTCAATCAAACCAAGGAATTTCTTTCTATTATTTTCGTCCCCCGTCCATGATGGATCACTTGTAATATCAGAAACATGTGTTTCATAAATTACAGTTTCAGTCTCACTAAAAGTTGGTACAGTTACATCTTCCCATCCTTCAGGATTAGTTTTAGAAAAATCAACAATCATGCCCCTTTTGCCATTAATACCAGCTGATTTAGCATAAGGATCAACGACCTCTTTTCCTGTAAATAGAGCATTGGTAATAACATAAACATAGTACTTACCTTCTAAATCACCACTAACAGATGCAGTCCATTCTCCTTTTGTTCCTTTTGTCATATCAACTTCAGAATGAATAGTATCATCACCTAAAGTTGATGAAATAGCTGTTGGAGTTCCTGAATTATATATTCTTAATTTTATAGATTGGGCCGTTGGTGACCAAACTGCAAAATCAGTCTTTGCATTTGAGTATATAGCACCTAATTCGCCATCATATGTAAATTCATCTTCAAATGCCTGTGTAGAAAATAAGTTAAATATATCAACGTTTTTTCTAATTGTAACTTCAGCGTTACCATTATTTGGGTCATCAACTTTAAACTTTAGTGTATATGCATTAGAAACACTTGGAGCAAAATCATCTGAAAAAGTATCAATTTCAAAAGTTGCACCATTTGGGGTTCCGCTTGCGACAATTGTTGTTTCGTTTTCTAAGATCTCGTACGAATTTCCTTTTTTCGTTGTAGAAACAGCGATTGTGCTTTCATCTTTAAAACTTGCACTCACAATTTTAGGCGCTAATGCATCTTGTGCAGTAGCAAATTGTTGAGAAATCCCTTGATACAAATAAATATGATGAGCGCCATTGCTATCAGCCGTAAAATCAGCAAAAGTAAACTTCCAGTCACCGCCAGGATCTTTTGTATCACCTTGATGAATAATATAATTAATATATCCGAGTTCATCCGCACCAAATGTGGAAATCGGTAAGACAATCCAAGCTCCATATGAGTCAACATCATTATTATTAAACATCTCAGGTACAGTCCATTCGGTACCCTCGCCTGTTACATCATTCCATAAATGAATACCCCATGTTGAGTATTTAGCATCATCTCTTCTGTAATGAAATACAAAGCTTGGTTCGTCAATCACCGGCTCTGCTAATTGCTTATTT
Source organism: uncultured Staphylococcaceae bacterium (assembly GCA_964371305.1). Classification (GTDB taxonomy): domain Bacteria; phylum Bacillota_I; class Bacilli_A; order RFN20; family CAG-826; genus CAYJLA01. The sequence goes on along the minus strand of CAYJLA010000016.1, from coordinate 7,593 downwards.
GTTTCAAGAAGATTATTTTCAATTAATTTATCCTCAATTGCATCATTATCGGTTGATTCTACACCAACCATAAAAGATACACCTAGTACAAATGTTGCAAATATTGCAACTAATGGTTTAATAAACGTTTTCATTGTTTTCTCCTTTGTTTATTATTTTAAGTTATTTAGTATAACACTACTATATGGATGAATAGTTAATACATCTTCATCAATAGAAGCGTTTATTTTACTTGTAGCAATTTGTTCCAATATCGAATTGGCTGCGCCATTTAAAGTCACTTCTTGCACAATATCACTTGTATTATGTAAGACGATTATGTTACCTTCATCGCTTTTATAAGAAAAACCTGCAATGCTAGTAGCTGTTTGACCTTGACCTAATTTAAATGTCATATTTTTCATTTCGCAGTCGAATATAAATGGATATTTATTTCTCAAAGAAATAACTTTTCTATAATGATTTGTAACACTATCAGCTATTAACAAATTATCAAGAGCACCGAGTTTAACTTGATCTTCTTCGGACGTAGAAGCCGCTGATAACATAGTTGTTTGACCTAACTTATTATGTTCGCTCCAAATAAAAGGCAGCCTTCTATCAGCGTCAGTATTAGATCCAACTTTTCTATAACCAATCATTCTTATTTCTTCTCCATAATAAACATAAGGTGTTCCTGGAAGAAGTAAGTAAAAACTTGCAATAGCCTTATTTTGAAGTTCACTACTCATATGAGATAAGCGGTTCATATCATGATTTGTGGCAAAAGGAGATGTATATCTGTCTTCTCCATATGATTTAACGTAATTATTAATATAATTAGAATATCTTTCGCTCATAGCGTTTCCTAATTGAGAATTAACTGATGAAACAAAACCATTGCCCATGCCTGCTGCATAATTAAAATCAAAAAACGTGGTATTAGGAACTTCATAATATCTAGCTAAGCTTGTACTACTACTATCCCATGCTTCACCAACTATGTATATGCTTGAATCGATTTCTAACATTTCTGATTGAAACCAAGTAAGAAATTCCCTATTAGAACCAGGAGAACCGTAATAATAATATTCAACCCCATCTAATCTAAAACCTTTGACACCACGATCAATCCAAAATTTGCACAATTTTACAATTTCATCTCTTACTTGAGCATTATTCAAATTTAAATCAGGCATCCAATCAGAAAATCTTCCTTCATAATATGCATTAGCTACATCATTGTAATGATATCCTGTTTGAGAAGTTGGCGACCAATTATACCAATCTTTTTTACTAGTTGACGAAGTGTTATAAGTAGCATAATCTCTTGCACTTTGTAAGAACCATTCATTTTCCTTAGAAGAATGATTAACAACTAAATCTATATATATTTCTACATTGTTTTCGTTTGCCACTTCAATCATTTCATCAAAGTCACTTAAACTGCCATACTCTGGATCTGTATCGTAATAATCGACGACATCATATTTGTGTTCGCTGCTACCTTTCATTATTGGCATTAACCATACTCCACCAAAGCCCATTTGTTTAATGTATGACATTTTTTCAGCTAAACCGCCAAAATCGCCTATACCATTTCCGTCGCTATCATAAAAACTACGAACATATATTTCATATTTTGCGGTTGAACCTGCATTAGAAATTGTTTCATCAATATTATATGACCAATTGTCATCTAGCGAAGAAGAAGTGGTTGTAGGATTACAAGAAGTCACCCCTAAAACTAATATACTCAATGATAAAAAAGTTAAAATTTTATTCATATTAGCCCTTTACGGCTCCGCCAGTAACACCACTTACATAATATTTTTGTAAGAAGATAAATAGTAAGGTAATTGGAATCCCTATACAAACTGCCCCTGCAAAGAATTGTCCATAATAGTTCGCGGCATAATCTCTATGAAGCATGCTGTATAAAACAACAGCTACAGTTCTTTCATGCATCTCTGTTCCTGTAAATAAGTATGAAGCGAATATGTAGTCGCCCCAAGGACCCATAAATGAAGTAAGAATTGTATAAATAATGATTGGTTTTGAAAGAGGTAAGGTAATTTTTGTAAACACTTGGAATCTTGAACAACCATCGACAATTGCAGCTTCGTCAATCGACTTTGATATTGTATCGAAGAAACCCTTAGAAATGTAATAACCCATACCTGAACCAGCTGAATAAACAATAATCAATCCAGCTAAAGTACCAGTAAGTTCAACTGAATTTAACATCCAGTAAAGAATAATCATACCTAAAAAGCCAGGAAACATGCCTAATACAAGAATTGTTTTCATCATTGGTTGTCTAGACTTAAATCTTAGTCTTGAAAACGCAAATGCTGACAATAAAGTCAAAATCGTACAAAACAACGATGTAAATACAGCTACTATAAGTGTATTTAGAATTGTTTGCGGGAAATTAAAGACGCTTTCTTTCCAAACTCCATCCAAAGGGTCTAAATATGTATTTGTCCAAAGACCAATATAATTATTGAAAGATAATGTATCTGGTATAATACTACTTGATTCATTTAAGCCGCCACCAAATGACTGCATAACTAACCAAAATATCGGGAATAACCAAATAATAGAAGCTAAAGTTAAAACAACATATATGATTATATTCGTAACTAAACGAATGTTTTTATTTGATTTTATCATTATTGGAAATCCTCCTCTTTAGTTACTGCACCTGTCTTTGAGTACATAATAATTGAAATAAATGAGCAAACTATAAATACGAATATACCAATAGTTGACGCTAGTGCATACTGTTTTTCTGGTGCCGTAACGGTCAGTTTATATAACCATGTAATAAGCAAATCCGTCTTACCTGCTTCATATAATGCATTATCAGCAGGCCCTCCACCAGTTAAGAAGAATATAACGCCGAAGTTATTAATGTTACCGACAAACGATGTTATTAAATATGGTCCAGTTACAAATAACATGTATGGTAATGTGATTTTCCAAAATTGTGTATTTGAACTAGCGCCATCAATTCTAGCTGATTCATATAAGTCTTCAGGAATATTCATCAATATACCTGAAGTCATAAGCATTGTATAAGGCATACCAACCCAAAGATTAACAACGATAACCATAATTCTAGGAAGTAATCCATTAAATGATGTATCACTTAATAACCTTAGTTTTAATTCAGGATCACCAACCAATTCAGCTAGAGCAGATACTAATGGACCGGTGTCTGCTAATAAACGAGAAATAACGAGCAAAGTAATAAATTGAGGAATTGCAATTGTAATTACAAATACTGTTCTCCATAGTTTTTTCAATCTAATACCTTTTCTATTAATGATAAGAGCAAGCACCATACCAAAAATATAGTTAGTGAATGTAGCGAATATCGCCCAAATAATAGTCCAAGTAGTTAATGAAATTAATGTATTAGGTAATTTTGAAGATTCAGCAATACCACCACTAAATAATTCTATAAAGTTATCAAACCCAACCCAAGTGAATAAATTCAATGGAGGTTGATGATCCGAATTGAAGTTTGTAAATGCAACTAATATCATAAATATTAGAGGAACAATAGTAAATATAACAACTCCAATAGTTGGCAATAACAACACTGTTATTGAGAACTTTTCATTTAGTAACTCTGCTACCTGTTGTTTAAATGATGCGCTTCTTGGAGCATCTTTATCAGGGTGAGCTTCAATAAATAATTGTAGTTCATTTTTAGTCGCTTCAAGTGTTGGGTTAAGATCTTCTCTAGGTTTAATACTTCTTTTATCCATTAAAATTTTCGCAACTTCTTTTGCAAAATCAAATGAATAACCATAAGCAGCAACCAATCTAGTTGCAAAAACAATTCGTAAATCTTTTGGAAGTCTCTTATTGATTTCTCTAGTATTTGCCTCTATAATAATTTTCAATTTATTTTCTGATTCAATATTTCCATCTTTATCTAATAAAGAATCGATAATATAATTAGCGCAACCACTGTCATATGCTAATTTTTCTATCATTATATCTCTGAAATGATTTTTTCTAGCTTTTGCACCAACAATTGAGCATTCATCATACGCTAACAACTCTTTTAAATCATCGATGTTTTTAGCGTGTTTAATAATTTGCTGACTTCTAAAAATATTAGTGTCAATTTTAGATAATTTCCTACCCAAAGCAACAATTTCCTCTTGTTGTAACATTTGTTCAAAATTAGCTACTCTCATTGTTTCTTGTAAATTTTCGATATGATATATAATTCTAGATTTATTATGTACAACCTCATCGTAAGAATTAAATCTATCGAAATTTCTGTGTTGCAAAGTTAAATTCATTACAGCATCACTTCTTAAATTGTCTAGTCTCTTTTTTTCAATTTCTAAAGCAGATGGTTTAACATATACTTTTTTCTGTTTAGTTATTAAATTAGTGACACAAATACATAATTTATCAAACATCTCACTAATTGAAGACGAAATTTTGTTCATGAACAACACTACAGAGTTAGTACTTTTACTTAACTTTAATTGTTTTACATAACTTGCAGATAAACTATTCCATCCATATTTTTTATTAACAAGTTCATTAAATGAAATTCCATCATTTTCTGATGTTCTAATATCATTAATTATTTCAAAAGAATTATCAATTGCAAAAATTTGACTTTCATAAGCTTTAATATATGAACGATTTTTGTTCATTTTATTAATATTATACGCAGATTGAAGATTTTTGTTCCAAAGATATATAAATCCAACTAATAAGATTATGCCCACAATACCATATAACATAATCAAGAAAGATTCATCACCAAATACTCTTAATACATAGTCATCACAAGATTGTATAAATGGATCACATGGCTCGTTATCATAAGTTTTGATCGTTCCAAGTGATGTAAGTAATGTCATTGCAGTAAATAATGTATATCTAACATTGCCATTATCATATAACACTAAAGTAAAGAATAAGATTGGGAACGCTATTTCAACAAGTAAATAAAATATACCGTTTGCATACTGTTTGTTTTTTATATGAGTGTACCCCATTAATATATGAGATAAATATCCGTCTAATTCAAACTCTTGTACTCTTCTAATAAAATGTCTTATATAATTGTAAATTCCTCTACAAATATATCCTATGGCTTTAAATATGCTTACTATTACAATTCCAAGTGACTTAACGATATCTAATAAGAACACCCCTATCCAAGTTAATGCACGCATTAATAATTCTTGTGCATTAATTAATATATCTTCCAAAATAGACATCTGTTCGGTTGATTGGGCATTAACAGGATATTCACTTGTTTGTTGTATTATCATCATAATACCGGCAAACGGATTTCCACAACAAACAATAACTCCAAGTAAAACTCCATGCAACTTAGTTTTTATTTTTTCATAAAATAATACTCCAATAGTAGAAGCGATCAAGACCGCTAAACCGATTGCGAGTAAAATATTTGTAACTAAATAGGAATCCGCAGTTTCAACTACTTCACCTTTAAAAATCTGTTCACCTATTTGCACAGACATCGTTGTCGATACAATTAGTAAGACTAAAGATGCAATAATCAATAACCACAGCGTTAACCTAATTATATTTTTCATTTTTATTGTCATAATTATTCCTTCTTCCTTTTTCTTTATTCTAAGGATTGTGATTTACAATAAAGAAAAAGGACAAGTTTAAAACTTGTCCTTATTACTATTATACGTCAGTAGCTTTAATTGAACTGACCGCTTGATCCATAATTTCTTGAGATGTTAATCCATCTTTTGTTTGATTAACTATGTAATCACCAACAGATTGTAATGGATCCCAGAAGTTAGGTCCACAAGCACTAGCTTGAGAAGTTGAATATTCTTCTTGACTTGATAAAACTGCTAATTCAGCACTTGCGAGTACTGCAGCACTACTAGAAGCTTCAGCATTTGCAGGTTTTGTTCCTCTTTCTTCAAATCTTTGAAGTTGAGCTTGTTCAGTAGTAATATGATTTGCAAATAAGATTGCATGATTTAATACTCTGGAAGAAGCTTTTATACCAACTAATTTCGCTCCCATAAGAGAATATAAGTTTTTAACACCAATATCTCCTCCGAAATCAAATGTTGGTAATTTGACTATACCATAATCATCGCCTAATGAAGCTTTAATAGCTTTTGAATTCCATAAACCAGTAATACCAGCTACGATAGAACCATCAGCAAAACCGGATGTAACGACTGTATCGTCACCATTTTGCATAGTTGCACCATAATTATCTGATCCATAAAAATCATATAATTTATCAAATACAACATTACCTAAACCAGGATTATTATAATTGATTTCTTGTACGTTTGTAGAAGCGTTATATGCAATTTCTCCACCTGCGGCTTGGAAGAAAGCCGGGATATAGTATCCATTAGTAATATCGAAGAAGAATTTTTTACCAGCAGCTTTTGCTGTAGCAGCAACTGTTTCGAATGATTTTGCTTGTTCATCACTAATTACAGACTTATCATAATATAAGAAATAGCCATTATCACTAGTTTGAGGAATACCATATAATACATCATTACCATCTTCTTCGATAGATGCTGCATCTACTGTCCATGGAATTGAATTTTCAATTACATTTGCTTTCAATGTTCCAGTAATAGGTGCTAAGAATCCAGATGTTAATAATGGTTTAATGTTATCGTCAACGAACGCGATAACATCGGCAGCTTCAAGATTGTTTTGGCTAGCAGATGAAGCGGCTTCGCCTTCAGCAACACCAGTAACTTCTAAATTAATTTTTGTAGTTGGGTTCATTGCTTGATATCCATCAAGATAAGTTCCCTTCATTAATTCAGTTTCTTCAGGAGCACACCAAACTTTAAGTGTAATTTCATCTTCATACTTTGAATCATCACTACCTGTTGGTTCAGCTCCACATGCAGTTACCATAACAGAAACTAAAGCAACTGACGCAACAACAAGTAATTTATTGTTTTTAAACATATAACAATCTCCTTTCTAAATATTCGTCCCATGTAATGATGACGATCTTTATTGCATTTGTTTAATCTATATTAATAATAATATATGTAACCGCTATCAAGCAACAAATAATTGCAGAATTAGAAATAAAGATATAAAAAGGGGGAATTAACCCCTTGTAAATACATTTCTTATCGTTGAATCAAATTAATAAATACACTTAAGCGACTTGTTATTTTGTATATGTTTTTTTCATTTTTTCTAAAAACTCCAAATCCTCATCTATTTTACCATTAATTATGCTGTCACTTGAATTGTCTGATTTAGCATCAGATTTATTTTTTTCATCAATTATCATTTCCTTAAAAACCTGTTTTTTTGTCGATGTGGACGCAACTTTAATTATACTAGGTGTACGACCTAAACAAATACATATTTGCTCATGTAATTTTGTATTAATATACATGTATTTCCAAATATAGATAATCATACAAATACTGCAAATTATCAAAAAGAACATAACTAACCAAAACCATATACTAAAAAATAAGGCGCCTGCAACGAAAAAATTAAAAGACAAGATTCCAAGAAGCGAACCAATAAGACTTGTAATAAATAGTGTGATGACTAAAATTACTTCAACGATAATTG
>CAYJLA010000015.1:4010-28118 GCA_964371305.1 uncultured Staphylococcaceae bacterium | reverse complement strand
TGCTTTTAGTCACAAAATCATCTTGAACAAATCCATGATTGTTTTCGCTGATTTCAGTATTAAATATTTTTTATAAAAAGTCAAGAAAAACAAGTTTAATGGAACCGAAACTTAAATGAAGAGAAGAGAAACGAAAATTTTAAAGGGTGGCATAGTTTTTTCCAAATCTTCTTTAACACAATAATAATTTCAACCTGTTAAGATAGATTGCTAATTTATATTTTTATAATAAAATATACTTATGGAAAAAGTTATTGCAGTTCTTGATATGATGGCATTTTTTGCGTTTGTTGAGTGCATTGAAAGGAAATTAGATCCATTTACAACACCACTTGTAGTATGCGATTCTTCTAGAGAAGACAACACCATCGTATTAAGTGTGACTCCGTATCTAAAAAAACTTGGCGTACCAAGTAGATGTAGAAAAAAAGAATTACCTTACATTAAAGGTCTAATTTATGCAGTACCTAGAATGGCATTATATGTAGAAAAAAGCGCCCAAGTTATGTCAATAATACTTGATTTTGTAGGAAAAGATGACTTACATATTTATTCAATTGATGAAGCGTTTTTAAATATAGGTCCATATCTTAAGCTCAATAAGTGTTCTCCTATAGAGTTTGTAAAAAAGATTCAAAGATCTGTGTTAGATAAGTTGGGTCTTATTATAACTGCTGGCATTGCACCAAATCCTTTTATGGCTAAAACAGCACTTCACTTAGAAGGTAAAAAATCCCCTCCTTATGTATGCCAATGGACAATCGACGATCTAAAAGAAAAGTTTTGGCCACTTTCACCAATGAAAGAAATGTGGGGTGTTAATACTGGATATGAAAGAAGATTAAACGATTTAGGTATATATAAGGTTGAAGATCTTGCTTTATATGATAGACATATACTGCAAAAACATTTAGGTGTTGTTGGTTTACAGTTACATGACCACGCCAACGGAGTAGATGAATCTAACATTAGGGAGAAATATATACCTACTGAATCTTCAATTGGAGTTGGACAAACACTATTTAGAGATTATACATATGAAGAAGCAAAACTCTTATTACGAGAAATGATTGATACAGTATGTTTTAGACTAAGAATGCTGAATCAAAAGACTCAACTTGTAAGTGTAATGATTGGCTATTCTGCTCAAGTTAAAGGAGGGTTTGCAAACTCTATGAGTCTAGATTTGGCAACCGATGATAATGATGTAATTTATGAAGCAATTATGAAAATATACAATTCGCATGTTAAGGACTTACCAATAAGAAAGTTGGCGATTTCGCTTGGTAAACTCATGAGAAATGACCTAGAACAACTATCATTATTTATTAGCGAAGATGAGCAGACTATTAAATCTAACTATTATAAATCACTCGATGAAGTACAAAAAAGATTTGGAAAAGACTCTCTTCAACGTGCATCATCACTTCTTGATCATTCAACTATCAAAGAAAGAAATAAACAAATTGGAGGTCATAAGCGATGAAAGATACAAGCATGAAAAAATATATGCCATTTAAATCACTAAGTGAGCAAGATGCATTTTTAAACAAAATGATGTATGAAAAATTTAAAAGCGAAAAACCTCATATTTCTTCTGATAAGGCTCGTGAGATCAACGATGTTCTTACGCAATACAATGGGACTGATCATTTAGATATTTGGTACTATTTTGATGGCTACATATATAAGTTAAATGCAAAAATAACTTTAATAGATACTTTGAACAAAAAGTTGATAATAGAAGATAATGAAATACTGTTCGATAATGTTGTTGATGTCAATAATCCAAAAACGATATATTTTGATTATTAATTAATATATTATAATATTATATAGGTAAATTATGAAAATCACTTACTTCCAATTAGTTATAGGAACTCTTGCAAGTGCTGCCTTATTTTTTACTGCGGTAATGTTTGTATTGTATGCACCACTTGGAATCCAAAACCCTTCAATACACCCAGCATTATCATATAACGCTGCTGGTTTGTTAATCGCAATTGGTATTGTAACATTAATTATTTATCTTAAAAATCCAGAAAATGGCGCAGTTGAAACACTTTTTTATGCAATATGTGAGGTCACCGTAGGGGTTGCTATTTGTCTAATGCCAGACATGTTATATCCTTTAGCAATACCATTTTCCTATGTTTTTTGTTTTATTGTTGCACTAGCATTAATAGTTAGAGCAATACAAGCTTTTCTAAGTAAAAAGGTTGCAAAAACCGTTTATATTGTTCAATTTCTTATTGGCTTAAGCGTTGCTTCAATTGGAGTTGGAATCGCTATTTTTCATGACGAAAGATTATTTATATTAATCCTTCACTACTTGATTGCTGCAGGTGCTCTAGGTGCAGGTTCAACAATCGGATTTGTTACATTGATTGCTGCACTTAAAAAATTTCAAATAAAAAATCCTCTAGCTGCGCCAGCTATTAGTGAGGATGTTTTAGAAATTATTAATAAAGAGTAAATTATTTTTTTGCAATACCGGTTAATTCATTAAATCTTGGTAATGCATCGCACATATTACAAAATTCTTTCCATTCTTTTAACTTATGGTACCTTCTTTGTAAATACATAGTTTTTAATTGTTGATAGTTAGTTGTCATTGTGGCACCTAGGCAAAATCCACAAGGAATTGAAGCAACAAGCGTTCTCCATTTTTCAACTTTATTTGTTGTGTCTTCTGGTAAAGATAGGTACTCTTGCACTAATGAGTTTGCTCTATCAAGGATTATAGGATCTACTTCGTCAACGCATTGAGTTTTAACATCAAACTTAAGTAAACAGTGCATTGTAGACTGAGAAGATACAAAATCAAACCAATGATAGCGTTGTGCTTGCTTCCACCAGTATAAAGGAGCTATGACATCCATATGAACTAATATTCCTTTTAAAAAGTTATCGTGCCCTTCTCCGCTACGTGCGCCGCCAAGTTTTCCAGCTCTTAAATAATCCTTGTCAACGCACTCACCCTCGTCGATGATTGTGCGCATTGGATTTCCGCTAGCTTTAACTGCTCTGTCTAATCCATAAACTACTGTGTTTCTAATTTCAAATTTCATTTTTGTATGCCTCCATTAAATTATCAATCAAAGTTAATCTTGTTAATAAGCCCACTCCACCAGGTACTGGTGTTTGTAACGCTACAGGCAAACCTGCAAGTGCATCACCATATAATTTACCTTCGAATCTATTGATACCAACATCTACAATTACAGCATCTTTTTTAAATTCGAAATCATTATTTAAAAATTCTTTTCTACCAACAGCAATAACGACTAAATCAGCATTTTTAACATATTCAATTTGCCTTGATTTTGGTGTTCTTGAATGAACTATTGATACAGTGCAATTTTCATTTAATAAAAGCATTGCCATAGGTTTTCCAACAATGTTACTTCTGCCTATAACAACAGCATCTTTGCCAGTAAATTCAAAACCTACATATTTTAAATATTTAATTATTCCATAAGGTGTGCATGGATTAAATGTAGATAATGGGTGAAAACCATCAACGTCTTTTTTTGGATTTACAGCCAGTTTTATGGTTTCTTCATTAATGTGTTTTGGCAACGGCATTTGAACAATTAAACCATGTACATCATTATCATTATTTAAAGCCTCAATTTGCTCAAGCAACTTATCTTCAGTAATGTTTTCGTCAAGCTTAATATGTGTCATTTTAATCCCAAGTTCATTTCCGTCATTACATTTTCCTCTAATGTAAGCATTTGATGCAGGATCGTCATTTACTTGTACTATTACCAAATGTGGTTTAAGTGAAAAATTAGCTACTTCAGATTTCAATTCTTCTTTTCGCTTTAAAATATAATCTTTTATTTCCATAAGCTATCTACCTCTTTATATTAGTGTATCAAATTATTGCCATGTATAAAATAAAAAAATGCCTTACAGGCATTTATTTAATCAAAACTAAGAGTATATCTTATAAAATATTTGTTAACATATTAACTGCAGCTGCTGCAGTTTCAGCCTCTTCTACAACCTCTCCAGGTTGAATAACAGAAATGAAAAGAGCTAAAAACAAAAATATAATTGCAAAGCCAAATGTTAACCATGTAATAACAAGTTCTGATCCACGTTCTTTAGTCTTTGTAAAAACATTCATTCCACCTCCAGTAATAGCACCAGAAGCCCCTTCTGATTTACCGCCTTGAAGCAGTGACAAAATAATAATAATTAATGCGATAACTAAGAATAATATATCATACCATACCATAATAATAGTTCCTCCAGTATTTTACTTATTATTTATAACATAAATAGTCATAAAATAAAAGCACTTAATTTGTACACTCTTTTGAATTCTAAACGATTAGTTAGAATTTAAGAGACAAATATGAATTAGTTGAATATGTGCTTGCAAAATACACATCTAAATTTTGATATTCATTTATTGAAATTTCCCATTCATTATTTAAATTGTATTCATAATAAAATGTATAATCAATAAAGTCGTCAAAATGAACAAATATTAACTCTCTACGTCCATAATATTCTAACCCGTTAGTAACAGCTTCTTCATAGTATTCAGCATATAAACTTTCTGCTAAATTAATCTTTTTATCATTGTATTTATAATACAACATAAAATATGCAGGAAGATCATTATAAGTACCTATTTGGTCAATGTTTACACTCAATGATGAGCTATGCCATACGCCTCTTTCTTCAGTATATGCCGCAATGTAAACAACACTTGAACCTTCAAATTTATATCTAAAAGTTACATCTTCCTTAGATATATTTGGATCTACTGGCATATTAATATTTGTACCTATATAGCCATCAGAAAAATCAATCATTAATTCATCCCATGCCGTATTAAACTTATCTTGCCATTCTTGAGATTCAACAGGGTTTTTAAGTGGATATAAGTAGCAAGTTTTACCATTAACGCTGGTAGTAAAGATTCTTTCCGTCCAACTATAGCCATATTGCAATGCATACCACTCATCATGTTGATTTAAAACATATGTAGTACTACTGGTAACAAAAACAACACCTTGCTTTACAAGTGGATCTGCAACAGAAGCCTCATATAAGTCATAAACTTCATTAGCTAAATCATTAATTTCCTTAGCCTCTTCTACACTATCTTTATAATAAAATTCTACATCATCATATTTATAAATGTAAAATCCTAATTCTACACTTGCTGGAACCCAAAAACCATCTTGAAATATGTATTTTTCGCCATCCCAAACAGCGACAAATGCATCTTGACCTTCTGGTTCAATTCTTTTTACACTACCCCAGTTACCAAGCCAACCATCATGCATATCAAACTTGAATACTTCAAAAGCACTATATAAATGAGTCTGATCTGGATTTTCAACTTTAGCTATAGATCTACCATAAACAAAACATCCGTTATAGTAACCAAGTAATTCATCACTAAAATATCTAGCTTCTCTCCATGTATCTTGAACAAAATATTCATAATCTTGTCCATCTCTATAAATATTTACTTCGTACTCCTCATATACGTCTTCAACAACGATGTTTTCACCGCCCTTATCGAGTATTCCATCCTCAAAAGCATCAACTGCATATTCTTTATAAGCAATTGTTAAATTTGCTTGTGTAGAAGTTTCGTTAGCTGAATTTAATAAGTATATAAAACTAGGTATCAATATACCTGCTAAAATTCCTATTACAGCTATGACGATTACTAATTCTACAACAGTAAAACCTTTTCTTTTCATAATCTACCTCAATACTACTTGAATAAAATTACCGCTAGCGTAAAGGGTGTCTCCTTCAAAAAACGCAATAGTGATAACTATATCTCCTTCTTTATTACTAGCATTTTTACTATAAACATGTGTATCCACATAATTTTCTTTATCATTTCCAGATGATTCAAGTGTATATGATTCTTCCTCTAGTATTGTTTTATACTGCTCTACTATAGAAGTTCCATAATCAGCAATTTGAAGTTCTTCACCAAAAACTGCATGCCTATATCCTTGAAACAAATCAATATAAGGAATTTCTTCACCAAAAAGACTTATCATTTTAGAACTTACTTCAGCGTTCCATTTACCACTCAAATCTAATGATATGGTTGGTTCTGGTTCAAATGATATTGTTGGTGGAGTTGGGTTGTTACAACTTGTTAATAGCACAATTGGTGCTAATATTATTGTTAAAATAGCAAATAATTTTTTCATACACGTATATTACAATAAATAAACTAAAAAAACTAGAAGTAAAATTATTAACTTTAACGATTTAGTACAATAATATCAAAATTTATCCGTCTTGCTTTGTGTCTGCAATTTGAATCTCTCTTAAATTTACACATTGTGGAAGTTCATATGCAAACTTGATTGTACGCGCAACATCAACTGCTCTAATGTTTACTGCTCCGGTAGCTTCTTTCCACTGCATATAACCATCTATTAAGTTTTTATCGGTAGTATGGCTTATAAGTTCAGTGTCAACAGCGCCAGGGCAAACTCTCATTACTCTAACGTTATATCCACACACTTCTTGTCTAACGGTTTCACTTAAACCCATCACACCAAACTTACTTGCGCAATAAGCAGCATGATTTCCAAACGCTTTTACTCCAGCCAATGAAGAAATATTAATAATTGTCCCACATTTTCTTTCTTTCATGTCATTTAGAACGATTTGCATACCATTCATAACGCCCATAACATTTGTATCAAGCATTTTTTGCCACTCATCACTGTTTTGAGTTTCAATACTTCCAAGTAACATAATGCCAGCGTTATTAATTAATAAATCAACTTTACCATATACTTCTTCAGCTTCTTTAACTGCCTTTGCAAATGCATTTTTGTCAGTCACATCTACTTTTTTACATAAGCAATTATCTAAGTTTAATTCCTCAAGTTTTTCCAATCTCCTTGCAAGCAAAAGCAATGGATATCCATCTTTTGCAAACTCCTTTGCAAGTTCTCTTCCAAAACCGGAACTAGCACCTGTAATAACAACTAATTTTTTCATAATTATTCTCCCTATATTATTCTAAAATACAACTGATTTTATTCAATTCTTCGATTATATCAATTTTTTGCGGGCAAACACTCATACAATTACCGCATTGAATACAATCACTTGCACTACCTTTTTCATTTGTTGCAAAAGCATATTTTCTTTTCGCACCTTGAACATCATCATATAAAATATTATGGTTCATGGCACCAAATACATTAGGTATATTAATTTGCATTGGGCAGTCTTTAACGCAATACTGACAATTTGTGCATGGAATTGTTTTAATCTTACTAATCGCATCTTGTGCTTTTAAGATAGTTTTTCTTTGACTATCGCTCAACTTTCCACTAAAAGTATTAAATGTATCTAAGTTGTCATTCATTTGTTCATTATTAGACATACCACTCAAAATCATAAATACGCCATCAATATCGGCTACATATCGAAGAGCCCATGAAGCGTAGGAAAACTTATCATCACTTGCATCAAATATGTCTTTGACTGCTCTAGGTGGATTTGCAAGAGCTCCACCGCGAATTGGTTCCATTACAATTATTTCTTTATTATATTTTCTTACCACTTCATAACATAAACGGGACTGAACATCTAAATTTTCCCAATCAGAATAATTAATTTGTAACTGAACAAAATCTACATCGGCGTGATGCTTTTGAAGTATTTCTTCAAGAGCATTAGCGTTATCATGAAATGAAAAGCCTAGTTTTCGGATTTTACCTTTATTTTTTTGATCTATTAAATAATTCCAAACATCTAATTCCTCATTCAATGTCGTTCTATCTCCGCCCAAATTATGCAATAGATAAAAGTCAATATAATCAACACCAAGAGCTAACAAAGATTCATTAAATAATTCACTTACCCTTTGTTTATTACCTTTTGTTTCCCATATTGGATGTTTAGATGCTATTTGAAATGATTCTCTTGGATATCTATTAATAAGAACTTCTTTTGCCACATCTTCAGACTTACGACCATTAAATGCATAAGCATGTGCGGTGTCAAAATATGTATATCCATTTGCCATAAAAACATCTACCATTCGTTTCACTTGTTCAATATCAACTGCTCCACCATCCATTGGCAATCTCATTAAACCAAAACCGAGTTTTTTTAGTTCTTTTCCGTTGTAAATCATAATGACTCCTCTTTTTTAAATTATAATATTATTTTTGTTGTTTGAGCATTAAGTCGTTAACTTTATTAATAATTAATTTCTCACCATCATTCAAATTAAACACACCAACAACACTTTCTTCAAGTGGACAGAGTCCATTACTAGTTCTGTTTAATATATTTTCTACTAAATTATTATAACCGTATTCGATTTTATAATGTAAAAATATCTCAATTGCACTTTTGCTCATAAGTATGCCGTAAACTTTTTTTGGCTTATATTTACAAAGTAAAATCGCTGCTGCTCTACCAATGATTTTATCAATAACAACATTATCATTTATTAAATTAGGGTTGCTTTTAATCAACTGTAAGATAGGTTTTACACCAATACCTTTTGAACTATGTATAATCTGCTCGTTATTGATAATTACAAAAGAGACATCGTCATGTTTGGTTATCAAATTAATTTTGTCGTTTATAATTTGGTTCATTAGACTTATAAATCTCCATATATTTAATTATAACCGGTATAAGTGCGATTTGTAGAATTATTCCAGGAAGTCCAACTATAGTCGCGCTCCAAGCTGATGCAATCGATGCAAACTGTTCTAAACCAAATAATCCAGTTAATAGGAAAAGAAATCCAGCATATATTAATCTACCCATAATCATAGTAATAATTAAACTAACATATATGTTTAATTTTAGTTTTTTATATAGTAGACCGGACATAATTCCATAAACACATAATTCTACTAACATTATAGGAAGAAATATAGGAGATGGCATGCCGCTGATCAAAGTTGATATACATGGTAACACCAAGCCGAAAAAACCTCCAAAAAACGGTCCATATATTAAACCTACAAGTATTACTGGGATGTGCATTGGTAAGATGATTGTACCAGGAATGCCGAAAGCGTGAGAAGTAATGTATGGAAGTACAATACCGAGCGCTAAAAACAATGCAAGCTGCGACATTGTTCTAGTAGTTATTTTCATAAATTACCTTTTAATTCAAATATTAAGTCTCGAAGTTGGGCTGCAGTTTCAAATTCAAAATTTGCAGCTGCTTTTTTCATTTCTGATTCAAGAGTTTGTATTTGCTTTTTAACCTCAATGCTGCCTTTTTTACCTTTTGATTTTTTCAAGCTCTCAGAAAGCTTTTCTAAATTGGAAATAGGCAATCTAATATCTTTTATAATGGTTTCTGGAACTATTCCATTTTCAATATTATATTGTTCTTGTATTAATCTTCTTCTGTTTGTCTCATCAATCGCAAGTTGCATAGAATTTGTTATATTGTCAGCATACATAATAACTCTACCTCGAGCGTTTCTACTTGCTCTACCAATGGTTTGAATTAAAGATCTCTGACTTCTTAAAAATCCTTCTTTATCAGCATCCAAAATTACCATTAAAGAAACTTCTGGCACATCTAAGCCTTCTCTTAATAAGTTTATGCCTATTAAAATATCGTATTTTCCACTTCTTAAGTTATATATAATTTCAGTACGTTCCAAAGTTTTCGTTTCACTATGTAAATATACAGCTTTAAATCCTCTTTGTTTAAGATATTTAGTTAAATCTTCCGCCATAGCAATTGTTAAAGTTACAATCATAACTCTCTCATTTTTATCAATCGTATCTTTAATTTCTTGAACGACATCGTCAATTTGACCAAATGTTTTTCTTATTTCAATAGTTGGGTCAATTATTCCGCTAGGTCTAATTATTTGTTGAACATATTTAAAATCTACTTTTTCCATCTCATAATCACCTGGGGTAGCAGAAGTGTAAATTGTTTGTGGCATTAGACTTTCAAACTCAGTAAAATTCAAAGGCCTATTGTCCAAAGCGCTAGGTAATCTAAATCCGTACTCTACAAGCGTTTCTTTTCTTGATCTATCACCATTATACATTCCTCTAATTTGTGGTAAAGTAGCGTGAGATTCATCAATTACAAGTAAGAAATCCTTTGGGAAATAATCAATCAAAGTAAACGGACGCTCTCCCGGTTTTCTTTTGTCAATGTGGCGAGAGTAATTTTCTATTCCAGGACAGGTACCAAACTCAATCATCGACTCCATATCTTGGTTGGTTCTATTTTCTAATCTTTGTTTTTCTAATAAGTTATTGTTTTCTTCAAAGTATTTAAGACGTTCTACTAATTCTTCACTTATTGTTTTTACTGCCTCCATAACTCTTTCATGAGTTGAGGCGTGTTCGTATGCAGGAAATACTGGATATGTTTTATAGTAATTCTTTACAACGCCCGTTAATGCGTCTACTTCACATATTTTTTCAATTTCATCTCCAAAAGTGTCAATTCTTATAACTGTCTGTCTGCTAGAAGCGGGGAAAATATCAATAATATCGCCTCGAACCATAAAGCTACCTGGCGATAGCTCCATATTATTTCTTCTATATTGCGCATCAACTAACTTCTTAAAAAAAACTTTTCTTTCAATCGTTTCGCCAACTCTAATGCTAAAAAGCAACCTTTTATATTCTTGTGGGTCAGTTAGACCATATATAGATGCAACCGAAGCTACAATTATCGTATCTCGTCTTTCTAAAACTGAGTTAATAGCACTGGTTCGAAGCATTTCAATTTCTTCGTTCATAACAGCATTTTTATCAATATATAAATCAGATTTTGGAAGATATGCTTCAGGCTGATAAAAATCGAAATTAGAAACAAAATATTCAACTCTATTATCAGGAAACAGTTCTTTAAATTCACTATACAGCTGCCCGGCGAGTGTCTTATTGTGCGCTAAAATAAGCGTAGGTTTTTGAGTTTGTTCAATTATGTTTGCAACGGTAAATGTTTTGCCTGTACCAGTGGCACCCAACAAAACTTGATGCTTAGCTCCACTTAAGACACCATCCACTAATTGTTCAATTGCTACTGGCTGATCACCAGAAGGTTTATACTTTGCATCAATTTTAAACATGTATCCTCCGTTTCGCTATTATTAAGTTTTAAAAGCCCTTAAATTATTGTATTACTAATGTCTTTCGAAATCACACAATATACATAAACTAATCAATTATCACGTAATTAAATATAATTTTCGCTGCAAATCTAATGTTTTTTTGTGCTTAATTCTTTAAAACCCTCACCATAAATAACTCTTGCATGGTGTATAGATATAAATGCATCTTTATCTATGTTTGTAACAATAGATCTAAAGGTGAGTATCTCTCTTTTACTAAATACAAATCTAACAATATATTTTTCTTCTTTCGTATAGGCTCCTTGGCATTTAATAATTGTAGTTGTTCTATCTAATAAACCTATTATTTGATCACTTATTTCATGTGGTTTTACTGTAACTACATCTGCAACAAGTGCACCAACATTTAAACTATACATATAGTTAATCATTAAAGAAAATGTGATAACAGAAATGACGCCAAGCAATGTGGATACAATAAATCCTTGCATTAGTATCATACCAAGTAATATAACTATTCCATCAACTATGAATGAAGCAACGCCTTCATTCAAGTGAAGATATTTAGAGCCCATCAACATTAATACATCTGTACCACCTGTTGAACCAGCCCCTAAAAATGTAATTGCAACGCCAAGACCGCTACCAAGACCACCAAAAATAGCACAAACAAGAATCAACCCAACATTCAATTCAGCAATATTTTGACCTGGTTGTAAAGCTTCTACAGTAAATATACTAGCGAAATCTTGAATAAAACCAAGATTTGTAAATAAAGTAATAAATAATGGATAAGCAATTGAAGAAATGAGTGTATTTAATGCAAATTTCTTACCTAAAAATATTAATCCAACCACGAATAAAATAATATTCAAGATGTAAACACTTAATTCAAAGACACTAAGAAATCCAAGTATATTATCAACATTTGGCATAAAGTAATCTATTATAATTGCAATACCTGTAACTCCTCCAGCTACTATATTTGCAGGAACTAAAAATATAACTGAAAATAAAGCTAAGATCATTGATCCAATTAGCATCAAAGAACTATTCTTGCCTATCATTATCCAATCTCTTCTTGTTAAGTTTTTAATTGAATTAATCCATTTCATTATCTATTACCTCCTAAGTATGCATATAAAAAATCATCAATATCTCCATCCATTACAGCAGCAACATTATTGACGCTATAACCAGTTCTATGATCTTTGACCATAGTATAAGGGCAAAAAACATAAGATTTAATTTGAGAACCCCATTCAATGTCTTTCTCTTCTCCAACAATATTATTAAGTTTTTTCTTTTTTTCTTCTAATGCTCTTTCATAAAGTTGAGCTTTTAACATTTCCATGCAAGTTTCTTTGTTAAGTAATTGACTTCTTTCAATTTGAGAGGAAACAACAATCTTACTTGGTAGATGTGTTATCCTGACTGCAGAAGAAACTTTGTTAACATTTTGTCCACCTGCACCACCTGCGCGAAAAGTATCAATTCTTAAATCTTTATCAAGAATCTCTATATCAATATTTTCTTTGAATTCAGGAATAATTTTAACTGAGGCAAATGAAGTATGTCGCCTGGAATTGGAATCAAATGGCGATATTCTTACAAGTCTATGAACACCTTTTTCACCTTTTAATAGACCATATATATTCTTACCTGAAATTTTTAATGTAACACTCTTAATTCCGGCTTCTTCACCATTTTGAAAAGACATCACTTTCATTTTATAGTGGTGTTTTTCTGCCCATCTTACATACATTCTATATAACATATCAGCCCAATCTTGTGCTTCTACTCCGCCTGCGCCACAGTGTACTTCAACTATTGCATTTAGTTTATCGAGCGGATCCGAAAATAATAATTCGTTTTGTAAATTAGAAACTTTCTTTGTTAAGTCATTTAAAAGCTCTCTTGCAAAAACATATTCCTCTTCTAAGGAATCCAAACCTTCAATTAATTGTGTCAATTCCGCTACTAAATTACTGATTTCACTATATTTATCAGTATTTTCTTTAATGGAGTTATATTCATTAGTAATAGACAAAGCGAGTTTTTGGTCATCCCAAAAACTTTCTTGCTGCATTTTACATTCTAATTCTTTTTGTTGTTTAATTAAGTTATCGTAGTCAAAGACGTTCACCGAGCTTAGATACTATTTCGTTTAAACTTTCTAGTTCAATACTTAAATCTCTAATCTCTTTCATCTTATTCCTTATTTTCTTCTACTTCGTCTGGTTTTTTAACTTGCACAATGACATTTAATAACTTAAATACTACGTCAACTGAAATTGCATCCATCATAGTTCTAAATAAATCATATCCTTCGTTTACATAATCTTGTAATGGATTAGTGTTTGCATAACTTCTTAAGTGAATTCCTTCTCTTAAAGAAGACATAGTATCAATATGTTTAGTCCAGTTTTGATCAATTGTCTGAAGGATGATTTGTCTTTCTACATTAGAAGCGACTTCACTGCCCCATTCTTTTCTACGTACTAAGTATGCATCATATAGGGTATCAGTTATATCAGGACCTGCTTCATCAACTGGCGATTCATCATATGTTTGTATAGGTAATGTTCCATCAGGAAGAAATCTTGGTTCAACAACTTTGCGTAAAAGTTCTCCATCAATAGTGCCATCGTTGGAATCAACAGGAACTGCTTTAAGAGCAAGTGAATTACCAGTAATTTCAAACACTTCATTAATTAAGTCAGATATTTCTTCTGCAAAGAGAATTCTATCCCTTCTTGTATAAATAATATTTCTTTGTTTTGCTAAAACATCATCATAATCTAGTAGGTTTTTTCTAATATCAAAGTTTTTACCTTCGATTTGTTTTTGTGCACCAGTAATAACATTAGCAACAAGTCCGGACTCAAGTGGTTGGTCTCCGAGTGTTTCTAAGAAATTTACCATTCTTTCGGGTGCAAATCGTTTCATTAAACTATCATCCATAGAGACGTAAAAACGTGTAAAGCCAGGATCACCTTGGCGTCCACTACGACCTCTTAATTGGTTATCAATACGTCTTGACTCATTTCTTTCAGTGCCAAATACGCAAAGACCACCAAGTGCTTTAACTTCATCACTTAACTTAATGTCGGTACCACGACCAGCCATATTAGTAGCAATTGTAATTTGCCCTTTATTACCAGCAAGGGCAATAATTTCAGCTTCGCGAGCATGATTTTTAGCATTAAGAACTTCAAATTTTAACCCAGCTTGTTCTAAAACATTTGCAACTATTTCAGAAGATTCAACAGAAGTTGTGCCAATAAGAATTGGTTGACCTTTTTCGTGTCTTTCCTTCACTTCTTTAACAAGTGCTGGATATTTATGACGGTCGTGTGCATAAATAAAATCAGTGGCGTCCTCTCTAGTAATCGGTCTATTAGTTGGTATTTGAACAACTTTCATGTTGTAAATTTTTCTAAACTCTTCTTCTTCAGTTTTAGCAGTACCGGTCATCCCAGCATTTTTTGTATACAACCTAAAGAAGTTTTGATATGTAATTGTCGCAAGTGTTATAGTTTCAGTTTTAATCTCAACGCCCTCTTTAGCTTGGATAGCTTGTTGTAAACCATCACTATATTCTCTACCTTTCATAACACGACCAGTAAATTGGTCAATTAATTGAATAGTTTTTTCTGCATCGACCATGTATTCAACATCACGTGCAAATATAAAATTAGCTTTAAGTGCTTGATGTATTCTATGTACTAATTCGTTATGTTCTGGATCATATAAATTTTTGATACCAAACATTCTTTCAGCTTTAATATTCCCTTCATCAGTTAAGTTAACTGTTTTTTGTTTTATATCAATTGTGAAGTCTTTTTCCTTTTTAAGCATCTTAACAAATCTATCAGCAACGTTATATTGAGATGGAGACGCTTTACTTCCCCCAGAAATAATAAGTGGGGTTCTTGATTCATCAATTAAAATTGAGTCGGCTTCATCAATAACAGTAAAGTTTAATCCTCTTAGTACACGTCTATCTACAGTTGGAGACATGTTATCTCTTAAGTAATCAAAACCTAACTCTGCATTTGTTGTATATGTAATGTCGCACAAATAAGCTTCTTTCTTCTCTGATGTAGTTTTTTCTCTTAAATTACATCCAACTGTCAAACCTAAAAATCTATAAATTTGACCCATCCATTCAGCATCACGAGAAGCAAGATATTCATTTACTGTAACAACGTGTACGCCATTACCAGAAAGCGCATTTAAATAAACGGCCATTGTGGCAGTAAGTGTTTTACCCTCACCAGTTTTCATTTCAGCAACATCGCCAGCATGTAAAACTAAAGCTCCGATAATTTGAACTTTAAAAGGAAATTGTCCTAATGTTCTTTTTGCAGCTTCTCTTGATACAGCAAAAGCCTCATACTTAATATCATCAAGCGTTTTTCCACTAGCTAATAAATCTTTAAAATATTGTGTTTTTGATCTTAACTCATCGTCACTAAGTTTTGCCATCGCATCTTCATACTTAATAACTTGCAAACTTTGCTTTTCATATTTTTTTAATAATCGTTTATCGAATCGGAATATTTTTTCAATAAAATTTGACATAATCTACCTCACATACGTATTGATATTTTACCATTTTATAATATATAGAATCAATCGTTATTTATTTATAATAAATGTTACTTTTGAATAGAATTAATTAAATATCTTTTGTTTTAGATATAAACAACGCTTGGACTTTATTTGGTTGCAGTTCTTTTAAGTGTTTTAAACACGCTTTTGCAGTGGCTCCGGTCGTAAATACATCATCAATAAATAATATATTCTTGCCTTTTAAACTCATCTCCTTACAGCTAATAGCCCTTCCAATGGATTGCCTTTCATTGTAATTTAAATTGCTTTGTTTTATGTCTTTTGTTTTATATAGGACATCAATGTATTTTAATCTTAAAATTTTGGTCATTTCATACAGATGATTTAATTGATTTTCTTTTACAAATGAAGGGGCTAAAACAATATAGTATTTGTAGTATAAAACTCTTAACAAATAGACAAATTTTATTAAAAATATTGGTGCAATTTCAATGTCTTTATACATCTTCAACAATTGGATTTTTTCCTTTATAAAGTCAGAATATTCATACAAAAATAAACAATCAAAACCTTCACGTCTTTCTTTTATAAATATTGGTTTAAGTTGTAAGAAACAATCGTTACATATGAATATATCAAAAGAACTTACCGTTGTAAAATTGACATTTTTTGAATATTCTAAGCAACATTTGCACACTTTTTCTTTTGAAGATACTAAATAATTATTTATTTGTTTTATTAGCGAACTCAATTTCATGAACTGCCTCCTTCATATAGTGTGTTACCTTTGAAGAGAGGAATATTACATCGCCTTTTGTTGCACCTATTTTTCTTCCAACTCTTCCAGATATTTGTATCAAACTTTCCTTTGTATACAGTTTATGATTTGCCTTATAAACAATGACTTGAACATCTTTAATCGTTACCCCTCTTTCTAATACTGCTGTTGTAACCAGATATGTATAATTAAATTGTTTAAAATTTGAGATTATTTCAATTCTATTTTTGCACTTAGAATGTACTCGTGCTCCACCGGAAATGAATAGTTTTATTATACTAAACAAACTTTCGCATTCATCAATTGTAGGAACAAAAATCATAACTGGTTTTTTGTTCAACTTATAAAAATGCAACTTCTTAATCAGCATAAAAATTTTTACAATACCCACGCCCACACAAATTTGTGGTACAGGTATATCTTGCATATGAAATCTTTTATACAAACTAATTACCTCATTGTTACCCATACTAAACTTATTTATTACATCTACTTGGGGTGTAGCGCTCATCCAAATATAGTTTCCTTTTATACTTTTTTCAAAAAATACATTCAACATGTCATCTCCATGAAATGGAAAAGCATCAACTTCATCAACAATAAGTAGATCAAAAAAATTACTATAGCGGTATAATTGATGGGTTGTTAGTATTATAATATCACCTTCTAATTTACTTGTATGCTCGCCATAAACACAAACAATGTCAATGTTAGGAAAAGCATCTTTAATTCGAGGGTAAAGTTCAATAACAACATCTTTTCTTGGTGTGGCAAAACCAACTTGCCCACCTTTACCTAGACAATATAATATGACTTCATAAACTATTTCTGTCTTGCCGGCTCCACAGACTGCATGAACTAATGTATTCTTTTTGTAAATAAAATTTCTAACAAGCTTATTGGATATATTTTCTTGATCATGAGTAAGTTTATAATCTAATTTTAAAGTGACATCTCGAGGTTGTTTTGACATATAATTAACTTTTTTGCCGTTATAACTTATACATTTTCGACAATATACTTTACCGTTTAAAACTCCTAGTAAGTCCTTATTGTCATTATTACATTTCTCACACTTAAAATACGTACTCATCAGTACTATTATTGTGAAAATATTAATTTATACTACTTTTCGTATTCTTTAATTAAATCAACTCTTGTTGAATGTCTTCCTTGTTCAAATTTGGAATTAATAAAAATATTTATTCTTCTAGCGATTTCTTCAACCGTCATAAAATTTGCACCAAATGCAATCATATTTGCATCATTATGCTGTCTTAATAAGGCACTAACCTCATCGTTATAACCTAATCCACACCTAACACCTTTAACTTTATTAGCAGCAATCATAATTCCTTCGCCACTTGAACAAATCAATATACCTAAATCTGCCTCTCCAGTTGCGACTCTATTTGCAGCTTCAATAGCATAAACAGGATAATTTGTTGATGCAAGTGACATAGTACCTACATCTGTAACCTCGTGTCCTTCTTTAATAAGTATTTTAACTACCTCGTCTTTCGCTTTAAATCCAGCATGATCACTACCAATAACTAATTTCATAATGTCTCCCAATATTTTCTAATTGTTTCAAATTTTAGATTTCCCTCTCTTATAAGTATTATATCATCATCTACAAGAATTATCGTGCTAGGTACACCATTTTCAATATTCCCTTCTACAACCGCACTAACTTCTCCTTCGAATTTATCAATAATTTCAACGTAAGAACTACATGGTTTTTCTCCAGCTTTATTAGCGCTTGGAACTAATAAAGGTGACTTATTAGATTTTATTAATTCAAGTATAAATTTATCATCCGGGATACGAATTCCAACTTTACCTGAGGAAAAATCAATCCAATGAGGAATATTTTTCTTGGCGCTTAAAATATATGTAATAGGGCCTGGTGAAAAATAATTCATTAATGAAATTATTTTATTATCAACATCAACGAAATTCAGCGCTTCTTCAACGGAAGAGCACATTAAAGTAAATGGTTTATAATTTTCTCTACCTTTGACCGCCATTAACTTTTGAAAGGCAACTTCACTAGTACAATTAATCGCAAAACCAAAAACAGTTTCAGTTGGTAAGGCAATAACCTCACCTTGACTTAAATGATTTACTAAGTGAACAATATCAGTTTTGTTATAAATTTTCATATTAAATTTTTTCTTTTATGTATAAAGACAAAAATCTACACTTACCATTAATATCATCGTAAAATGATACTTCAACCTTGTCTTTAAAATACTTTTGGATATTTTCAGAAAGTGTATCCCTCAATTTAGGACATATTTCAAAAACCATTAAGCATGGATATTTCACATATTCTTCATAGCTTTTAAACACTTCTTCATAAAAGTTTTTGCCATCAGAATTAATCAAGGCTTTAATCGGTTCATGTTCAAGAACTCTTTTATCAATATCTTTTCTGTATCGAATATATGGTGGATTAGATATTATTACATTAAATTTTTGTTCTTTATCAAATGGTTCGAAGTAAGCTCCTTTTACTAGTTTAATATCGAACTTATGTCTTGTTATATTAGTTTTTGCAACGTTGATTGCTTTTGAAGAAATATCGCTTGCAACGACATTAGATTGTTGAAAAACTTTCTTCATACATATAGCAATTACTCCGCTACCTGTCCCCATATCCAAAATATTCATCGGCTGCTCAAATTCTTTTTTAATAATAAGATGCTTAGCAAGTAACACTAACTCCTCAGTTTCTGGCCTTGGAATTAAAACGCCCTTTCTAACAAAAAAGTGTAGTCCTAAAAAAGTTGTTCTGTGTGTCACATACTCTAAAGGCATACCATTTAACAAAAGTTGTAATTTCTCATTAAACTTTTCAATATTCGACATCTCATCATTGTATTTGATATAAAACTCGCTTTCATTTTTTAATTTTAAATGATCGCTTATTAAAAACCTAATTTCTTGGTTAGTAATATCTCTACCCCCAAGTTCATCAAATGCACGAAAATATGTTTCTTTTACAGTAGGCATTAATTATCTCCTAGCATTTTACTTTCTTGATCAAAATGAATTAGAGCTTCAATGATTTCACCTAAATCACCATCCATGATTCGATCTAATTTTTGTGTCGTGAAAGAAATTCTATGATCAGTAACTCTGTTTTGAGGATAATTATATGTACGTATTTTTTCACTTCTTTCGCCTTGCCCTACTTTAAGTTTTCTTTCTGCACCTAATTTTTCTTGTTGTTCTTCAAGTTTGGTTTGGTATATTTTTGTCCTTAACATATTCATACAAATTTCTCTATTTTGAATTTGTGATTTTTCTGTTTGGCAAGAAACAACAATGCCGGTTGGAACGTGCGTGATTCTAACTGCTGATTCTGTCTTATTGACGTTTTGACCACCAGCACCCTGTGAACGATATGTATCTACCTGCAAATCACTTGTGTTAATAGTAACATCAATTTCTTCTGCCTCGGGCATAACTAAAACTGTAGCGGTTGATGTATGGATTCTTCCTGAAGACTCTGTGCTAGGAACACGTTGAACTCTATGCGCGCCTGATTCAAACTTTAATTGAGAATACACTCCTTCACCCTTAATTTTAAAAGAAACGTATGCAAAACCCCCAGATTCTGAAGAATTTTCATCAATCATCTGCATTTTCCAGGATTGTTTTTCTGCATATCTTGTATACATTCTAAATAAATCTCCTGCAAAAATATTCGCCTCATCTCCGCCGGCCGCACCTCTAATTTCAACAATAATATTTTTATCTGCATCAGGATCTTTTGGTAAAAGAAGGACACGAAGTTCCTCGATAATTTCGTCTCTTCTAGCTGTTAAGTTTTTTGCTTCTTCTTTTGAGAATGCTGCTATTTCTTGATCATCATCATCAATCATTATCATAGCATCTTCTAAATTTGAAACTGTTGTTTTGTATTCATCGTACTTTTCAACAATTTCAGATAAGTTTTTTCTCTCACGTGATAAATCTCTATAAAGACGTTTATCCTTCATATTTCTTTCATCCAAAACTTCTTTTTCTACCTCTGCAAATCTTATCTCGGTGGCATCAAGCCTTTTCTTCATATTATCTTCCATACCGCGCTCCTAAATCTTAAACATTATAGCAAAATTATATTTATTAATAAATATTTATATATAACACCAATATAAAAAGCGGCTTTTATGCCGCTTAATAATTATACTATTATTTTAATAAATTACCTTTTCCGTCTCTAGCGTTTGAATCAATTAGAATAATAATGCCATCAATTATTGACCAAATCGAACCTATACCCCACAAAAAACTAGTTATGAGTTGCAAAACTCCAATGGTGTTGCTTTGTATATAAAATCTTCCTATACCAATTGGTATAAAAATCTGTAATAATCCTGCAACTATTTTTGATTTACTACTAGTTCCATTTGTTTTCTTTTGTTGATCACTTGATTGGCTGTGTAAAGAAGAAAACTCACTCAATATTTTTTCCTTTAGTGGTTTTTCATAATTTGGATTAGTACTTCCGCAATACTTGCATGTACTTTGATTACTAACAAGTACCGCACCACAATTATTACATTCGTGATTATTCATTTTTATCATCATCTTTCTTTAGTGTTTCTTTATAAGGTTGAACTTCTATTGTATTCCCTTCGCATTGTGCATCACTCAAAACCATTCTTTTATTCATTGAGAATGTCGCAATAACAAGACCAATCGAAATTAAAAAGAAAATAGATACACTTATAACACTCCAAAGCATTTGATTGGAAGGCAA
Source organism: uncultured Staphylococcaceae bacterium (assembly GCA_964371305.1). Lineage (GTDB taxonomy): Bacteria > Bacillota_I > Bacilli_A > RFN20 > CAG-826 > CAYJLA01. The sequence goes on along the minus strand of CAYJLA010000015.1, from coordinate 6,886 downwards.
AAGATAGAAAAGTCTAACTACTAACGGAGCTAACTGAAATAAGCTAGTCACGAGCATAACGCCATATGTAATACCATTTGCTTTGGGTTTAAAAATAAGCATGATAGATGCGATTACAAATAAAAGTCCAAATAAAACTTTACTTATGATATAAATCATTAAAAATTGTGAGTCATTGTAATCATTCATTGTAATTAAAAACGGAAGAACAATAACAAGCAGCAACACTACAGCCGAGAATATAATTTGATATATACTTACATTAAATTTTTTCATTTTTATCTCCTTTAAAGCTTTTCGCCACAACTAGAACAGAATTTTTGTCCTGGTTGTACTTCACTATTGCATTTATTGCAATTTTTTAAGATTTTTTGCCCACAAGAGGAACAAAACTTTTGATTATCACTAATTGGCGAATTACAATTTGAACAAGTTTGATTGCTAGTGTTTGCTGGCGGAATAATAGAACCAGAATTCAACTGATTAGTCATATTCATTCCTAATCCAACGCCCATAATAGTTCCCGCGGAGGAATTATTTTCAGCACCCTTTTCAAGAACATCATACCCTCTACTTGTTCTATAAATATTATCTCCAAGTTGTTCATATTCAGCCTTTTTATGAAGTATTTCGTTCAATCTTGCTAAGTCACTTTCTTTTGCGTTTAAGGCTTCGATTGACATATTTATAACTTTAAAACCAAACTCTTCTAAATGTATAAACAGCGATCTTTCTATCTCACTTCTAATTTCGCTTAAGTGTGCAAGAATTTCAAAATATGTAACTTTGTTTTTTAAAATGTATGATGTGATTAACTCTTTAGATGTTTGATTAATAATGCCTCTAAAATAATCAGAAATAATTTCATATGTCACGTATGAGTCTCTCATTAATGTACCAACAAGAGTTTGTAAAAAATACTGGTAATTATCGAGTTTTACACCGAATTGTCCTCTTGCTCTTAAGTTAATTTGAACCTTATAAACAGGATCTAAAATAACGATTGGTTGACTAGTTCCCCATAGCATATCTAGTTTAATTGTTTTATTAACAAAATATACTTCCATTGGATAAGGGTTACTACCACCATGTACTTTTTTTGAATACCCTTTTACAAATGGGATGAGCTCAGTATTCAAGAAGTATGAACCTTCTTCGCATATTTTTTCTATTTTTCCGTTATGAACAAGAATTGCTACTTGCCCAGTTGTAACGATTAATTTTGAATTAGTATTAAATTCTGTTGATGGAAACTTGTACAGCAACCAATCTTTTTTTATACCCTCAAACTTAACAACACTGTATAAAGCCATAATAAACTCCTTTTATTTTATTTTACTCTTAACGCATTAATCTAACAATATGTATGTATTTATAAACATAGAAATTTACTGTTTTTGAATTTATTTAGTTGTTTTTGATTCTTAATCTCTATTATTTTACTTTGATAGTTAATTTTCATTTCTTTAAAATTTTCTCGGCGATTTTTGCTTCTTCCGTCTATCCAAAGCCATTTTATAAACTCAAAATCCATCTTTTCAATGCATCCTACAGCTATACTACTTCTTGCTTTGTTTCTATTTGAAGTATATCTTTTCAACGCTCTAAAGAAACAGCTGAATCTATTGAAATTTAAGAAGATGATAAGATCCGCCTCATTCATCCTTCTTTCAAAAAATAAATTGGTGTAAGTGCCGTCGATAACCCAATCATTATTAGTTAATAAATAATCATCAACCATCTGCACTTTTTGTTCTTCACTTCGATCTTTCCAATTTTCTTCAAACTGAACTTTATCAAGAAAAAGCAATGGCAGAGAAAATTTTTCACTAATAAATTCAGCAAGTGTGGACTTTCCACTTCCACTATATCCAACTACAGATACTTTCATAAGTTATTTATTTAAATACTTATTTGAGTCCTTAGGGGCTAATCTTCTGTCCACATCGGTATATTCTCTAATACTTCTACAAATTGTTATTTTATATGATTCAAATAATTTTTCATTACCTGCTTTTTGACTCATTCTATGTTTTAAGTTGTTGCGCCATTCTTCAATCGCTTCTTCAGACTCCCAAACGTTAAGTGATAATAACTTTCCCTCTTCGTTTAAACTTTGAAAACGTTCTGCACTAATAAAACCCTTTACATTACTTAGCATTGGCTTAAGCATACTAGCAAGTTCAAGGTATTTTGCCATGCCTTCTTTTGTAGGTTTAACTTCGAATAGCACAAATATTTTTTCCATAATTTAATAATAGTAATCAATTAGGTTATAATCAAGATAATTCAGTTAATGTTTTAGCGATTAAACCAATTATTCATACTAAAAAAATGCCTATTTACAGGCATTTTTACACTTATTAAGATCTTAAACTTTTTTGTAGCCGATGTTTGACTCTTTAGCAGGATCAAAACTAAAATTACAAATTGAAGCAACTAAACCATAAATTCCAAAAGTAATCAAACTAAGGAATAGATAAGCTAGTGTTCTTGACTTAAAACCTTCAGGTCTAAGTTCAGTACAATTGATAATTAAAGAACCAATCCACCCCAAAAAGAAAGTTAATAAAAACCTTACTAAATTGTTTGTGTCATTGTTATTCATATCACATCTCCGTTATATTAATTTTATATGAATCTTAAAATATGGTCAATAATAAATTAAGTTTGACTGTTATTATTCTAGCGACACAGTTATCATATTTTTCTATTCTTTAGTATAATTAAGCTCCATTTGAGTAAGTAACTTCATAACTATGAGCGTAAATTTCAAACACAATACCAAATGGATCTTCAACATAGCACATTTTATATGGTTTTTCATTTGGATAGTATTCTTTAATTGGCATGCGCTGTTTACCACCATGAGCCAC
>CAYJLA010000015.1:0-3910 GCA_964371305.1 uncultured Staphylococcaceae bacterium | reverse complement strand
GCTACACAAGTATACTCAATGATTAATTCAGTAATTAAAAAATTGACGTTATCTATATCATGAACCATTGAAAAGTAAGACATACTTCCATCAAACACATAAGTGTATGTTCCGTTTGCATCAGGATTAACCTCTCCGATTTTAGTTTTGTTGGAACTAGAATTTCCAGCCTTAATTGTTAAAGCTGATGGATATGTTAAAGCAGTGGTTTTGACCGTTAGTTTACTTAAACCATTGATTTTAGTTAAATTGGTAACTTCTGATTGACCGCCTGATGTATATTCAAATGTTCTCCAATTATCATTAGTTGGCGCATCCTGAGATTTTCCTACTCCGATTGTCATTTCTGTACCAGCCTCACTAGTAAAGTTATAATACGCAGCACTCCAATTCACTGTAGCGTCAAGCTTGTTTTTAGTACCAGAAAACACAATACTATACATTTCGCCTGTTGCATCAGTATCAACAATACTAGCGCTGTTTGATGCAATAACCGCAGCAAAACCTACAGCTCCACAAAGTGTAACTGTGCTCAATATTTTTGTAATTTTATTCATGTAAATTCCCCCTTTTATGCAATAATTACTTGTTAATATTAATATTAATACATAATAATGCAAGAAGTTTACCTCTTTAAGTTTCTAGTTTTATCAATTGAGATTTTTTAAGAATGTTAACTCAAGCTATCTATGACAAATACGAACACTTTATTAATATGAAATTACACATGAAAGTTCATACATGTAATTTTTACAAATATTTACAAAGTCTATTAATAAAAATCGCTCTATAACTAATCAAAGTCCATGACATAAGTTGTTTCAAAATCGAAAAAAACTGCATCAGTAAGTTTTATTTGTAAAACTATTGTATTTACGTCATTATAATTGCTATGACCATTATCCCACCATTTCGCAAATGCTAGTTTTAATTTTTTAGCAAGTTCGAGATTCTCACTACTATAAATATGTCCTAAGTTTGTCACCATACCGTGTGCAGAAAAATAGTCATTGGAGCATATCCCAACAACTGGATTGTTAGCAATTTGTTTCATTTTATTAGACTTAGCATCAACAATAGTATAAAAACTACCGTCTTCAAAGTATGCATCTACTATTCGTACAGTTGGTCTATTTCCATCTATTGTTGCAAGCGAGAGAAGTGTGTCCTTACTAAAGCGCTCGCTTAATATCGAAATATCTTTTTGTATTTTTTCTTTTTTAGTCATCAACTTCTCCTTTATTCATTAAATTATCATACAATGCATAATAATATAATATTTACAAAACTACTTTATTAAATTTTATAGTTATAAAATTAAAAAGTATATAACTAGGTGCTGCTAATATTAGCTGTGTGTCTTTTGATTCATCTATGAAAATATTACTATTAAAGTTAATACACCACCAACTAATAGGATGAGAGGAAATACTATCATAAATACCGACGTTCTTCTTCTAACTCTTCTTCGTCTTCTAAACATACTTAATGTCCTCCTTAGGATTACAACTAATTATAAAAAGAGTTTGTTAAGATAGTTTTAAGACATAAAATAATTTTATAAAATAAAAAGCTCGACGCTTTCAACAATAACCGAGCTTATACATGTGATTTGGTGGAACCGAGGAGAATCGAACTCCTGTCCAAAAAAGCTTCTCAAAGATTTCTACAGTTTAGTCGTACTTATCATTTAATGTAAAGATTAACCTACAACTAGTTCACTTTACACGAGCATATATAGTTTCGGTATGACCTTATATACATCAATCATCCTAGTTCTTTTGGTATGACACCTTTCCTAAGCGTGAAAGAACGTAAAACCTTAGGAGATGTGCTGCCCGGCCTAAAGAGGTCGGATCCAATATTTAGGAGCTAATTAAGCTGCAGCATAAGCGGACATACTTGATGTACGTCCCATATAACTATTGCCAGTTATTATTTGTTAGTGATTACGTCACCACACGACTGCAATCTAGGAAAATCACTTCCCTGTCGAAACCAAGACGGCCCCATTTAAGAACAATACCTAAATAATTAGGTAAAAATATTATATCATATTTATAAAAAAATGCTATCGGAATGATTCATACATCAGTTAGCAATAAATTAGTTTAGAAAAATAATCGCAAGCAAATGTAGCTATTTTTTATTAGTTTTCATTTAATATTTATTAATGTCAGTCTTCAAAAGAAACATCAAATAAACTGATTGCTTTATAATTGCATTATGTAAAATTTTAGTTATAAGTTTTTTGCTTTTTTTATATAAATAGTTACAAAAACATAACTTACCGATGAGAAAAGTCCCATTATAAACATATAAATAACACCAATTCCTATGGTTGCTCCCGAAATTAAAAAGCTAGGAATAGATAGTTCTACGATAGGTAAAATAAATAAAAAAGCAATTCCTCCAACAAGTGGCAGAACGCAATTTAATAACATTCCTTGTCTTGACTTTATGTTCAATAACCCAATAAACAATGAGATGACAAAAAATTGTAGTATTGCAACTAACCATATATTTAATTCAAATAAAAACATAACATTACCAGAATTTACTTCACCACCAAACATAATAATCTTTCCAGTAAAGTTTATTACCTCATCATTTAATGGATTTATTTGTGTGAAAAATGACATAAACAATCCTAGAAATGATAAAATTAAAAACAATATACCTAAAGATTTAAATAATATGATTCTCTTTTTATACATACAAAATATATTTTATATTTATTCTAATATGATTACAAGAATTCGAATAGAGTTTAAATAGTTTGAAATTATATTATATTTAAAATATAATTATTAATTGTATGAAAACATTAAAAACATTTTTAGCTAGCTTGTTCAAAAACACAGCTTGTATTGATGGCGCAAGACGCCACAAATGGTACGCTGCCATTATTATTTTTGTATTATCAATGGGTATATCTATAATTCCTACTATTGTAAATACTGTTAACACAAACGGATCTGATTTTCTTTTAGGAACACTTTATGACTATGAAATGGGTCTAGTAAGATTTTCTGAGGCAATTTATGATGATGGGGTAAACACTATTTCTCTTGAAGTTGTTGAAGACACAGAGGGAAAACACTACTTAAAAGTAGACAACTGGAACGAAACATTTCCTGACACTACATTAAATCGCTTTGAATACAAAGATGCTTATGGCGTTAATAAATTTGAAGTCTATTATGCTCAAGACGATGAAGGAAATTCATTGAAAACTACAGAATCTTTCTCTGAATATGTAGCAGATATATATAACAATCATATTCCTGGAACAGAAGACCCAATTGATGGCGAAAAAGATTCATTAAGGTCAACTTCGTTTATGGTTATTGGCAGAAACTCTATTGTTAGCTATAGATATCAACCTGAAAATACTAATCCAGTTCAGTCGTTTGGTGGCGATTATGTTCAAGTTGATGTCGGCTTTAACTTTAATACAATTGGCAGAGTGACAGAAGAGATTTATCCTTCAAGCGAAACAGCATCTGAAGATATGCAAAAATATATTGACGGCGTTTTCGCTAATTGGGAAGTTTTCTTTAATGAGTCATTTGCAAACAACAAAATTATACAATTATGGCAACTTACTGGCATTGTTACTGCTATTAATGTTGGTTTAGTCTTATTTATGGGATTAATGATATTCATCCTAACTCGCGGAAGAGCAAATCCATTTAGAATATTCTCATTCTGGGATGCACAAAAGATTGTATATTGGGCATCATTCACGCCTGCACTACTTGCACTTATCGCTGGATTTATATTGCCTGATTTAGCTGCAGTTGCATTTGTATTCTTGCTTGGTATGAGAGTAATGTGGCTTAGTATGCGTACATTAAAACCTGGTTCAACTTATATTGATGCACCACCTCAGGATGAGGCAAAAGCA
>CAYJLA010000014.1:0-28926 GCA_964371305.1 uncultured Staphylococcaceae bacterium | reverse complement strand
ACAAAACGAAGAGTTACTTTTGAATATATTTTATTAAAAGATATTAATGATTCTAGAGAATGTGCTTCACAACTAGCTACTTTAATAAAGGGTACTCTAGCATATGTGAATATAATACCTTATAATAAAGTCAGTGAATCAATTTATGATAGAAGCGAAAAAAACGTTATTGATAGTTTTTATAAAATGCTTAACAGAATAGGTGTAAATTGCACAATTCGGAAAGAATTCGGAAAGGACATAGACGCAGCATGTGGTCAATTAAGGGCAAAAACAAAATAAAACCTTATAATGGTACTTTTGCATTCAAAAGTGACATAGGGATGGTGCGTATAAATAACGAAGACCAAGCTAAGGTATTAGTCAATGCATCTAAAGATGTTTTAATGCTGGTTTGCGATGGAATGGGCGGACATAATAAAGGTGATTATGCTTCTTCGACAGCAGTAAGTCATTTTGAAGACTTATTTTTTGCTAAAAATAAATTTTTCTCTATTCATTTTGCTAAGTTATGGTTAACACAAGTTATAAGCCAGTGTAATAAAATCATATATAATGAAGCTGATTGTTTCCCGATGTACAAAGGTATGGGAACAACATTAGTTGCTGCGTTTATCAGAAAAAATAAATTAATAGTGTTAAATGTTGGTGACTCTAGATGTTACTCTTACACAGACGCAACTATTCATCAATTGAGTGAAGATCAATCGTATGTAAATTATTTAATGAAAACTGGTGAAATATCAGAAACTGAAGCAAATAATCATCCAGATAAAAACATTTTAATGAATGCATTAGGTATATATCCGTCAGTAAATTATACAATTACTGTTTATCCATATAAAGGAGAAAACATATTGTTATGCAGTGACGGCTTAACAAATAATATAAGTGAAAAAGAAATGTTTTCAATATTGAAAACAGATGATACTACTGCACAGAAAGTCGATAGTTTAATTAGAATAGCAAATAATAATGGCGGTAGTGATAATATAGCGATTAGTTTATGGGAAGTGAATCATGATTAGTTTAGGTATTAAAATAGACGATAGATATAGAGTTACTACTAAAATATCAACTGGTGGAATGGCTGAAGTTTATGAAGTCAACGATCTAATTTATAAAAAAAGTAGGGCAATGAAAGTGATGTTGCCAAAACTTTTAAATGATAATAAAAATGTAGAGAGGTTTATTACTGAAGCTGAGATTGAAGCAAAATTAAGTCACCCTAATATTATAAAGGTGTTTAATTCTGGTGAAATTGATAATAGACCATATATGATTTTAGAATATATAAAAGGTCAAACTATGAGAGAAAAAATTGATTTTTTAACAAATTTTTCGTTTGTGGAAATGGCACAATATGTTTTGCAACTCTGCTCCGCAGTCAGTTATTGTCATAGTAGAGGAATTATACATTGTGATATTAAACCTGATAATGTTTTTATATCACTAGATGGTTCTGTAAAATTAAGTGACTTTGGTATCGCTATTGATTTAAATGAAGAAAATAAAATTAAGGAAAAAAATAATTCAATTATGGGTAGTGTTCATTACTTAGCTCCTGAAATTATGCAATCACATAAACCTTCGTTCCAAAGTGATATCTATTCAATAGGAATTACAATGTTTGAACTATTTACTAAACGTCTTCCATTTGAAGATGGTGAACTTGTTGAAGTAGCTGCTCAACACATAAAAAATAAGATGCCTTTGCCTAGTGATTATGTTGAAAACTTACCTCAAGCCATTAATAAAATTATTTTAAGAGCTACTGAAAAACGACCTGAAGATAGATACTCTAGTGTAAATGAACTCAGAGTTGATTTGGAAAATTTCATAAGTGAAAATCGAGAAAATAAAACTAAAAAGGGACTTTTTGCAAGGTTTTTTGGGTTTAGCGATAAATGATTGGAAAAGTTATAGCTTCAAAATACGGTGTGTACACAATACTGTGTGATAACATTACTTACAATGTAATAGGTAGAGGTATTTTAAAGTTTCAATCTAAGGAAGTTTTAGTCGGTGATGATGTAGAGTTTGATAAAGATGCAGGTATAATAAGTTCAATAAAGGAAAGAAAAAATCTTTTAATACGTCCAAAAATATCTAACGTTGATCAATTAATTATTGTAATGTCTTTAAAGGAACCAGAGTTTTCGTTCCAACTTATTTATAAATTTTTGACATATGCAAATTTAAATGAAATACATGCAAAAGTAATCCTCACCAAAAGCGATTTATTCGATGATAAAGAATTGCTAGAAAGAATAAAAGTTGAATTTAGTCAATGTCTAGTCGATTTCTTTATAGTTGGGAAAGATGATGAAAAAATGCTATCATCCATTAAAGAAATGCTTACTAATAAAGTTAGTGTTTTAATGGGACAAACTGGAGTAGGAAAATCAACATTGATTAATTTACTAGATGCTTCATTTAATAGAAAAGTACGTGAAATATCAACAGTTTTAAACAGGGGTAAGCATACTACAAAAGAAGTAGTACTGCTTAGCATGTGTGATGGATTAGTAGCGGATACTCCAGGTTTCTCTTCCTTAGATTTGTTGTTGACAAAAGAACAATTAGCACAATATTACCCACCGTTTAAAAGAAATTTTACAAAATGCTTTTATACTAATTGTTTGCATAAAAGTGAGAACAAATGCATGATAAAAACAATGCTTAAAGATGGAAATATAACCGACAATTGTTATAATATATATTTAAAGTTGATAGACGATATAGATAACGAGAGGAAATAAAATGAAAAAAATTATTGTTAGTCCTTCATTGCTTGCCGCTGATAAAAATAATCTTTTTAAAGAAACTATTGAGATGCAACAAAATGGAGCCGAGTGGATTCATTTCGATGTAATGGATGGAATTTTTGTCCCTGCGGTAACTTTTTCGCCAGATGATTTAAGACAAATTGCAAAAATAGATAATATTATAAAAGATGTTCACATTATGGTAGTTAACCCTAAGATGGTTGCAGACAGTTATATTGATGCAGGTGCAGATTATATTACATTTCATTATGAAGCTGTTGATTCGCCAGATGAACTAATTGAAGTAATTAAACATATAAAAAGCAGAGGTGTTAAAGTTGGAATTTCTATAAAACCAAGCACTGAAGTAGATGTTCTAAACAAAGTATTACATATGATAGACTTAGTTTTGATTATGTCAGTAGAGCCAGGTAAAGGTGGTCAATCATTCATTACAAATGCATTAGATAAAATCAAATATTTAAGAAAGAAAATTGATAATGATAAATTAAACGTACTTATTGAAGTTGATGGTGGTATTAACTCTGAAACAGGAGGTTATTGCAAAGACGCTGGTGTTGACGTACTTGTTGCTGGTTCTTACTTATTTAATCAAGATGATGTAGCTGAAAGAATTAAAGATTTATTAAATGAATAATAGTTTTTACATTAGTCTTATAGCATCTTTATTACTATTTATTACGTTTCTATATTTCTCAAGTAGGGCACATAGTGATGAGTCAAATGAAAAATATTCGTTTTTGAATATGTTTCCTAGTGAATTATTTAATTCATCAAATAGAAATTTACTGTATCCTAAAATATTGTATATAATTTCAAGAGTTTTCTTACTATCAACTTTTGTAATTTTAAGTGTTTTAGTGTATGATAGTGCTTTTGTTATTTTAATAAGTGGCATCGGAATTATTAATTTAATTATAGAGTTTGCAATGTTTTATGACAAAGTTAACAATTCTAAAAACTTGATATTAGTTTCAGTATTATTTTTTATTCTATCGATATGTTTCGACTGTATTTTTATAATATATAATTTTAATCTATTAGAGTTTGATTTTATTAAACGCACTGTCGTTATTTCAATTACATCGCTTCTTCTTATTGTTAAATTAATAGTAATGTTTAGTCCAAAAATTGCACATTGGGCAAACCTAGAAAAAAAGGTAGTGGATGAACAAGTTGTTTATGTAAGGCCAAAATATTTTGTTTTGGCATATAGCCAATGGGTATTTATATTTTTGAATCTTATCGCTCATTTCATGTTAATATTTATGATATAAAAAAAGTCCTATTTCTAGGACTTTATTTTTTTGATTAAATTATCTTGTACCTTTAATTAATGTACGATATGCACGAGTTGACATTCTAATTGTCATTAACTTACCATCTACTTCTACTTTATATTTTTGTAAGTTAACGTTTTGAACTCTACGTGTTGCACGAAGTGAATGAGAACGGTTGTTACCGCTCATTGGTGCTTTTCCTGATACTGGACAAATTCTTGACATATTTATTACCTCATTAATAGTTTTTTAAAACTGCTTCTATATTCTATCAATATTAGTGATTTAACGCAAGTATTTTTAATACTTAAAATTCATTTTATACTAAATGTAAATGAATAGTATCGTTTTACTTGATTTTGAGGTTAGGAAATAGTGATAATAACTCTTCTTTACTTATGCAATTTTTACAATTATTTTGCAGTTGAGTTATTAACTCTCTCCTTTTATCTAACAATAAGACTAATTCACTTCCATTTTTTAGTATTACACCAATTGAAAGATTATATTTTTTAATATTATTAGGAATATACAAGACATTTTTATAATCTATGTAGTCAAACTTAGATCCTTTCTTAATAACTAGTTGTTCTTTTTCAATTAAGTAGTAAGTGTTTTTTATCGAAAGAATTAAAAATGAAACACATAAAGTTATAAGTACTAAAGTGTAGGATAAATCGGTAATTAAACCGGTTGTAATGTAGTTATAATCTTCGGGAACCAACCACCATTTAGTACCGAATGCTCCCCACGCACTAAGTTCGAGGAAAACAAAAAGTGAGGAGAATAATATTATTGAAGTAAAAGGTGAAATATTTATTTTCATAAAATAAGTATAACATATTCTTTTATATATTTTTTTAATATAAAATATAATTAATAGGAATAATATGAAAAAAGATATAGTAGCAATGATTCTTGCCGGCGGCAAAGGAACAAGATTATCAGAATTAACTAATAAATTAGCCAAACCTGCTGTTTTTTTTGGTGGAAAGTATAGATTGATTGATTTTCCTTTATCAGTATGTACCAACTCAGGTATTGACTCAGTAGGTGTTGTAACACAATATGAATCAAATGTTTTGGCAAGATATATCGGAAATGGTGAGAAATGGGGATTGAATGGCGTGAGATCTGTTACAGCTACACTTACTCCTATTCAAACAGAATCCGGAATCAAATGGTTTAAAGGAACAGCTGATGCAATTTATCAAAACCTACAGTTTCTTGATCATTTAGATCCAGAATATGTTTTAATATTGTCCGGTGATCATGTTTTCGTTGGTGACTTTCAGGATATGATTAGACAACATAAAGCAAATAAAGCAGCTTGTACAATTGCATCTATCCATGTAAACCAGGAAGAAACATCAAGATTTGGTATTTTAAAAACGGATACAACAGGAAGAGTTGTTGAGTTTGTAGAAAAACCAAAAGAAACAACTAGCAGATTAGCTTCTATGGGCGTATATATTTTCAGTTATAGACTTCTAAAGCGTATGTTAGTTTTAGATTCCGAAGATGGTAAATCTCATCATGATTTTGGTAAAGACATCATTCCTAAGTACATCGCTGATAACAGACGAGTTTTCTCATATCTTTATACTGGCTATTGGAGAGATGTTGGAACGATATCTGCGTTGCATCAAGCAAATATGGATTTGTTATCTAAAGATGAAAAGCATGGATTGCATGAAATTTTTAAAGGACTAAATGTCTATAGTGAAGATACATATTCAACTCCGCAATATATTGGTAATGATGCAATTGTTAAGAATTCAATTATTAATCAAGGAGCGGTTGTGTTAGGAAGTGTTATACACTCCGTAATATTTAATGAAGTCAAAGTTGAAAGTGATGCTGAAGTAAAGGATTGTGTTATTTTCCCTGGTGCAATAATTAAGTCAGGTGCTAAAGTATATAATTGCGTTATTCCAGGTGGTGTAGTTGTTAGTGAAAATTTAATCATTAATAAGAAAACTGAAAAAGTAATACTTTTAACAAAAAAGGAAGTTACACGTTATGAAAGTACTAGGGATTTGTAATTTATATTCGCATGCTGACTTAGGTCAGTTGACACAAAAGAGACCTGTTGGATCAACATCATTTTTAGGTAGATATGCTGTAATGGATTTTGCTATGTCAAGTTTTACAAATTCAAATATTGATGCAGTCGGGATATTAATTAAACAGTTCCCAAGATCTATTTTGCAACATGTTGAAAATTTCGCTACGTGGGATTTAAATTCTAAAATTGGTTCAAAATATATTATGTATAATGAAAATGCTATATTGAATGCACAGTTTAATAGCGACATAAATAATATAAAAGAAAATGTACATGTTCTTAGACATGACTCGTATGATTATATCGTTGTTCAACCTGGCCATGTTTTATGTAATATTGATTTTAATCAAGTTCTTGAAGAACACATAGCAAGTAGAGCATCGATTACAGTAATTTATACAAAAGTTAGTAAAAGAAAACATTTACCTAAATCTTGCTACACTCTTTTAATTGATGAAAATAAAAAGCTTGTTTCAGCCACTAAGTCAAAAAAACCGGAAGTCGATGAATATATTTTTATGGAATCATATATTATAAATGCTAATGTTTTTGAAGATTTGATTTTTAATAAATCTCGTGATTTTTCAACCAACACAGATCTTATTAACTTACTTTTTAATGTTGCTTTTTCTTACTCAAATATTAATACATATTATCATAAGAATTACGTTAGATTTTTTGACTCTCTTGATAGCTATATGGATATTAGTTTAGAATTGTTAGAAAATGATTATTCCAAACAATTGTTTATTAAAAATTGGCCTATTTATACACTTTCACATAATACGCCTCCGACAATATATGGTGAATTTTCATGCGTAAAGAATAGTTTTATAGCTAATGGTGCGGTTATAAATGGCAAGATACAAAACTCAATCATTTCAAGAAATGTAAAAATTGAAAAAGGCGCTGAGGTAAAAAATAGTATCATATTAACCGATGTGCATATTGGAAAGAATGTTGTTATTGAAAATGCTGTCATTGATAAAAAGGCTAAAATAATGAGTGAGTGCGTCGTTAAAGGCACAAAAAAAGCACCGACTTATATTTCGAAAAACACAAAAGTTTCAATGAATGTTGTTATGTTGGCTACCGAGTGTGTGCCATTTATTAAAGTCGGTGGTTTGGCTGATGTAATTTATTCATTATCAAAAAACATTGTTAAAGAAAGCTATGATGTTTCAATCTTTTTACCGTATTATAAACAAATTAAAGAACAAAAAGGTTTTAGTTTTACTTATATTGGTTCTTACAGCGTTAACATAAATAAGCAAGATCATTTAGTTACTGTTTATTCAACTATTGTTGATGGCGTAACTGTATATTTACTCGAAAACGATTATTATTATGGACGAAATAGTGTGTATGGAGCGAACGACGAAGTTGAGCAAAACGCTTTTTTTACTCAAGCATCTTTACGAGTGTTGCAATCTGAGTTTAAGAAAGTTGATATTATACATATACATGATTATCAATTTGGTTTTGTTCCATATTTATTAAAAAATGGTGATTATAATTACGGATGTCTAAAAAGTACAAAAGTAATGTTAACGATTCATAATCCGGTTTTTCATGGCGAAGTAAAGCTAAAAGATTTATCTAATTTGTATAACTTAGAACTTAGCAGTAGACTTAAAAAGTTTTCTAAGGATGAAAAATTAAGTTTGTTAAAAATAGGTATTATCCACAGTGACAAAATAACAACCGTAAGCCCTACGCATAAAGAAGAAATTCTAGGTAAAAACGACCCTTATAAATTAAGAGAAACGCTCATAAAAAAAGGATCAAATTTTACAGGTATATTAAATGGTGTAGATTACGATGAATTTAATCCGAAAAACGATAATCTAATAAGTGAAAATTATGATATTTTAACAGCATATAAAACTAAAAAAAACAATAAGAACATTTTATTTAATGATTTAAAAATGAGAAATAATAATGGACTTTTGTATGGTTTTGTCGCTAGACTGACGCATCAAAAGGGCGTTGATTTGATTATTTCTTCCGCAAAAGAAATACTTAAAAATGGTCACTCACTTATAATAATTGGAACAGGTGATGAAAAGTATGAGAAAGCACTTAAAAAACTTAAGAAAAAATTCCCAGATAACTTTGGTTTATATATTGGATATAATAACAAAAAAGCACATCAAGTTTTTGCTTCCTGCGAGTTCTTTTTAATGCCTTCATATTATGAACCATGTGGCATTACTCAAATGATATCACAAAGATACGGATCTATTCCTATAGCAAGAAATGTTGGGGGCTTAAAAGATTCAATTTGTGCTCTAAACAAAGAAAATTATGAAAATGCAGATGGGATTGTTTTTAAGAATTTTAATGCGAAAAGTTTACTTGAAGCAGTAAAAAAATCTGAAGATTTATATAAATATAATGAGAATTATTTAAAAGTGCAATATAATGCTATGGTAAAAGACCATTCATGGTCTAATTCAATAAAGAAGTATATTTCAATATACAAAGAGATGTTAGAAGGAGAAAAATATGAATTATAATCACTTAGAAGTAGAAAAAAAGTGGAGAAAAAAATACGAAGAATCAGACGTATTTTTTTGTGATACATCCGATTTCTCCAAACCAAAATATTACGTATTAGATATGTTTCCTTATCCAAGCGGATCTGGTATTCATGTTGGTCATGCAGAAGGATATACTGCAACTGACATAGTTGCAAGAATGAAAAGATTGCAAGGATTCAACGTTTTACATCCAATGGGTTGGGATGCTTTTGGTTTACCTGCTGAACAATATGCAATACAGAACAACGTTCATCCTGAAAATTTTACTAGATCGAATATTGATAATTTTAGAGCCCAACTAAAACTACTTGGTTTTACATATGACTGGAGCAAAGAATATGCTACATGTGATCCATCATACTATAAATGGACTCAATGGATTTTCTTGAAATTACTTGAACATAAACTAGCATTTGTTTCTGAAGTGCCTGTTAACTTTTGCCCAGAATTAGGAACAGTTTTATCAAATGAAGAAGTAGTTGATGGTAAGTCAGAAAGAGGTGGATATCCTGTTATTCGTATGCCTATGAAACAGTGGATACTAAAAATAACAGAGTACGCAGAGAGATTACTTGAACCGATGGATTCAATGAATTGGCCAAAATCAACATTGGAAATGCAAAAAAACTGGATTGGAAAGTCTAAAGGCGTCAATATCACTTTTAGTGTAGCTGAACGAAATGAAACGTTTACTGTTTTTACTACGAGGGTAGATACATTATATGGTTGTACATATGTTGTGCTAGCGCCAGAACATTCACTCGTTAACATCTTGGTAAGCGAGGAACAAAAAGAGAAAGTAGAAGAATTTAAAAATCTAATCCAGTCAAAATCTGACATGGAACGAACTGAATTAAACAAAGATAAAAGCGGTGTTTTTATTGGAGCTTACGCAATTAATCCAATTAATGATAAGAAAGTTCCGATATTTATTGGAGACTATGTTCTTGGATCATATGGTAGCGGAGCAGTTATGGCGGTTCCAGCACACGATCAAAGAGACTATGAATTTGCAAAAAAATATAATCTTGAAATTATACAAGTTTTAGAAGGAGACGTTTCTAAAGAGGCAATGGTAGAGGATGCTATTCACATTAATTCTGATATAGCAAACGGGCTTAATATTGAGAAAGCTAAAGTTAAAATCACAGAAAAATTAGTTCAAATTAACAAGGGTAAAGAAGTTACAAATTACAAATTAAGAGACTGGTTGTTTTCAAGACAAAGATATTGGGGCGAACCTATTCCAGTCGTGCACTATAAAGACGGAACATATAAAAGTATTAATGTTGATGCATTACCTTTGGTATTGCCAAAACTTGAAAAATATGCTCCAAGTGGAACTACTCAATCGCCATTAGTACATGCAAAAGATTGGTTGAATGTCAAAATTAACGGAGAAGATGTTGAACGCGAAACAAATACTATGCCTCAATGGGCTGGATCTTGTTGGTTCTTTATAAGATATATCGATCCAAAAAATGATCATGAAATAGCGGATAAAAAATTACTTGCGCATTGGCTTCCTGTTGACCTATACATTGGTGGCAGTGAACATGCAGTGTTACATTTATTATATGCACGTTTTTGGTATAAATTCCTTTTTGATATTGGTTTAGTTCCTAATGATGAACCATTCAAAAAGATGTTTCACCAAGGTATGATTTTAGGTGAGAATAAAGAAAAAATGTCTAAATCACGTGGTAATGTAGTAAATCCAGATGACATTGTTGAAAAATATGGTGCCGATTCATTAAGATTGTATTTGATGTTTATGGGTCCGCTAGAGGCAAGTTTACCTTGGTCATCTTCTGGTTTAGAAGGTGTGAAAAAGTTCATTGATAGAGTATATAGGATTATGATTGATGAAAATTATATTGTAAAACATACCGATGTAAATGACGGCAAACTCGATTATGTATATAATATGACAGTGAAAAAAGTGACTAATGATTTTGAAAACCTACAATTTAATACGGCAATTTCTCAAATGATGATATTTATTAACGAATTATATTTAGCTGATAAGATATACAAGCCATACTTATTGAATTTCATTAAGATGTTTTCATGTATATGTCCTTTTGTTAGTGAAGAAATGTATCAAAAGATGACGAAGAACGAATTTGTCGATTATGAAACTTGGCCTACTTATGATGATGCAAAAACCGTTTTATCAACAGTTAGAATTGCTGTTTCGGTTAATGGTAAGTTAAGGTCTACTATTGATGTAGATGCAAGTATTGAAAGTGAAGAACTTCAAAAATTAGCTCTAGATGACGAAAATGTAAAACGACATATTGCAGATAAGCAAATAAAAAAAGTTATTGTCGTTAAAGGCAAGATTGTTAATATCGTGTGTGTATAGTATGAAAAAGATTGTTAAAAATTATTATAATCAAGCTCTTGATGCTCTTACTAAATTTATTAGTTTTCCATCAGTACATGACGAAAGTACAATTGAGAAAAATAAACCTTTTGGACAAGGCGTTTCTGACGCATTAAATTATATTGGTTCATTGGCAGAGCAATTTGGTTTTGATGTCGATTATTGTGATGGTTATGTTACTGAAATTTCAATTGGAAATAAAGGAAATTTAATTTGTATATATGGTCATGCTGATGTAGTTCCTGTTGGTGATGGTTGGATGTATAATCCGTTTACTTTAACTAAATATAATAATAATTTATATGGACGTGGAGCTATTGATGATAAAGGTCCAGTAATAGCAGCTTTTTATGCACTTAAAGCATTAAAGGATAATAAGTTGCTTCCAGAATGTAGAATAAAATTAATTGTCGGAGGTAATGAAGAGCGTGGTAGTGCGTGTCTTGATTATTACCATTTAACATTAAAAAGAGAATATCCAAAATTTGGGTTTACACCAGATGCTGAATTCCCTCTAATTTATGGAGAAAAGGCGATTGGACATTATAATATAGTTTTAAAATTAAAAAACAATAATATTATATCTTGTAATGGTGGTGTTGCTCTAAACGTAGGTATTGATAAAGTAAACGTTGTATTAAAGAAAGATTTACAATTAGAACATGAATTATTAAATAGAACTGATATAGAAATAATCTCTTGCGATGATAGTACTAAAATTAGTTTTCTAGGGAAAGCATGTCATGCATCAATGCCTGAATTAGGAGACAATGCATTTTTAAAGGCGTGTAATGTACTAGGATCATTTTATAACGACTCACAACTAATGAACATATATGATATGTTTAAAGATGTTAATGGACGTGATATTCCTGGATATCATCAAGGAGAGGTTTTAGGAAAAACTACATATTGTATTGGCGTTGTATCTAGTAATGAAAAAGGAGAATTAACATTTTCTTTAGATCATCGTTTTCCTGAAGGGTATGATGTAAAGATAACACTTGAAACAATAAAAAGTAAATTGAATGCTTCAGTAGTTACTCTAAGCGAAGATGCATCATTAGTTGAAGATGTTAATTCTAAATGGATTCAAACAATACTTAAATCTTATCAAAAAGAAACAAATGATATGACCGAAGCATTTACTATAGGTGGTGGTACTTATGCTAAACATACTAAAAATACAATTGCTGTTGGACCTCAAAAGTTAGGAACTAATTATAATCTCCATGATATTGATGAATATATACCGGAACATGAGTTTTATGATCTGATAAGAATTTATGCGAGAATAATAAAAAATTTAGGTGACATTAATGAGAACTAAATTCAAACCTTGGACGCTTCCATATTTAAAAGAAAACAATCAAGTGGCAACTGATATAATAGATTTAAACCATCCTATTTTTACTTCGAATAAACCATTATTTCTAGAAGTGGGTGGTGGAAAGGGTGGATTTATCATAAATCTTGCCAGTAAATATCCAGATTACAATTTTATAATGATTGAAAAAGTTGTGACTATTGCTGGTATAGCTACAAAAAGAATCGTTGAGTCCGAATTAAAAAATATTATTGTTGTATATTGTGATATAGAGAACTTTTTTACGACTTTAAATAAACCTCTTTTTGATGGAATTTTTCTAAATTTTTCTGATCCATGGCCGAAGAAAAGGCATGAAAAAAGAAGATTAACGCATGAAAGATTTTTAAGTTTTTACTATGAGTGTTTAAAAGAAACTTGCAGATTAATTGTTAAAACTGATCAAGTTCCATTATATGATTTTACTTTAGAACGAATAGAAAAAACGAAGTTTAAATTGATTTCTAACACAAATAATTATAAGACACTTGAAGAGTTCGACTCATTAACTGAGTACGAAACTAATTTTAGAGAAAGTGGAATAAGTATCAACCGTATTGTATTGGAGAAATAATTATGATAGAACATGAAATTACACTAAAGGAAAGTGGCAAAATTACTAGATTAACAAATAAAACTTTCAATTTTGATAGTCGCATTAAAGAAGGATTTTTTTGTGCAAATTATTTTATCAAAGCTTCCAAAATAATTTCTGAAAATATTCCACAAAATATTGTTACTATGCAATTTTTTCAAAGAACACCTAATGTTATGGTATGTGGACTTGATGAAGTAATTGCTTTGATACATACTTTTGCTATTAACCCAAATGAATTAATAATTGAAGCACTTAACGATGGAGATATAGTTCAAGCGAACGAACCGGTTTTAAAAATAACTGGGAAATATCAAAATTTTGGTTATTTAGAAAGTGTGATTGATGGAATTTTAGCTAGAAGAACTAGTGTGGCTACTAATACACATAAAGTTATTATGGCCGCTAATGGTAAAGATGTTTTTTCAATGGCTGACCGCCAAGATGACTATTTAACCCAAATCGGTGATGGATACGCAAGCTATGTAGCTGGAATTCGAAAAGTGTCAACCAATGCGCAAGGTTTGTGGTGGAATGGAAAAGGTATGGGCACGATGCCTCATGCTTTAATTCAAGTATGCGGTGGCGACATTTTGAAAGCTGCAAAGCTCTATAAAAAAACTTTCCCTAATGAGAAAATTACAGCCTTAGTTGATTACAATAACAATGTCATCGAAGATTCAATTCGACTAGCTACCGAATTAAAAGAACAACTTAATGCCGTGCGTGTAGATACTTCTAAGGCACTTATAGATAGATATTTTGATGATAAAGACATTTCATCCTTTGATGCTAGAGGCGTTTGTAAAGAGTTGATTATAGCATTAAGGAAAGAATTAAATAAACGTAAATTTAATCATGTAAAAATTATTGTTTCCTCATCTTTTAATGATTCTAAGATTCGTGAGTGGACAAGTAATAATGTACCTGTTGATATGTATGGTGTTGGTTCTTTCTTCGTTAATAATTCTACTGTTGGTTTTACAGGAGATTTAGTTAAGTTAAACGGCAGACATCAGGCTAAAGTTGGAAGAAATAACATTGAAAATGCAAGATTACAAGTTGTTAAATATCCAATATATTAAAATTAAATGTTTTAAATAATCAAAAAATGTAAATTTTCATACCAAAATGTAAGCAGTTTCATTATAATAAATATGGAGGGCTTTATATGGATAATTTAAAAAATAGAGTGACTATTTACGAAGTGGCTAAAATAAGCGGTGTTTCGCTTGCAACTGTTTCCAGGGTAATTAACAATAAAGACAATGTTACAGAAAAAACTAAAATCAAAGTAAGAAAAGTTATTGAATCACTAGGTTATAAACCAAGTGGTGTTGCCAAAGCTTTAGCAACAAACAAGTCGACTAATATTGGTGTTATTATACCTTCTGCTAATTATGTATACATTGCCAATATGTTGAATGGGATCGCTGAAGAGGCAAGGAATAGCGGATTTGATATATCTCTTTTTACTACTAGTCATGATAAAAAAGAAGTTATAGAGGTTGTTGAAAAAGTAATTCAATCACACGTTGATGGTGCTATTATATTCGACGATGAGTTAGATGTAGCAGAAATTGAAACTATAGCTTCTTATACCGTTCCAGTAATTGCTGTCAATAATAAAATTGTTGCGGAAACGGTTGGTTGTATAACTTTAGGAGTTGAAAGATTATTTAAAGAAATTCTTTCAAAACAACTACTTAGAGATAAATCAAAACCTATGATTTTCTTACATGTTTCAAATGCTGGTAGATTGTTAGAACGTGTCGAAAGAATGTTCGTTACAACTCATAATGAGCTTTCAAAACCATATTCAATTTATGATTGTGATGATTCATATACTAAAACATATAATGATTTTTTAGATGTTTTCAAAACAACAAAAAAAGGATATTATATCGCTTATCGTGATTCAATTGCAGCAGCAGTTATCAATGCTGCTACTGACTCAAATTTAAGAGTGCCTGAAGATATTGAAGTCTTATCTTTAATCGGAACTAAATACGCAAATATAATTAGACCTACGATATCATCGTTACATTTAGATATGCATCAAATTGGTATAAAATCTATGCAAATGTTGAATCAATTATTGAATAATGAATTAAGTGAAAAGAAAGAAAAAGTAAGATCTGTATATGTAAAACGTGATTCTACTGAAGAATAAGAGGTGTTGTTTATGAATATAATTAATGAATTAATTGAACGCGGAATAATCAAAGATTTTTCAAACAAAGAAAAAGTGCTAGAGTTATTTTCAAAAAAGCAAACTGTATATTGTGGTTTTGATCCTACAGCAACAAGCATGCATTTAGGGAACTTTGTTCCTATCTCAATATTAATGAGACTTCAACGTGCAGGGCATAAAGTTATTGCATTAGTTGGTGGCGGAACTGGAATGATTGGAGATCCTAGTGGAAAATCTAAGGAAAGAAATTTACAAACAGACGAGATGGTTTTACATAATGTTGAATGTATAAGAAAACAACTTTCTAAATACATTGATCTTAATGATAATACTAAAGGGCTTTTAGTTAATAATAATGACTGGCTAAGTAAAATTAGCATTATAGAATTTTTAAGAGATTATGGAAAGTGTTTTACAGTTAATTATATGTTAGCTAAAGATATTGTTGCAAATAGACTTGATGATGGAATATCTTTTACTGAATTTACCTATTCAATATTACAGGCTGCAGACTTTTATCATTTATTCAAACAATTTGATTGTAAAGTTCAATTTGGCGGCAGTGATCAATGGGGAAATTTAACAAGCGGACTCGAACTAATTAGAAAAAATGAAGGTCCTGAAGCTGATGTCGGTGTTTTTACAAATCATTTAGTCACTAAATCTGATGGAACAAAATTTGGAAAATCTGAGGGCGGTGCTTTGTATTTGGATCCAAAACTAACATCTCCTTATAAACTATATCAATATTTGTTAAATGTGGCTGATGAAGATGCAGTGAAATATTTAAAGGTCTTTACATTTTTAAGTTTAGAAGAAATTGAAATAATTAGAAAAGAACATGAACTTAATTTAGGTAGTAGAGTGGCGCAAAAAACATTAGCTTATGAAGTGACTAAAATCGTTCATAATGAAAAAGAAGTTGATGAAGCTATTAAAATGTCACAAGCTTTATTTTCCTGCGATGTAGCATCATTGAGTGAAGAAAATATTATTGAACTACTTGGAAGTTTAAAGAGTAATCTTCCTAATAACATTTGTATAGTGGATGCATTAATCGAAATTAAGGCTTGCAGTTCTAAACGCGAAGCAAGAGAATTTATTAAATCTAACTCCGTATCTATAAATGGACACAAAATAAGTGAAGAATCATATATTCTTACAAAAGAAAATGCACTTCATAAAAAATATTTTATGATTAAACGCGGGAAAAAGAATTGGTATCTAGCAGTTATAAACTAAATATAAATAAAAAAACTCCACAATTTCTGTGGAGTTTTTTGTTGCTTGTGTATTAGAGCAAGCGGTTGTAGTATTCAATAACTAACGCTTCATTAATATCTCTTGGTAACTCACGTCTATCAGCATGTCTTAGGAATTTACCTTCCATTTTTTCAGCGTCAACGCTTACTGTTGGGAAGGTTGAAGGTCTTAATTCAAGATTTTCTTTGATGATTTTCATATCTCTACTAGATTCTCTAATAGAAAGTACGTCTTCTAATTTACAAAGATAACTTGGAATATCGACTTTTTTACCATTAACTTGTACGTGTCCGTGATTAACCATTTGACGAGCTGCGCGACGAGTGTTCGCAAAACCCATACGATAAACAAGGTTATCTAATCTACTTTCAAGAATACGGAAGAAAGCAATACCAGTAACTTCTTTTGAGTTAGATGCAATAGTAAATAAACGACGGAATTGACGTTCATTAACACCATACATTTGACACAATTTTTGTTTTTCGATTAACTGTTTACCATATTCAGATGTCTTTTTCCTACGGGAATTTCCGTGTTGACCAGGTGCATATGGACGTTTTGCTAGTTCTTTTCCGTTTTCTAAAATAGAAAAACCAAGTCTACGTGATCTTTTCCAGACTGAACCAGTGTATCTCATTTTGTTCTCCTTTCACTAAATTTGCATAAATAAAGTTCTAGGTGTTAGCTCCAATTCTCGGATGTATTTCTTTTCACCTCATAGCGTCGGTTACTTTTTTATAGAAACATCGGTCAGGTTGTACTAACATGCTCTTTACTTGCTTTAATATTATATGATTATAATAAAATAATGTCAACGTTATTATGCAGAAATTCATACTTTTATTATATAAAATCTATTTTTTTTATTAATGCATAGTGGTATAATAAAAAATATGAATCAAACTATCTTAATTATTATAATTAGCTTATCATCATTAGTTGCTGTTGCATTATTGGTTGTTTTATATATTTTTGTGTTCTCTAGACGTTCTATAAAGAGACAAATAAGATTATTAGATAGAAAATTTGAATATTTGCACGGTCTTTTAATTGGTCAAGATGCCCAATATGTAGCGAGATTAGAAATTATATCTAGAAGGAATTTGTTATATACTGAACAACATGCTAATTTTTTAAGACGTTTTAAAGAGATTAGAGACAAAAGTGATAGCGTTGCTCAAAAGTCGATCAATGAATTAAAAAGACTTGTTGATAATGGTGAGTATAAAGGGATAAAGCAGTCATTCATAAAAACAAAAGAACTTATAGCAATTTTTGATAAAGAAGTACAAACCTTTAATAAAGATTTGCAAGATATAATAAAACCTGAAGAAAATGCTAGACAAGCTTCTTTAGAAGTTAAGGAATCTTTGCGTTTGGTTAAACAAGTTTTCATAGAAAAACAGTCAGAAATACAACTTTTAGCCATTTCGTTTGAAGAAGTATTTACCAAAATAGAAGTAATGTTTGCTGATCACGATAGTTTAGTGGAAAGTGCAAAGTATGATGAAGCCGTTGAATTAATCCCAAACATAAAATCAGTTGTTTCAGAACTAAAAAGTGTTATGAATGAGGCGCCTACATTATGTTTATATTGTGATGAAATGGTTCCTTCTAAGATTATAACATTGGAAAATAAATTTAAAGAAATGAATGATTTGAAGATTCCTTTAAATCATCTAATTACCTATAATGTAATTGAGGATTTACGTAAATACCTCACAAGCATTAAAGAGGATATAAAACAATTTAAAGTTAAAAATGCTGAAAGTAAGTTGCTTCAAATTGTTAAGGTTATTGACACTTATTTAGACGGTTTTGAAAAAGAAAAAAATGATAAAAATAGATTTGAGGCTGAGTGCAATGAAGTTTATCATAAGACTAGTGAAATTGAGCGAGAGTTTATCAAATTATGTAACTCCGTGCCTTCAATAGAAAAAATTTATATAATAAGCTTTGAAAAAAAAGAATTGTTAAAGCAAATTCAAACTTATGTTGATAATGCATCAAGATTGAAAAGATCACTTGATACATTTATACACTCTTCAACAAAACAGGCTTTTTCCTTTTTAGCAAGCAAAATGGACTTACTAAAGGAAGAAACTACTAGAATTGAAATTGCAATGAATGATTTTATGAAATATAGAAATTCATTGAAAGCCGATTCAAATAAAGCCTATGAATTTTCTAGAGATTTCTATTTTAAAGTGCAGCGCGCTGAAATTCAATTAGATACAATATCTATTGAGGAATATGCTAAAATTCATAGATACTCCATTGATGATATATATGAATTGTTGTCAAAAATACACGATTCTCTTGTTCGATTGCCTATTGATGTAGAACTTGTAAATACTTATGTTGAAAAATTATCTACTTCTGGTGCTGTTGTTATTAACACTATCGAAAGTGATTTAAATTATATGAGTTTAGCGGAAACAGCAATGGTCTTTGGTAATCGCGAGAGAGGTCAATTTAATGATACTCATATGACGCTTACACAATGTGAAAAATTATTTTTCTCTGGCGAATTCAAAAAATGCTATGATCAGTCTGGTGTTTTGCTTCAAAATTCTAGAATGCACAATACAAGAAAATGATATATTTCGATAATGCCGCAACAAGCATAGTGCATAGTGATGCATTAGAGTTATTTAATAAAATAGAGTTAGAATATCCTGGTAATAGTAGTTCTACTCATAATTTAGGAATTAAATGTGATGCTATCATTCAACAATCATCTAATGTTATTTTAAAATCTCTTTCTTTAGATAGTTCTATATATGAAGTTATTTTCACATCTGGAGCCACTGAGGCCAACAACCTCGCTATATTTGGGTACGCATTGAAGTATATGTCCAGAGGAAAACATATAATAAGTGCAAAAAATGAGCATAAGTCAGTGCTTGAAGTGCTAAAAGTTTTGGAAGAAAAATACGGTTTTACAGTTACATTGCTTGATACAAAAAACGGAAGTGTAGATATTGGCCAATTAAGAAATTCGATGAGCAATGATACGATACTTGTTACATTAATGTCTATCAACAATGAAATTGGAGCAATTAATGATTTAGAAGCGATTAAAGAAATACTGAATAATTATAGAAAGTGCGTATTTCATTGTGATGCAACTCAATCTATAGGAAAAGTACACTGTGATTATAGAAACATCGATTTAATTAGTTGTTCCTCACACAAATTAGGCGGAATTAAGGGAAGTGGTTTTTTAATAAAAAGAAAAAATTTGGTAATTGAACAAATAATATACGGTGGTGGTCAACAAAAAAATTATAGATCTGGAACAATGCCTGTTTCATTATGCGTTGTTAGTGCGCATGTCGTTAAATCTAGTATGACAAAGCTACCTAAAGTGTATGAATGTGTTAGTTCTTTACATAAATTTTTACTAAATGCTTTGAGTGATATAGATGATTTAGTATTAAACATTCCTGAAAGCTTTAGTCCTTTTATACTCAATTTTTCTCTAGAAAATAAAAAGTCAGCAATCATTGTCGAGGGTTTATCGCAAAAAAACATATATGTAGGAAGTACTAGTGCATGTACTACAAAAGCAGATGCGATTTCTGGATCGCTTCAAGCATTTGGAAGAAATGATCACTTAGCAAGCAATCCAATTAGATTGTCATTTAATGAGTCAAACGACTTAAGACAATGCGAAGAATTTATAAAAGTTTTCAAAGAATTAATGAGGAGTTTAGTATGAAATATAGTCACATAATGATTAGGTTTGGTGAGTTATCAACAAAAGGCAAAAATAAAAAGGATTTTATTAAGGCTTTAGCAAAAAATATAAAGGATGCACTATGTGAATTTAAACCTCATATCGAGGCTAGATACGATCATATTTATGTTGAATTAAAAGATGATGATTATTCTAAATATATTGAAGTTTTAAAAGATGTATCAGGAATTTATTCAATGTCTTTAGTTGTTAGAGTTGAAGATGATATTGAAGTCATTAAACAAACATCATTAGAGATAGCAAAACAAGAGAAGGGTTTGACCTTTAAAGTAAAGTGTAAAAGAAGCAATAAGAAATATCCAATAATCAGTGATAAAGTAATTAGAATAGTTGCTACAAATATTTTAAAAAACACATCACTAACTGTAAATGTTCATGATCCAGATATATTAATTTCTATAGAGATTAGAGATGAAGGAGCATATGTTCTTGCTCATACATACTTAGGATGTGGGGGTTACCCACTTGGAATGGCAGGAAAGGCTATGTTAATGTTAAGTGGGGGTATTGATTCACCAGTTGCGGCGTATTTAACCATCAGAAGAGGAATCATGATTGAGTGTGTGCATTATGCATCTCCTCCTTACACTTCTAGTGGCGTTATTGAAAAATTAAAAGATTTACTTACAGTTCTAAATAAGTATCAAGCAACAATTAGACTACATGTTATCCCTTTTACGAAAATTCAAGAAAGTATATATGAAGTTGGAGATGAATCATATGCAATAACACTAATGAGAAGAATGATGTATCGTATTGCATCTATTTTGGCGAGTAAAAGAAAATGTTTAACATTATGTAATGGAGAAAGCGTAGGGCAGGTAGCTTCTCAGACATTACAATCGCTGAAAGTAATAAACGCAGTGACAAACACGCCTATTTTAAGACCATTAGCAGTCATGGATAAAGATGAGATCATTAGAATTAGTAAAAAAATCAATACGTTCGAAATATCAATAAGACCATTTATCGATTGTTGCACAATTTTTACACCAAAAAACCCAAAAACGAAACCAGACTTAGAAGAAGTAATAAAGTTTGAAGAGAAAGCTCCGTTCGATGATTTAATATACGAAGCAATTAAAAATGTAGAGACCATCATAATAACGAAAAACAATAATGATATATTTTAAAAAGACCTCCACGAAGGAGGTCTTTTTAAAATATATTTATTAGTTATTTAGCTAATTTTTTCTTAGCAGTTTCAACTAATTGTTTGAAAGCTGCAGTATCATGAATCGCAAGTTCTGCTAACATTTTTCTATTAATGTTGATGCTTGCAAGTTTTAAACCATTCATAAATTTTGAATATGAGATATCATACATTCTACATGCAGCATTGATACGTCTAATCCATAATTTACGATAATCTCTTTTAATTAATCTACGATCAATATAAGCATATCTTAAACTGTGTTGTACTTGTTCTTTAGCAGTTTTGAATAATAAATGCTTACTTCCAAAATATCCGCTTGCTCTTTTGAGCATTTTTTTACGACGTCTATGTGTAACTGGTCCACCTTTAACTCTAGCCATTGTTCATTCCTCCTATTTAACGATTAAGAACTTTACTCTTTTGAAGTCAGAGTTACTGACTAATCTAGAATGTCTTAATCCTACTTTTTGTTTGTGTGACTTATTTGCGGCTAAGTGACCGGTGTATGCGCATTTTCTAGTTAATTTACCACTTCCAGTAACTTTAACACGTTTTGTTAATGCACTTTTACTCTTCATTTTTGGCATTGATTTTTCCTCCTGTTTTCTTAATCTTTGATGCTAATATAGCATTTAGCCAGCGCCCTTCCATCTGTGGTGGCTTTTCAATTGTTGAATACTCTTCAACAAGAGCAATAAACTTATTAATTACTTCTTCGCCTACTTCGATATGAGCAAGTTGTCTTCCTCTATATCTAACTCTAACCTTAACTTTATCGCCTTCAAGTAAGAATTTTTTTGCATGTTTTGCTTTAGTGTTTAAATCATTTTCACCAATTTGTGGTGTTAATTGAACTTCTTTTAATTCTACAACTCTTAAAGCTTGAGTTCTTTTGCTTTCTCTATTCTTCTTTTGTGTTTCGAAACGATGCTTTCCATAATCAAGAATTTTACATACTGGAGGCTTTCCGCCAGGTGCAACGCACAATAAATCAAGATTATAAGACATAGCTTTATAGTATGCCTCTTTAGATGACATAACTCCTAACTGTTCCCCTTGAGGACCAATCAACAACACTTCTGAAAATCTAACTCTTTCGTTAACTAGATCAGTGTTTTTTTCTGGCATTTTATTGCCGTATTTTCCGTAATAATTAATAACTTTTTCCTCCTATAAAATAAAACGGGCGCAAGAGGCGCCCGTATACATTTTCCTATAAATTAGGTAGCATTAACCAATCAATTATTTGATCTGGTGAGCAGGCAGCTCTTTCTACGTATTTTTAATACATTAATACTTTATATTAAGTTTAATCTCGTGTCAATATAATTTATGCAATAGTGGTGATTTTTTTGGTTGAAATAATCTCTATCATCATTTTCTTAAATTCCTCTAATGTTATTGTTATTTGTTCTTGAGACTTATACTTCCTATAAGTTACTAGTAATTCTTCTTTTTCCTTGTCTCCGATAACAAGCGAGAATGGAATTTTATTAATTTGCGCTAGTCTCATTCTATAACCTAATTTTTCATTAGAATCATCAAGTTTTACTCTAATCCCTAAATCTTTCAGCTCATCCTCGACCTTTTTTGCATAATTTAGATGAAAATTATTATTAACAGGTAAAATATTTACTTGAATCGGTGCCAACCAACAAGGGAAAGCTCCGCTGAAGTTTTCTATAAGTATACCAATAAATCTTTCAATCGAACCAAATATAGCTCTGTGTAACATAATTGGCCTAACTTTTTCGCCATTGCTATCTATATAACTTAAATCAAAACGCTCAGGTAAATTCATATCCAGTTGAATAGTTCCGCATTGCCATATTCTATTCATGCAATCTTTCAATTTAAAATCTAATTTTGGTCCATAGAATGCGCCATCTCCAGGATTAACAATATATTCTTTACCGAATTTTTCGCATGCTAAACCTAAAGCTTTTTCGGCTTTATCCCAAATTGATATTTCACCTATATATTTTTCCTCAGGTCTTGTTGATAATTCAATATGGTATGAAAGACCAAACACCGAATATAATTCATCGAATAAGGCTAGCATTTTAACAATTTCATCTTGCAATTGGTCTTCTCTACAAAAAATATGGGCATCATCTTGAGTAAAAGTTCTTACTCTAAATAGTCCGTGGAGTGCTCCGCTTGCTTCATAGCGGTGCACTAACCCTAACTCTCCATATTTTATTGGTAGATCTTTATATGAATGAATGGTGGAATTATAAACAATCATAGCTCCAGGACAATTCATCGGCTTAATAGCGAGTTCTTGCTCATCAACAACGGTTGTATACATATTCTCGCGGTAATTTTGCCAATGGCCTGAAACTTCCCAAAGAGTTCTGTCCATCATAACTGGAGTCTTAATAAATTGATAACCATTTCTTGAATTTATATCATAAAAATAGTTTTCGAGTTCATTGCGTATAATCATACCATTCGGCAACCAAATAGGCATCCCCGAACCATATTCACTTATTACAAAAATCCCTAACTCTTTCCCAAGTTTTCTATGATCTCTTAACTTTCTTTCCTCTAGTATATGAAGGTGATTTTCTAAATCTTCTTTTGTATAAAAACTTGTTCCATAAATTCTTGTTAATTGTTTATTATCAGAATTTCCTTTCCAGTATGCACCCGCAATGTTTAGTAATTTGAAATTCTTTATATATGAAGTGTTAGGAACATGAACGCCAGCACATAAATCAACAAAACTTCCGCATGTATAAATTGTTATATCTCCATTAATATCATTGATCAATTCGAGTTTATAAGTGTTGTTTTCAAATAATTTTTCCGCTTCTTTCTTAGTGATAGTATTTTTAGTGAATTTATCGTCTTGTTTAGCAAGTTTTTTCATCATAGTTTCAATTTTTTCTAAATCAGAGTCAACTAATGTAAAAGAAAAATCAAAGTCATAATAGAAACCTTCTTCAATCGATGGACCAATACCACATTTGGTATCAGGATACAATTGCATAACTGCACTGGCTAGCAAGTGAGCAGTGGAGTGATTTAATATACTTAAAGCATCTATATCGTTTTTTGTTAATACTTCAATTTCCCCTTCATGAACGGTGTCTGCTAAATCAATAAAAGAACCATTATACTTTAATGCAATAACATCTTTTACATTTAAATCTGTGTGTGTTTTAACGAAATTGAAGCCATTAATTCCAGCCTCTATTTCAATATTTTCGTCATTGTATCTAATTTTCATATTTACTCCTTTGGAATCCATAACATGCAGTACCAATAAGGCCAGCACTTTGATCAAATCCTGAATGAACAATCAATAAATTTGGATTCATACTTGTTAAACTTTCGAAGAATAATTCTCTGCTTTTCATAACTCCTCCAGTTAATATAAATATTTCTGGCTGATATGTTTTATGTATAAATTGTAGAAATTTAGTCAATAGTTTTAACCATTCATCTTTAATCTCTAAAGCTTTTGGTTTTTGTTCTTTAATAAGCTCAAATAATTCGTGAGCGCTATTAATTTCTAATCCATGTAGTCTAGCTAATCTAACTAAACCGGTTCCACATGCTAATTCTTCATATTCATAAAACTGTCCGGCATATTCAGTTAGTGTATGTCCTATCTCACCGGCTATATTATAAATTTCCTTATTTAATATAAATGCACCACCTAAACCAGTGGATATAGTGATAAAAAATACCTTTGAATGATCCTTAGCTGACCCAAGTTGGGCATCTGCAAGAGCAGCTAATGATGCATCATTATTTACATACACATTTTTCCCAAAAATATCTTTTAAATATCCAGCTAAGTCAAGATCATGAATGTTAACATTAGGCAGCGAATTGATATATCCATTGCTCCTTACCCTTCCAGGCACGCCGCAACTTATGCATACTACGTCATCAATATTTTCTATTTCGTAAATAGTATCAACTATTTGATTTAAAAATTCTTCTCTATTTGATAGATGAGTAGGTTTAATAATCAGTTTTTCAATTTCATAATCTTCATTAATTAAACTCACCCTTAAATTTGTTCCACCTATATCAAGTGCAAGTATACGTCTCATTATTCAGAAACCCTTATTTTGTTTACATGTATAATTCTCATAAAATTAGTTCTTCCTGAGCCAGTCGGTGTTCCGCCAGACATAATTATCGGTGTTCCTGGAGGAAGTTTAAGATCATGAGCAATTTTTAAAGATAAGACTTCCATCTCTTCAATAAATGCAGGCATTTTAGTTGTTATATATGCATTATACACGCCCCAATATAATGTTGATTTATACACAGTGTGTATTTTATTTGTAATTGAAATAATAGGGCATATCGGTCTCGCTTTAGATATCCTAAAAGTTGAGTTACCAGTTTCAGTAAAAGAGATGATTAGTTTGGCATCAATTAACTTCGCTGTATTCGCAATTGAATTGGCGATTGCATCATTGTTATTTTTGTTTGAAGTTTCGTATGCTTCTCTAGAAAGTGCTTCATAGTCTAATTCTCTTTCCATAGTGTTTGATATACGGCATTGCATTTCAACTGACTCAACTGGGTATAATCCAGCAGCTGATTCAGCAGACAACATTACACAATCAGTACTTTCTAAAACTGCAGTAGAAACATCACTTACTTCAGCTCTTGTTGGACGAGGATGTGTAACCATCGAGTCTAACATTTGAGTAGCAGTAATTACTGGCTTCCCAGCTATTCTACATTTTTTAATTATATCTCTTTGATGTAAAGGGACTAGTTCAAGCGGAACTTCAACACCTAAATCTCCTCTTGCGACCATAATTCCATCAGCAGCAGCAATAATATTATCCAATTCCAATATCCCTTCTGGGTTTTCTATCTTGGCAATAATTGCTATATCTGGGCGATTATGTTTGATTAAAATTTCCCTTACTGCTTCAACATCTTCTCTTCTTCTAGTAAATGAAGTTGCAAGCATATTGCAACCATTCTCACAAGCAAATTGTAAGTCTAATAAATCGGTATCGCTAATAAAAGGCATTGTTAAACGTGCAAATGGTGCATTAACACCTTTTCTACTTTTTAATACATGGCCATTTTGAGCAACGCAAACTAATTCTTTTTCTTCCGTTTTGATTTCATTAATTTTTAATTCTAGATTACCATCATCAATCTTTAAACTATCGCCTACACGAACATCTAAATATAAATCAGGATACGATACAGATATTTTCTCGCTAGTTCCTTCGCATGGAATCATAGAGACTATTATAGTTTGGTCTTTATGAATTTCTACCTTACCATCTTTCATAAGACCTGTTCTAATTTCAGGCCCTTTAGTATCTAACATGACGCCAATATGAGTATTTAAATCTTTTTCAATCTTTTTAATAAGATCAATTTTAACTTTATGTGAGTTATGATTTCCGTGAGACATATTTATTCTAAATATATTTGCACCAGCTTTATATAAGGCCAAAATTCTATCATATGTATCGCTACTTGGTCCTAATGTAGCAACAATTTTTGTTTTTTTCTTTAACATTTCCATAATAAATTCTTCCTATTTAAGTGTATCAACTAAGTCTTTAAACTCTTGATTTGTTGTTCTTGGCATCGCGAGTGCTTCATCAATATCGAATGCTTTTATAACGTTGTTCTTAATACCTACACATATACTTGTTTTTCCTTCTTTAATGAAGTTAATTGCAGCAGCACCTAAACGCGCTGCTAATATTCGATCAAAAGCTGATGGCGATCCTCCTCTTTGAATTCTACCAAGAACTTCTGCTCTAGACTCAAATCCAGTTTTTGTAGTTATTCGTTTAGCTAAGGCATTTATATCGTCGAACAAGAATTCACTAACAATGACTATTGCGTGTTTTTTTCTTCCTTCTTTGAGAACTTTCAATTTCTCAATCATATCTTCTTCGGTTACTGTTTTATCAGGGATTAATACCATTTCAGCGCCCTCAGCTAATCCTGAGAATAACGCTAAGTCGCCACAGTGGTGTCCCATAACCTCAATCAAGCTACATCTTTCATGTGATGCGGTAGTGTCTCTAAGTTTATCAACACATTCAATTATAGTGTTTAAACAAGTATCGAATCCAATAGTGTAATCCGTGCTAGCAATATCATTATCAATTGTTGCAGGAATACCTACACATTGAATGCCCAGTTTAGATAAATCTCTAGCACCTCTATATGTGCCATCTCCTCCAATTACAACTAATGCATCAATACCAAATCTTGTTAGTTGGTCTATGCCTTGTTGCATAACTTCTTTATCTTTGAATGAAGGAAGTCTAGCAGTTTTTAATATTGTGCCCCCTCTTTGGAGTATATCCGACACATAAGATCTATCAACTTGTTTGATATCTCCTTCTACCATGCCTTTATATCCTTCTTCGATAGCAAACATTTCGTAACCTAATTTGATACCGCTTCTTACAACAGCTCTTATCGCTGCATTCATTCCTGGTGCATCTCCACCAGAAGTTAATACTCCAATTCTTTTTGCCATATTAAAACCTCACCATTATATTATATTTAATATAAATCATTTGTAAAAGTATTAATATCAATTTTATATTTAATGTGGAAAAATATTTTAGTTATCCACAACATTTATAAGAACAATTGATGGTTTCGCAATCAAATAATACGTTTTTATGTGGATAACCTTGTTTTGAGCAGTCGGGCATATGTAATTCTTGTAATAAAAATGTATAATATAGTCATGAGAATAATCTACGCAAAAGATAAATATGTAGTAAAGAGTTCATCACTAATTAATAGTGGTGATTTTACTTCTCTCATTAGATTTTACCAACCTATAATTGGGTTTAAAGCTACAGGATTATATATCTCGTTATTTGATGAAATATCATATTCAAACAATTACCAACCGCATGAAAATATTTTGAAAAAAATGGCTATGTTTCCAGGGGATTTTGTAGATAGTATAAAAAAACTTGAAGCTTTAGGTTTAGTAAAGACTTTTTTTAAAAAAGAAGGAGGCGATAATTTATATTCATACTTATTGTATTCTCCGAAAAATTGTAAATATTTCTTTGAAAATGTTCTTCTCAGAGGTATGTTTATCAATAATGTTGGTGAAGAATATTACAATGAAATAATTAATAGAAATAAGTATGATGTAGATGTTGAGAATATGAAAAATATATCTTCGAATTTTCAAGAAGTATTCGCACTAGACTTAA
This sequence comes from uncultured Staphylococcaceae bacterium, assembly GCA_964371305.1. Lineage (GTDB taxonomy): Bacteria > Bacillota_I > Bacilli_A > RFN20 > CAG-826 > CAYJLA01. The sequence continues at coordinate 321 of CAYJLA010000014.1, read as the reverse complement.
ATGATAACACCTATTTTAGTAGTCTTAGTGCAAATGTTAAGGGTGATAAATACGCAAAGACTAAATTAACATTTGAATTTGATAAATTTTTCGAAATTGTCGAAAGTAATTCTAAGTTCGAAAGAACAGATTTTAACGAAAATCAATTAAAAGAAATATCGAGATTGGCAGCACTATTTAATCTTGATTCGGTAGATATGGCATTTATTGTTGTGGAGCAATGTTGTTTTGATGAAAAGGATAAATTATCATTTGAGTCAGATAAGGTTATTAAATATTATAATAATAATTCAATAAATTTATTCAAAAGAACAATTAATG
>CAYJLA010000013.1:16705-30290 GCA_964371305.1 uncultured Staphylococcaceae bacterium | reverse complement strand
AAAGAAGAAGCGCTAATCTACATGGATTTACTGTTGTTGAATTAGTAATTGTTATAGCAGTTATTGGCATTTTGTCAGCTATTTTGATACCAACTTTTATAAACATGATTGATCAAGCAAATTATGCAGCAAGACAATCAGAAATGACAACTGCATATAAATTATATGTAGTTGAAGTAAGTAGAACTGGAAATACTCCAATTTCACAAGACCGCGTTGCTATGGTCAAAAAAGGTTCTGTCGCTACTAACGAAAACACATATTCTTTTCAATTAGTAAAAGAAGATTCTTCATGGGAGTTAATTCCTGCAACATTTATTGCAAGAAATCTTGTTTCGAGTTCTTCAAGTGAATATAGATATGATGTATATTCACAAGGAAGAGAATTTCAAAAAGGTGATCAACTTGAATATGGTAGTTACCCACAAACAATAGTTTCTCTCACAGATTCTTTACATAATGCTCTACTTGCACTTCCAGGTGATTCTGGAAATGACATATATTATCAAAATGAAAGATATTATAAATTTACAACTAATGTATTCTATGGACAAGGATACACTTATAGTGATGGAACTAGTGCACCATCAGGATCACATATAAGATTCTTTAAGTATGAACCGATTAAATGGTCTGTATTATCGGGAAGTGATTTTAAATATAAGTTTGTTTCTGATATTGCACTTACAGCTAGAAACTTTTCTTCAAACTTAGATGATACATACGATGTATCTACCATAAGAAGTTGGTTGAATAATGATTTCTTAAATCATGCTTTTAACGCTGTTGAACAACAATACATATCGTTGACAGATGTAGATAACTCGGCAGTTACAACTGGAAATTCTTCTAATGTACATATTTGTCCAAATACACAAGATTATGTTTTTCTTCCAAGTAGAGTTGAAGCACATCAACTTACCAAAAGAGTTCCGACTATCACTGATTTTACTATTGCAAATAAAGGCCGTATAGTAAACACTTCAAGAATTATGACTTTTTGGACCAGATCTCTTAACTGGTCAAATAGATCGAGTACAGTTTATATATTGACTAGTGGATCGGCCGGTTCTACAAGTAAAACAACTACTACTATAGGAATAAGACCAGTAGTTACACTAGATTTAGAATATTAATTAAAAAACCACAGTTAAAAGTCGTGTTTTAAAATCTTAATAATTTTCATTATGTAAGCTTTATTTTCGGAATTTGGATTAATGATGTTAGTATTATCTCCTATAAAGACTGATACAAAGACTACAATCTCTAATGGTGTTATACAACTAAATAATCTTTTATTAAATTTTATAATTCTTTCTTATCCATAAATTCTAACTATGCTGTGTTATTAGAGCAAATCTTAATTAATAATTTACACTCATGTATTTAAGAATTATTTCAAGATTATCTTAAGACTACTTTTTATTTTTTTTGAAAAGGTTCGTAATTTTATCTATTATTTTTGTCTTTTCTTCAAGTTCAGGTTTCTTTTCAATATCAATAGCTGCCTCTTCATATGTGTTATAGTCTTCACATATTCTTTTAGTTGTAGATTTGTTGAAAAAATGAGAAAATTCCGTATCTATACTTAATTGAACATTTTGCGAAGATTTTAATCTAGTTAAAGCACTTGTTTTGAATATCAAACTAGTATTATTAATTCTTGAATGTGCATTTATAATATCACCCAATTGTTCAACCATTTCAACTTTTGCTTCAAACAAGTTTGATGATGAAACATCAGAATATTCATCTTTGATACTATAATGTATATGTTCAGGTTTTATCCCATATACAATGTCTTTACCTACATAATTTTTAAGTAGCTTAATTTGTTCTTTATTCAAACTAATTTCAATACCATCATTACTTAAAAAAGTATTTTTATCTGTTATTTTTCCGTATAAAAAGTTGGTTGCTGGTGAACCAATAAAACTAGCAACAAACATGTTACTTGGTTTTTCATACACTTCAATCGGGGTTCCAATTTGTTGAGTAAACCCATCTTTCATAACAACAATTCTATCTGCCATTGTCATAGCTTCAACTTGATCGTGTGTAACATACACTGTTGTTGCTCCAACTTCATTGTGTATTTTAATAATTTCGCTTCTCATTATAATTCTTAATTTTGCATCTAAGTTTGAAAGCGGTTCATCCATTAGAAATACTTTCGGTTTTCTAATAATTGCTCTACCTAAAGCAACACGTTGCCTTTGACCTCCTGAAAGATGTCTAGGTTTTGTCTCAAGATATGGAGTTAAGCCAAGAATTTTCGCCGTTTCTTCAACTCTTACTTTTATTTCTTCTTTAGGAATCTTTTTAAGTTTCAAAGAGTAAGCCATATTTTCTGCCACAGTCATTTGAGGATATAAGGCATAACTTTGAAACACCATAGCAATATCTCTATCCTTAGGCGCTAAGTTATTGACCAATTTATCATCAATGAACAAATCACCACTTGTAATTTCTTCAAGCCCAGCGATCATTCTTAAAGTTGTAGATTTGCCACAACCAGAAGGTCCTACAAAAACAACGAATTCTTTTGATTTAATATCCAAATTAAAATCGTGAACAGCGTGAACTCCTTGGTCGTAAATTTTATTAATTTGTGTAAGTTTTACATTTGCCATTAGTTTTCCCCTTTAATAACTTTTTTTATTTGTGATTCAGTTCCCATTGATGAAATCGCTCCATATCCACAAACAACGTAGGCCGAAGCCATTGAAGCAATGTCCATTGAGACAGTCAAATATTCTATATCAGAAATTAGTTCTTTAAATGAACCTTTATATTTGCTAACTCGATAAAGAAATGCTCCAAAAAACGCATCACCTGCCCCAGTTGTATCTTTGCATTCAACATCATACGCGTTTTGTACAATAATATCATTTTTATTCAAATACAATATTGAACCTGATTTTCCTTTTGTTAGAATAATTAATTTTGGTCCTTTACCAAGTAAATCTTTTATAGAACTTTCGTAGTCAACATGACCATACAAAAATTCTAACTCGTTATCAGCAATCTTTAATATGTCGCATTTATTAACAAAATCAAAGAAGACATTTTTTAATAGTTCATGATCTTCCCAAAGACTCAACCTAATATTGGGATCGAAAGAAATAATCGATTCTTTATTTTTTGCAACATCAATAAGGGTTGAATGTGTTTGTCTGTTATTTTCACTAAAAAGGGCCACTGTGCCGAAATGAAATATATCTTCTTTTTTAAAATTCAACTTAATGTTTTTTGAATTTAAATATAGATCTGCAGTGTTTTTTCTTAAAAAGTCAAAGTTTCTTTCCGCATTTTCACCTATTGATACAAAAGCTAAAGGAGTCGAATGCACATCATCTAAATAAACATTTTTTGTATCAACTCCGTTTCTGTTCATAATATCTTTTAAATAAACTCCAAACACATCATTGCCAACAGCACCGATGAAACTTGCCTCTCCACCTAATAATGATACTTGGACCGCAACATTTGCAGGCGCACCTCCTGGATTTTTTTCAAAGTAATTTGCAACCTTAAGATCAGGAGCAGATGACTTAAAGTCTATTAATAACTCACCTATTGAATATAATCTACTCATAAAACTTTACCTCATTAAACTTAGCTACATTCATTTTTGAATAGAGCGCGAAATCTTTTGATAACGCATATACTTTAGTTGTTAAAACTGTATTGTCATTAACGTATACGCTCATTACATCATCATCTATCAAAATTGTTACATTATTTGTACTTTCATACTTACAAACTACCTCGCTTTCAGCAGTTCCTAAACTCCCATCAAGAGTGTTATTATGAAATGAAAGTAAATTTTCTTTAACATTAAAATTTAATGCGGACACACCTAACATGCTTTGAATGGTCGCATTAAATGTTAAACCGGCATCATCGTTTATTGATCCAGGTATGAAATTAAAATTTATTTTAGTAACGTTTTTAGATACTTCTTCAACTACAACATTGTTACCTGAGACATTATTAAAATCTATACTTTCAAAACTTACACCATTGCTATTATCAATGAAATTATAACCTACTTCATTAGATAACTTTTCATCAATGTCCTTTACAACACTTGGTGATAAGGTACCGTCAGTATTTTGAATCAATTCATGAACAACTAGATGTCCACCCCATGCCATTTGTCCATAGTCTATACTTCCTTCTTTTGTTGCGTTCCAACCAAAGACAAATAAACGGTCAAAACCTTTTTCCATTCTTCCAGCGTAAAATCCAATACCATCAAAATCCGGCACTGAAGGCACTTTCCAGGTTGCATCAGTTAGGTTTTTCTTATATACATATTTTGTAGTTCTTGGACTACCTTGAGTTGAAAAAGATAAATACCAATATCCACCAAACTCAATAAGAGTAGGACATTCCATATTAGAAGAATCAAAAGGATTTCTATAAAACTCTTCTGAATAAGACCATGTTTTTAAATCTTCACTTTTATATAGTTCAATTATCCCGTGTCCACCTGAATTAGTAGTAATAAGCATCCAATAACAATCGTCTTGTGTATTATAAATAACATATGGGTCTCTAAAATCATTTTTTCCACCATAAAAACCATCATCTTCGATTTTAGTCCAATTAATCATATCATTACTTGTTGCGTGTTGAATCTTTTCCTTGTAAGGGAGTCCACTACTTGAGTTTCCGTTAAAACCGGTATAGAAAAAATGATAAATCCCGTTTTTATCTTTTATAACAGAGCCAGTTCCTATTGCAAGGTCTGGAGAATATATATCATTTTCATATGGCAACACTACACCGTGTTCGTTATAATCATAAAAATTTGTTGTATCCATCATAGAAACTGGGTGAAAACCTAAAGATGTATTTCTTCCGTCCTGAAGATAAAATACATTCATTTTACCATTATCGAAAAATGGCATTGGGTCACCGACATAACCTACATCTGACTTCGGGTTAATCGAAATATTTCCTTGGTCAACTTCTCCTTTGGGTGTTAAAGAAGTCATACTGGGTGTAACACAACCTACTAACATTGGTAACACTCCAATCCCTAATAATAATTTTTTCATACTTTTATAACCCCTTCTTCAATACTTAACTTACCTTCATAATTTAATATGTATTTATCACATTCAATGTACATACGATGCGATAAAGTTTCGTAGTGATTATCTATAAAAACTTCAATGGAACTATTATCTAACAGAATAGACAATGTGCCAGTATTAATTGCATTTGTAGTTGTTCTTTTACAACCATTTAATGTATTTGCGTTATTATCATCAACAAATATTCCGTTACTGTCTTGTCCGATCAATATTTTTTTATTATTATCACCTAATAATGTAATTTGAAACGCTCCCTCAAAATCAACTTTCAACAAGGATGTTCTAGATATATGCGAGTAATTCTCAACTTTTTTATATTCATCAATGTATTTATCCAATTCGCCATAAATCGTTTGATGAACTAAACCGTTTACTAACGATAACTTCCTTGGAATAGTAAACATACCACACCATTTATGGTCATTTACATGTGTGTAATACTCTCTTCCCCACATTTCAAGCCATGCTATCATTATTCTGTTGCCGTGTTTATCTAATGTTGTTTGTGGCGCGTAGAAACAACTACCTTTATCTAATTCTTGCACTGTGTCGATATTAAACTTCTTCTTTATGAAATCAAGTTCACCTATCAACGCAAGTGATGAATTAATATTTTTATAATTGTTTTTATTTTCTTTTAGATTACACGAAGACACAAGTAATACGTCTTTACTTTCAAGTCTAAAGTAATCTGGACACTCTCCCATATCACCAAGTTCAGGAATTGAATCGATGATAAAATCATATTCAAAATGAGCAAAGTCATCACTTTTGAAGATTATTATCACACCTTCGTTTTTATCATTTTTTCCACCTATAAACACATAATACGTATCATTAATTTTAACTGGGTTTGGATCTCTAAAGTCATTTTTGACTATGCCTTGCGGAAGATTGTTTGACGAAATAAGTATTTCTTTCTCTTGAACAAAGATTTTACCATCTTTGGATGTTGCACGCGCTTGTTCCTCCGACTTTATACCATCACATTCATAATGACGAGTATATAAAATATTCAAAGTATCATCTTTAACAATCGAACCACCGGAAAAACAATGTGTTTCATTAAGTTTTTCAATAGGAGCAAGAGCGACATCAACTTGCTCATATTTTATTAAGTCTTTACTTATAAAATGACCCCAATACATCGGTCCCCATAAAGATGAAAAAGGATGATATTGGAAAAACATATGAAATTCGTCTTTAAAATGGCAAAAACCATTAGGGTCATTCATCCATCCAATATTTGGAGCCATATGAAAAGCAGGCAAAAAGTACTTATTTACTTTATCAATATTGTCTTTAATATGTTTTTTTACTACTGTTTTCATGAATAATCTCCTTAATCTACAAAGACTTGTGAATAAATAGTTAGTGAAGAAAATATGACTGTAATAGGTCCTAGTTTTGAATTATCTTGACTGCCAAATTGCCATAGTAGTTCATAACTGTCATTATTAATCAATTCACGAGGTGCCGTAAAACTAAAAGTTAGTTCACTTGTTGTTATTGTTGGTGATTCGCTTAGTAAAGGTTGCCATTTTCCTTCTAAATTAACAAAGAAAGCGCAACTTATATCAGCAGATGCTGATGCTGTAAATTCAAATGTATATAACTTATCTTTTTCTAAAGATATTTTGCTTGCTGTCAATTTATTATGCCAATCAGTAACACCTATTTTATTCATTTGATATACAAGATTTTTGCCTTCTTCATAAATAAAACCTTCAGCTTGTCCATTTTCATTATGTGTTGAAAAACCACTAGGCGTAAATATCATGTCATCATTATTTACAACTTGATCACCAGTTACTTTTTCAACCTTCAGTTCGGAAATGGTTACGCTAGGAGTAGCATTATTTGATAATTGTCCCAATTGTAAACCAACAACCAAATCCTTCTTTTCGGTAGAATTGTTAACTGTTTCACCAAATTTAGTTAATGTATTAGCTTCAAGTGATTGTCCATATATTGCACCAATTCCCTTTTCTTCGCTACCAGAATTAAATATTGTTTCAAATAAGTCGAATTTTGCAGTAGAGTTCAGTGAATATGAGATATAGTAATCTACATTTGCTTCGAGAGTTAAACCTGTACTTAAAAACAATTTTATTTGCCAAACACCATTTTCAGGCGCACTAGCAGTAATATTAATTGTAGCATCAGTTGTAGTTGAGGTTAGTGTTCCAGAACTACCATCATTAAACTGTGCTATTACATTATCTGAGTTTGAATAGTCATAGTCTTCATCCATTACGTCTGTAAAGACCGCTTGCCCGTATTCTTCATGAAGAGACATTCTAGTAAATTCAAGTGTAAATTCGTCGGCTAGTAACCCAGCTTCTAACTTAAGTTCAAGCTCAGTAGAATCTGTTGTTGAAACAAACTCATGACTAATAGTATTATTCCCTATAACAACACTTTTAGTTTCGCCATTTAAAGAAATATTGCCGGCAGCTGTAGATGTAAACTCATAAGTAATACTATATTCACCTTCATTTACAACACTTATCATTTTGGCCAACTTAACTTCGTCAGCCTGCATTTTTGAGGAAGTTGCATCTAAAACAAGTTTTCCATTTTCGATGTCAAGTGTTCCGGCTGAACTACTAAGTGTAGTTAATTTCCAATCATGAGTTGATTTTTGAGTAAAATCAAATTCTTTGTAAATTTCTTTAACGCTAGTTTCAGCTGTTACTGTAAGAGTTGTATAAGCTTTTGCAATATTTTCAGCATCATCAATCACTGAATAAATGATCTCATAGTCTCCTGTTTCTAAAGGGGTAATTTTACCATTTAAAACTGTTAATTCTGGCATGGTTGAAACCTTAATTTTTGAAGTTAAGTCACCATCTACATTATCATTAACAGTAACATTGCTTAAAGCATCATATTCTGTATTTGCCGATATAGTCGCAGTCAATGGCACTCCTGAAAATACAGGTGCTATTTTGTCTTCAACACTTGGCGTAACTGAAGTACAACCTGTAAGTAAGATTAATGCACCAAGTGCAACTATTTTATTCATTATTCTCATGATTTTCTCCTTCTGAATATTTTGTGTCAACATTCCCATATTCATCAAAATATGGATCTTTTACATCTTTTTTTAATTCATTTACCGTAGTATTTAAAGCTCTTGCTTTTAAATTTAAGAAATTAATACTACTAAGTTTATAACAAGCAATGCAGTGGCCATATACAAATAATGGTGTTAAATATATATAATTTCCACACAATACAAGGATTCCTATAGTAAATACAAACAGTAATATAGACATATACCACTTTCCAAATATTAATGTGAATGAATTGAACAGTAGTTGTTTGAAAGTTAAGTTCATATTAGTAATAAGTATTGGGCTATTAACAAATATAATCATTGTAAATATAAGTAATACATAACTCACAACTAATACTACAATAGATATTGAATCATTTAGTGGCGCAACATATATAATGCTGCAAACACATAGTGCAACACTCACTAATACAAAAATAGTAAGTTTTATAATGATTGCGTAATTATCTTTAATAGCAAGAAATGTTTTTTTGAGTTTTCTTGCATCAGTTATTTTATCTAATTGAGAAAAAATTCCCGTATACATTGCAATAAATGGTACGACTAAGACAAGTGAAACAGTTAATAAAAGACTATTTATTATATAATCAAATATAATTGTTCCAACATGCCTTAGTTTTTCCATATATTATCTTCTAACTAACTTGCTTTTATTAGCAAATATGTACATACCAACACATGTTATTACTAATGCAGAAGTCACTAGTATTACACTATAATCATTTGACAAACTACCTATAAAATTATTATTCATTGATGGCATAATGGTTCTACCTATAAAGTTATTATATGAATCTCCATATTTTGACATAATATAATCATATTTTTCGATTGCTCTATCAATATTTGTACCTGCTTCAGTTCCAACTACATATGACTTTAAAGTAGCTTTATCAGCAGATGATAAAAGTTCAAACTTTGTTTGGACGAAATTCCATTGATGTAAATCAACAGCGGCAAGTCCGGTAGAGTCACATGGAAGATCGTTTGCAAGTATCGAAGTAAATGTATCAACTGTATTTTCTGGATAACTAATAACATTTTTTAAGACTGATAAATTTGATAGTTTAAATGTTGTTGTTTGAGCTACATCTAATTGCCCTACTTTAAAAAATATAAACATGTTTCCAACATCAGTAGTTGGTTTTAAATCAATTGTGTGAGTTTTTGTTGTATCTTTAATAATAGTTTGACCATATAAAGCACCCAAACTTTTTTCATCATCCCAACCAGTACCAATGTTTACTTCATAACTCGAGTAATCTTGACTTGCCAATGCATCAATTGACAATGTGTATGATTGATCTTTTACTAAAGCAATGTGTGTTTCAACAACCATTCTAATCTCCCAAAGATTTCCTCCAGTTGTGATTGTTGCAGTAAGATCTTCTTTAGTTGCATTAAGTGTTCCAGCTGTATCCGCAAAAAAGTTTACTTGCGAAGTGTATTCGTTATTAAAACCAAATGATTCAGGTACCATTTCTTCAGTCGTACTTGATACAGGGATTTTCTCAATGCTTATGTAATTGATTTTTATTGTTCCGGCTGTATTTGTTCCAAATTGAAACTCAATATTTTTATCTGCGTCATTTCCGCTATATGTTGTTGTGTGAGTAGTTATTCCGGTTGAAAGAATAGTCTTTTCTTCTCCTTGCATGATAACTTTTTGATCACTACCTTGTCCTGCAAAAGCAACTTTTACAAGGTAATCATTATCCTTAACAAGATGAAACACTCTTTCAAGTTTGACATGCCAATCAGTTCCACTGCCAGTAGTAATGTCAAAGACAATGCCTTCTGCATCTACAGTGGTTGTTCCAGTAACATTTTCATTAATATAAGTTGACCAACCTAATGTTGCCTGTTCACCACTAAAGTCAAAGAAATTATATCTTTGAGTTAAGTTGTTTTCGCTCATTCTTTTTTCTAAATGCATTGGTTCATTACTTGCACCAACTCCACTTAAACAAAGTACACCAAGAGCTATAGATGTAATAAATAATTTTTTAATTCTCATAATTTTCTCCTGTTTTATATTTTATTATTTTTGTTCTTCTATGAATCTATCATAGCCAGTTTGATTTATTTTTTTAACGTCTTCAATGCCAGCTTTAACTAAATCACTTTGGAAATCACTCCATTGAGCATCACTAACACCACTTCCATCAACCATCCATTTTACATATGCTGAGGAAATAGTTTCACTTAAGATAATTTCATCAGCAGCAAGAGCGTTAATTTCACTTAGTGTATATGAGATATTTGGAAAACCTTTAGCACCTTCATATGTATATGGTTTTACATAGCTATCTAGTCTTTGTTGCCTCAACACGGCGCGAGGTTCCATTACAACATTATTTTCCCACTCTTCATCAGATAAATACATAATTCCAAGCGGAGCATTTTTAAGTCTTAGTTCATCAGTTGTAACGCCATCTGGTAAAGGCTTATTAACTAATTGTCCATTTGCATTTAACTCTTCTTCATAAACTATTCCAATAGGGCCGTAGTTTACTTGAGCACTTGTATATGGGTCATAAAATCTATCTAAATAAGTTAGTAAAATCTCTTTTTTCTCAGTTTTTTCAAATACAACAACTTGTCCTTTTCTAACTTCTAATTCGTTAGACACTCCCACATATTGTTTATTTGTAGCATCATCAATGAGTGGCTCTACAATAATATAGTTATCGTATTCACTTTCACTAAGAACTGTTTCTTTTTCCCACCAATAAAACGAACCCATTCTTTGATTGCCTTGTGAATCTAATTTACCTTTTGCAAGGAATATGTCTTGTGAATCTTCAAATACAGATTTCTCAATTAACCCATCTTTTACCCAACCACTAAGTTCGTCAATTGCGGTTTTAAATTTTTCATCTTGAACAATAAAGTCAACTTTATCATTTACGATGGTTTTAAATCCATTATTTGCAGGTAAACCAAATGATGCAATTAAATCAGATTCATTACCTTGCCAATTTTGAGAAACAAAAGAAAGTGGAATTTCATCATTTTCACCATTACCATTTAAATCTTCGGTCTTAAATTTAGTAAGTATTTCTTTATATTGACTTCTTTTTAGTTTTAAACCATCATTTAAATCATCAATTGATAAATCAAAAGATAATTTATCATCATTTATAAGTGTTGTTACCCATTCCTTATTTAAAAATAGTATGTTTGGATATTGTACCAATCCCATTTCCTCAACTCTAGGTAGAGAGTAGATGTGACCATCACTATCTGTAATCGCAGCTTGGATGTCAGGTCTAGCCTTTAAAATTCTAGATAAGTTAGGCATATATTCTAAATATTCATCAAACGCTATAATTACATTTCTAGCACTTCCATATTGCATAAGCTCTTTGTTTGTAAAAGAAGCATGATATATCGCATCTGGATGCTGACTTGCGTTAGCTAAGATAAGCGTTTTTTGAGCTTCGTATGCGGTTTCAGTTATATTTCTGTAGTCAACATCAACGTGAGTGTAATCGTATAAGTCTTTAAATACTTTCATCTCATTGTACTCAAGCGCAAGAGCATTTTTGATTGCAAGAACATCAAACTCTACAGTTTCTTTCTCTTCCAAAATAGGAGCATCTACATCTTCCCATTGGTAACCGATGTCATTGTTATTTGGATCAAATCCATCGTCTTTTATTGTTGGCGTTCCACATGACGCAAGCATCATTGGTACCAGCAATAATAATATACTTTTTTCTAACTTTATTTTCATTTTAGTTCCTCCTTATTTAAATGAACCTACTAAAAAACCTTTATCGAAATATTTTTCGACAAAAGGATAAAGAATAATAATTGGTAAAGTACTTACAACGATAGATGAGTACTTAATTTGATTCGCGATACGTAATTGTTCTAAAATAGTTTCGCTGCTTGAACCTGAACTGGACTGAGATTCCACACTCACTAAAATATTTTTAAGAACGAGTTGTAATGGGAAATAGTCTTCATTTGTAATAAATATTAATGCATCAATGTAATTATTCCAGTGTCCTACAGCATAAAATAACACCATTACAGAAATAAGTGGTTTTGATAATGGTAAAACTATATTAAAGAAAGTTCTAAATGGTCCTGCACCATCGACTTGACTCGCTTCAAGAATTTCTTTTGGAACATTTGAATTAAAATATGCTTTACACATAAATACGTTATAGACAGAAATTCCACCGCCAATAATAAGTATTAGAGGGTTATCAACTAGTCCTAAGCTACTACATATAAGATAGTAAGGAATCAATCCTCCCGAGAAAAACATTGTAAATATAAAGAAACCCATAAACCATTTTCTTCCTGGTAAAAAGTTTCTACTTAAAGCCCAACCTGTTGGAATAGTTAATACAATATTAAATAGAGTACCTAAGACTGTATATATAATAGTATTCAAATACCCTGACCAGATTAATTCTTCTTGTAATAAACGCTCATATCCACTGAAAGTTATTCCAAGTGGGTAAAGAAATACCTCACCTTGTAAAATCAAATCAGGATCACTTATTGAGGCTATTATTATAAAATAAAGCGGATAGATAACTAGTAGAACAAGCAAAAATAAAATAAAGCAATTAACAATATGAAATATAGCATCACCTTTGCTTTCTTTTATTTTATTTGGTCTTGTTATCTTTTTACTTATCATAATTACCACATACTATGTCCTGAAACTCTTTTTGCTGCCGTATTAGCAAATATTAATAAAATTACATTTATAACTGAATTAAATATACCGGCTGCTGTAGTTAAAGAATAATCACCTTCAGTAATTCCCCATTTATAGACGAATGTAGAAATAATTTCAGATACATCAATGTTTCCATCAGTCTGCATAAGTAATACTTTTTCATACCCGCAACTCATTAAGTTACCAATAGATAGAATTAAAATAATCGAAATTGTTGGTAGTATTGCTGGTATATCGACACTAAATATTCTTTTAAATCTAGATGCACCATCAACTTTTGCTGCTTCATGTAGTGCTGGATCAACTCCGGATAGAGCGGCTAGGTAAATAATTGCGGACCATCCAAAGTCCTGCCAATTACCTGAAAAAATAAATAATGGTCTAAATGCATCAGATTCTAGAAAATATGAATATGACTCTAAGCCAAGATTTTTAGCGAAGCTGTTCATAAGTCCGTTAGTCCCAAAAAATAAGTACAACATTCCAACCAAAACTACTAAAGAAATAAAATGAGGAGCATAAAAGATTGTTTGAATAATCTTTTTCATTTTTTGTCCTCTTAACGAATTGAGCATTAATGCAACTATAATAGGTAGAGGAAACCCTACAACAAATCCAAAAAACGATAATAAAAAGGTATTCAGCAAGATGTCTTGGAAATTTGGTAAACTAAAAAATCTTTCAAAATTG
>CAYJLA010000013.1:14938-16695 GCA_964371305.1 uncultured Staphylococcaceae bacterium | reverse complement strand
AACCCATATTGTATATTCTCCAAGAATTTGGTCTCCTGGTATGAAATCCTGAAAAGCTATTAAAATACCGTATAAAGGAACATACGAAAAAATAAATACATATACAAAAGCAGGTAACAAAAATATTAACAACGGCCAGTTACGTTTGAAATTTAAAATCATACGTTCTTTTTTTGTTAATGGTTTAGAAATTAATGTAAGCGCTTCACTCATTTTGTAAAATTTATATATCCTATGCTTAATTCTATTTTACAACTAAGTCTTTATCAATAAAGCATCATTAATTTGTGCAAATGCATACGAGTATATGTACATTTATGTGCGTTTGCACAAATTTTGTTACAAATTATGGATTTCTTATATATAATATAATGTATGAAGAAGAGCGTTACAATAAATGATATTGCAAGAGAACTTTCAATCTCTAGAAATACTGTTTCAAAAGCTTTAAATGGACAGTATGTAAAAAAGGAGACAAAAGAGTTAATTGTTGCTAAGGCGAAAGAATTAAATTATAAATCACTTGGAGAAATTGACTCGACAAAAAAAGATGTATATAAAATAGTTCTTATTTCAGGAAAACCTTTATCAAATTTTAATTATTTTGTTCCAATTATTAAAAGTATTGAAAATTATTGTTTTGAAAATGGATATACATATTTTCATTATGTAATTAGAAAATTCGATTCTTCTTTAAATACTTTAAAAACATATATTGATGGTTTAGATAAAGACGGGATTGTATGTATTGAAGCTTTTGATAAAGAAGTTGTTAAGAAAATAATAAATCTGAAGGTTCCTGTCTGTTTTATTGACTGTTGCTCTGATGAAAGTATATATGGATCAAACATTGATATTGTTAATACTACAGATAGAACAAGTATTAGTACAATTGTTACTAAACTTATCAAAACAAAAAAAATACAACACTTCTCCTTTGTAGGCGATCCTAATCATTGCCAATCATTCAAAAATAGATATACTGGCATGGTAGAAGCGTTATTTTTAAATGATATACATCACACTAAAGAATGCGACATTCTTTTAAATGAAAACTTTTTTGATTATGGAGATATAGGTGAATTGAAGAATGTCTTGTTTAAATTAAAAAATAAAACTCAATGCTATATTTGTAGTAATGACTTTATCGCAATGAACGTCATTAATGCATTAAAACAATTAAATGTGGTTGTTCCACAAGACGCTCTAGTTGTTGGTTACGATAACGCTGAACAATACTATTCTTATAAGCCTTCTATTACAACTGTTGGATTAGAAAATCAAACGCTTGGTACAATAGCGATAGAAACTCTAGTCAATCGTATTAAGAATCCTTCTACGCCATCAAAACATATAAATGTAAATACTAAAATATTTTATAGAGACAGCACAAATTGAGTAAATCTCATCTATTCTAAGTATAAAGATACTATTCCTCTAATGTGTTTTTAAAATCTTTTGAACAATGAAACACTCTAACAATGTTCACACAACTATTAATATTATCTACAGTATAAAATACTATGTATCGCTTAACTTTCACGTATCTAATGTTTTTTGGTTGTTAATTCATAATACACTTGAACTCTATTAGACAACACATTAAGTGATGGTATTGTCATTTCGAGCATATTAATTAAACTATCAGCACTTTTAGTCTCCATTAATTCATTCTTAATGTATTTATATATGCCATTAATGTCATCTTCTGCTTCGCTAGATAAATAAGTAAATCATAACAGAAGAGTGTGTCGAAA
>CAYJLA010000013.1:2609-14838 GCA_964371305.1 uncultured Staphylococcaceae bacterium | reverse complement strand
AAGAGACTATTTATAAACCATCTATTCGAAAAAAGACACTAAATCTACATGTTTAAACATTATATTGTATTAGCACTTCTTTTTTTACTAAGAACTACATAACTAATAAGACTTATTGAACTTATTGCAAGAATTGATACAATTAATATCATATTCATAGTGTCTTGATTAAAGACTACACTATTTACTGCTGCACCAACACTATAAGGGTTTTGACCTAAATGTGCTGCCCAAGCTTCATAACGTTCTCTAGCGACATTTAAATATTCATCATTCGTATTTTTAAACATCTCTAAATCTGTAGTACTAAGTTCTAAAACGTATTTTTTAACCCATTCAAACTTATAATCACATTGATCAGTAACATCTTCATATATAATCATTTCTGCAACAGAATATGCATTGTTAGTAAGAATACTATTCTTACCTAAATAGTGTTCATTAGGAAATTCATTCCAAACATATCCTATCATGTTTTTATATGTAGTAATATTTCCATTTTCAATGACGAGAATATTATCATCGTCAGTCATTCCATCAAAATAGTCAATATTATTAACTAAACATAAGTAAGGAAACCAATAATCATTTACATGATCATACTGTTGAGCAATAGTCACTCTTGATCTATCTTGCTCTGAAGTTACTAATTTCAACGAATTCGTTGTGGTATCATATGTGAAATTTCCATATTTGGAATTAAGTACAAAAATGTTTGAGTAAAGTGTTTCAATTCTACTGAAATAAAATGCGTCATCATGTGTTAGGTTAGCACTTGATAATAAAACATTACTTCCATTAATTATATCTTTAGAAGAAGCATAGCCTCCTACTTCATTACCTAAATAAAAATGTTCCAAATAATTAAAACCATTATCTTGATAACCCATACCTACTACAGGAGAAGCAAATTGTAATGGTTTGCTTATAGTACCAATTTTAAATGGTATTGACTGTTGAAAGAGTGAAACGTGATATTGGCCTAAAACTCCAAAATATGGTAATATATCGCTCACAAGTAGTCTAAAAGGAGCATTTCCAAAAGATGTATTCCATTTATTATTATTGTTATTAGTAATATAGTATCCTTCAGTTTCAACATCAGTAAGATATTCAATAGTTTCCTTATATCCTCCCTCAAAACTTACATCAATAACAACATCTCTAAATTGTGGGTAGCCTTCATTAATATAATGATATTCATTTGATGGACCACTATAATCAATAGCAGTAGGAATCAATCTATTATAAGTAATCGCAAAACTTTTAAAAACGAGATTACTAAGTGTAGATGTTCCGTTTTTAAAATGGCTAAATCGAATTGCTTCTGAATTTTCAAAAAAGTACGATGATGTTAACGGGGTGTCTGCATCATAAAATTTGTAAATGCCAGAGTAAGTAAGATTACCTTCAGCAGGAGTATCTAATGTAAATGTTTTGACTCCGTTACTTCTTGACCCATTACGATCAGTTAATCTCACTTGAAACGACGTGATTTGTTGCTCTGCAGGAACATCTAACACTATTTCAAATCCTATTTCAGTATCTCGCGCTAAAACATCTGTATCATAATCAGTAAAAGTAGTTCCGTCATAGTATCCTTTGCTAGCAAAAGGCACTAAAAGACTTGATGCACTGCTTGGTATGTAGTATCCAAGTTCAGTGTTTATGTCACTTGCGATATCTACACCAATTGTTTTTTTCTCTGCAAACTCAGAAGATGCAATTGGTTGTTCATTTATGGCGTTTGTTTGTTGAGTATTACCTAAAAACATAGCAGAACTTATTCCTGACATAATTAAAAGGCCAATTATGCCTACAGCAATAGTTTTTTTCATAATATTCCTCCCTAAGAATTTTATTAATTATATTTTAGCACAATATTTATCTATTGTAATGCCATTTTTGTTATCAAAATTTTGTAATACATTAGTCCAATATTTAATAGTATTAATGGACATGTATATAGATTAAAAAACTCCACTACGGCGATGTAATGGAGTTAGACTAACAACTTAATTAAATCGAATTAAATCGATATACAATATAGTGCGCGTGTCTACCATCACTATCGGTCAAATAAAATTCTACTACTGTTGCATCGCCTGCAGGTCCATATGTAAGTATAGTTCCATCAATAGTTCCACTACCTGAAACAATACGATATGTAATACGGTCACTTATATCGTTAAATCGATAGTCATATCCTTTAATATGTAAAGAGAAGTCTACAGTTGATCCTGCTGCACCTGAAGCACTAGAGTACTCACTATAAAGTAATGGATTATTAACTTGGAAATCACAAGTATAGACTATACTCATAGAAATTATTTCTACATCAGATCCATTAAGATTTGCTAAATCAATAAAATTCGCTGACTCTGTAAAGTTATGAGTAAAAACACCATCAACTGGTTCTAAAGCAATTGCATTATAATCAGACATATAATGACCGAAGTTAAATTCAAGTAAGGTTGTTGAGTCAATTGTATTTATAGTAAATGATTGAATATTAGCAACAGGGCTAGTTAATTTAAAGGTTCCATCATACGCATCTAATATTCCCCACCCATTATCTAGAGTGTCTATATTGGTCATAGTAGCACTAACTTCATTGCCCAGATCAGTTATGAAATTTTGTTCTACTTCTCCATAACCAATATAATCCATTATCTTATTTTTTTCATTTGAAAAAGTCATTGTATATGTTTTAACTTCAGCATCAGTAAAAATAGCATCATTGTTAATTCCAATAACTGTAATTGCTAATGCTATAAGGCCAAATGCTACAACTGTACCAAATATATTTTTACTTAATTTCATATTATTTCTTCCTTTATTATTCAAAATAGCTACTGTTAAATTATAACAAATAGTAGATTGAATTCATATGTATATTAAAACGGGTTGTATATCTCTTAAGGAACTAATTACATCCTTACTATTAATATATTTTGTAGTTTAACTCTAAAACTAACAATTAAATGTTATTATCATTTCTCTTATATTAACATCCATAATGTTTGAAAGTAGATCCATTTCAATATAGTTAACAGGTGTTACATACTCGCTTGAATATACGTTTCCATTTTTAGTCATAGGTAAAAATACGGCATCATCATACGTTGCGCCCGCACCAAGAGAAATACTAGCGTTTTCACTATCGGTAGTTATTGTGACTGAAGTTATATTCTTAACCGTATCTTCAATTATAAAGTTAGCATATGAATATAAAGTTGCCCAGCCATTTTCATAGGCTTCTATTTCTGAAACATATACTTCTACATCATTTCCTAGATCTGTTTTAAAATGAATATACTCATTAAAAAAATAAGATTCGATTTTGTTTTTTTCATTTGAAAAAGTTATTGTATAAGTTTCAGTTTCTGCATTAGAGAAAACAACATTATTATTAACTCCTATAACTGTAGTTGCTAATGCTATAAGTCCAAATGCCGTTATCGCACTAAACATTTTTTTATTTAATTTCATATTATTTCTTCCTTTGTTGTTTGGATAAGTACTAAAACATTATAACAAGATACTTAAATACTTAGTATATATGTTTATGTTGCAGTAAAATACAATCTTATTGGGTCAGCCTGTCTACCATCGCTATCAGTTAAATTTAACTCTGCTTCAGTTACATCACCTGCTGGTCCAAAAATAAAGTCGTTTCCATCAAGCGTACCTTGTCCAGATATTATAGTAACAGTTACTTGATCTCTTAAATCATTAAGTAAATAATCTTGCGCATAGTACCAGTCAGTATTTGAACCTAATATTGTTTCTCGAGTACCTGATGGTCTAGAAAAACGATTATATCTAGCTTTTAGGAAAGGTGCACGAGCAGCACCGTCAAAAGAACAAGAGTATGTAATTTTTATAGATGAAATATTTATGGCGTCGTCAACATTTGATAAACGCCAAATTTCTAGATAATTTTGTGGGTCACTAAAATGTACACTATATACATCATCAGTTAAATCAAAAACTGTATAGTCGCTCCCATTATTATAATAATTATGAAGGACTTCAAATTCATCAACAGGATTATCTACAGTTATTTCTATAGAATTAACTCCTATGAGAGGATCTTTAAAATGCAAAGCTCCAAGAGAACTCATTGTTCCCCAACCACCGTTTAATGCTGTAATATCCTCAACACCAATCAACACTTCATTCCCTAAGTCTGTTGTAAAATTTAATTCTTCGTAACCGAGCTCTGTCTTGGTTATTTTGTTGTGTGTGTTCGAGAACGTCATTGTGTAACTTTGACTTTCCGCATCAGAAGATATAATTGCATCATTACTTCCTATTGCAACGATCGCAATAGCAGCCAAACCAAATACTGTTACTGCACTTAATGCTCTTTTTCTTATTTTCATATTATTTCTCTCCAATTTAATTAAATGTTTTATACTATATATCATATCATAAATGATAGAAATTGAGTCTTTAATTAATTTATTTCTTTGTTAATCTTTTAATGATGTAATAGGTCACATCCATATTTATAAAAAACTCCACTACATTATAGTGAAGTTTATGTAGTTTTATTTACTCGGCAGTAAAAGTAAGATTAACAGGGTCAGTAGTTCTACCATCACTATCTGTTAGGTTTGCTTGTATCACAGTTTCATCTCCACTAGGTCCATATGTAAATATTGAACCATTCATAGTCCCACTACCAGAAATGATTGTATACGATATACGATCTTGAATATCATTAAATAAATAATCTTGCGCAACAAGATATGTTAATAAATCTTCAGTTGTTCCGGCAATCCCGCTATTTCCAAGATAGTCTGAATAAAGTAACGGATTCATAACAATAGTTGAACAAGAATAGACGATTTCAATAGAAACTACTTCTAGGGGAGTTGGTGCATAATGTTCAATAGAAATATAATTTGTTGGCACAGAAAAATTATAAGTATATATGTTGTCAGTAGTACTTGAACCCACAGGATTATAATCGTAGCGAATTGAATAGGCACCACGAATAAGATCTGGCGCATATTCAGAATTCTGTGTTTTTATAACGACAGATTGAATATTACGAAGTGGATCATTTAAATCTATATAACCTTGATCAATAATCCCCCATCCATTATTTAAAACATCGATGCCACTTAGACTAAAATCTATTTCATTACCAAGACTAGTTGTATAGGCTACTTCAGATTGAATATTCGAAGACTGAGTTACTTTGTTTTTTGCGTTTGATAAAATAATTGTGTAAGTTTCAACTTCTGCATTAGAGAAGACAACATTATTATTAACTCCTATCGCCATAGTTGCTAACGTCATAATTCCAAATGCGGTTATCGCACTAAACAGTTTCATATTTAATTTCATAATTTTCTCCTTTATCATTTCATATAATTACTATCGTAGTATAACAAATTAATATATATATGTATATATATTGAAGTCATATATATTAACTAACTAAAATGAATTATGTTACATAAAAAGATACATTACTTCTAATTTAGATGTCAATAATATATGAATGAGTAATCATACCACTAAGTAGGTTTTCTAACACACTACTAAGTATCTGCGAGTTAATTGTATTATCATGTACGCAAAAAAGAACTGAAATAAATAAAGTTAACAATAAACAAAAATATCGAGCTAAATAAATGAGAATTTAAAAATTAATATACATTGCAGGGGCTATTCCATGATTATGGTGATTAGCGCCAATTGGAGTTGTTGTGAATTTACCGTCGAAATAAACAATGTTCATTCCTCCTACAGAATAAGGAGTTCTTGTATAATAAGCGCCGTGTCCATCATCTTCAGCGCCAATATTCCAAGGTACAAAGGTATCTGTAGCTATAGCGTAATCAGTTGCTTCTCTTCTTCTTGCTGGATCAGCGTTTTCTTTATAACCATTGAATCCATAATTACTATTAAGCATATCTTCATAACTAGGTAAGAAAATCTTATCGTTTGTATTTGCATTATCATCTAAAACTGTTGAAATCATACTTGATTGTTCATCACTAGTAAAATTATTATTATAAAAATCGTTAATTAGCCAGTCTCTCATATCGCTGTTTTCATAACTGCTATCTGTATAAGTGGAATATGACATCGATCCTAAAACAACATCGCTAATCATGAATGCTTTTTTGCCAACTACATCTAAAACATCCCAAGTAATTGGTTCAACTAAGAAATAATAAGTTTCTCCATTTACAGGAGTAGAACCATTACTAAATGGTGCAAATCCAAAACCACTAACGTGGAGTTCAGCTACAATCTTTTTATATTCTTCGCCATTATATTCTATATATCCACTTGTATTAACTTCGCTAATTAAATTTAGTGCATCAATTGTTGTAGTATCACTTACAATTGTTTGAGGATATTTGCCAAATTCATATGTAGAGCCCTTACTAGGCAAAGTTGCTCCAAAATCAATACATGAATAATTAAGTGCGATACTAACGAAGCTTACTTCACCTACTGCTACTACTTTTAAATAATTAGGTTTAGCGCCATCAAAATCAAAATTATAACTTGTTGATGTTGCTTCAATTGTAGCAACATCAACTTCATTAAAAGTTGTTGTATAAGAATAGTAAACTTTTATTTGTGAATTTACTTCACTAAACTCCATATTCATTGATTGTAAACCGCTTATTGGGTCTAAGTTAGTAAAACTTCCACCATCAGAAACATTTTGCCATATTCCATCAGTTGTGCTCAAACTATTAAACTGAAAATCAATACTATTTCCCATTGAAGTAGTAACGCTTGATTCACCATAAATAAAAACGCTTGAATTTGTTAATTGATTTCCTTTATCTTCTAAAAACAGTGAATAAATCGAAGTTCCTTGTGTAATTATTGATGTTTGATTGCTACCTATTAATATAGTTGTAGCAAGTATAGCAACTCCTATTAAACCAGTCACTGTAAAATACATTTTTTTCATATCGTTCTCCTATAACGCTAAGTAAGATTTTATCACATATATAGATATGTAGCAATCGATTAATAGTATAACGATAGCGTTTAATAATTGTGCATTATTACAAGCTTTATAATATACTCATTATTTAAGTGCGATAGCGAGAGACACTTGACGGAAAAGACATACTTATAAGATCTTGCAGAATCGTTAAAATGTTAAAAATTTCACTTACTAATCCATTCTCGAATTTATAGAAAACTATTTTTTCTTATTAATTAAGAATATTCTTTCTAGATTAACTTCTATCTTATATTTGAAAACGATGATGCATAATACAAGTGTATTAGATAAGTATTCGTGCAATTTTTCTCTCGAAACAAGGAAACTCCTAATATCGGTATTAGAGTACGCATCATATTTATACAAACCGTTTACTATTTTATACTCTTTTTCAGTCTTATTTTCGATTCCGTTTGGTTTTAATTGTCTAATTTCAGTATACTTGTCACTAAACTCAAAATTTATTTTTATGGCCCTATTTTTCCAAAATAATTCCTATGGCATAGGTGCGCAATCTACAATCTTAATTTTGTTTTCTATGTAAGTTTTTTGTTCATCGTTTGCATTATAATTTATGGTAGTACAGTTTGTTCTATATTCTAGCCCAAAATTAAGCACTTTAGCAGCATCTTGCTCACTTAAAACATAGCCACTTTTAGTAAATGCAGGAACAACGCATTTCTCTAGTTCGCTCTTCGATACTCAAAAAGGCCCGTATCTTCACGTGACAATACATATTCAATTATTTCGGTGAATGTAAATACATTATTCATTAATTTATACATTTTGAGAACTAATAAACACATACATACCATAATTTTCTTCATTTATGTGTTAAAGTCTAGAATGCCGTCTGCAACTTTGAAAGAAAAGCTTCCTACAGATATTCCATACAAATAAAAACTATTGTCTTCTTCATTAGTCGCTTTTTCTACATAAACAATGTTATATTGAACGTAACCTTCGTTGAACTTTAATTCACCAAAGTCAAATCTATCAATGGTGCTATATGTGTATTTAGGGATTACGCCATCTGTTGTCCCTTCTATATGTTGATAATTCAATGGATATAGCTCATAATTTGGAAAATCGTTAAGCGTTTTAATGTAGTCAGTTGTTTCATTTTTGCTATCTGCTTCATGAATCACTCTACTTAGTTTAAAAACACCTATTGCTGGATCTAAATCTAGTACATCCTTTTCCCAGTTTTGTGTGAATTCTCCTATTGCGCCAAGATAAACTTTTACACTTACTTTAGTATTGTTTACTTCCAATAACTCGCCACCAGTAGATATTTGAGGGGTTGGCTCTGAATGATGGTATATAGGATTCATCCCGAAAGTAATATATTCATTGTTTGCACCGCATGCAGTTAAAGCACCTATAGTTACTAAAGATATACTAATTATTTTCTGCATATTTTCTTCCTCCTTGTTATAATTGAGTCTTAGGATAATTTTTTATAAAATAATTATTGTTTGATTCTAGTTGATTTGTTCCGAAGACCATGTCATCAATAGATAACCTACCTTTATTTCTGCTACCGACCGCATCAGAAAAATTTTCAAATTTTATTCCATATATTCCATCGGGGAAATAGTGACTATATCTTTTTAAACCGGCATCTTTAGTTGTTAAATTTATATCTTGCTTCAAATCTGTTAATATAGACCAATTCCCAAGATAATCTTTAATCTGAAGAGTAGCGATTCCATTCATATTTTCATTAGCACTCCACAGACAAATACTATACATAAACGAATAAACCTTTCTATTAAAATTCATCTCCAAATATGCTCTACCGGCATTTTCTCTACGTGGAGATAGATTTATATAAGAGTTTTCGATATAACCAGTTCTAAGTCTGTCTGTAGTTATCACTAAATTATTTCGATTCAATGTTGAATATCTTAGATTTTCATTCAACTGTATTTCACTATTAAAATAATATCGCCCTTCAAAACCCCACTCGTTTGGTTTTATTTGAATTTTATGACTACTGAAGGAAGAAGGTTTGTAAAAACTAAATGTTTCGGAGAAATAATTTCCACTTATGTAGTAGTCTGTCTGCCTAGCTACAAAATATACACCAAATGAATCTCCGTAAGAATTAAAAATGGAATTCCATTGACTTTCAGTTAAAGTGTATTTGCAATCATCTGTATAGGATGGTATGTTGAAGATACTAGTTATTATATCGCCATAGTAATCAACAAAATATAAATCAAACTGATTAAATCTTAAATTCGCACTTCCCATCCACGTTGACCACTCAACTACAGGAAGAGCGTCGTAATAAATATTACTAATATTAAGATCTGTGGTAATTATACCATATTCGCCTAGTAACAAACCCAAATGATGTTTGCTATAACCTTCAGTATATAAGTCATTTATAAACTCATGAAATGTAACAGGTTTGTAATTAACAACAATATTCCACAAATTCTCTTCTCCAGATGCAAAACTATCAATATTATCGACTTCGAGCGAATAAAGTTTATACAATACACGTTGAATAACTTGTTCATCAGCATCACCGAATCCTCGTACAAAAGCATCTAAGTTATAGTTAAAACCATTAGATGAAGTA
This sequence comes from uncultured Staphylococcaceae bacterium, assembly GCA_964371305.1. Taxonomy (GTDB): domain Bacteria; phylum Bacillota_I; class Bacilli_A; order RFN20; family CAG-826; genus CAYJLA01. Next base: position 5,251 of record CAYJLA010000013.1, on the reverse strand, counting down.
TAGAACGTGTCTCCAACAGTATCAATGGTTTTTAGAACATCATCAAAACTATGTTGTGCTACAATGGACCAGTATGTAGCCCATCCTTCGCCCCAGGTGAGTTTATGACCTCTTATTTTTGCCTCAGATAAACTATATCCATTATTAAATTGTTCATCTATATTATTAATCGGTATGCTATGTCGTCCTCCTGGATTTTGTGAAATATTAAATACGTTTTGAATATGATGTGCGTACTCGTGTCCTAGCACATCCCAAGCTGCATATGTTTCAGGGAAATTATCGTTTATAGGATTTTCCGAATTTATATGCACATTTGATGCTCCGTCATAATATGTACTATTCGATGGATACTTAAAAGCGCAAAACGAGATAGGTACGTTTTGATTCATCTGTGTTGCATGATCAGCAAAATTCTTAGCTCCTTGAAAGATCATCATTGCTTTACCAACATCTCCATCTTGTGTAGGAGAAAATGTGTAAGAATATGTGTTATTACCACCGATAGTGAACTCATGACTTTTAACGTATGTTCCGCCATGATGCACTTTTACAAGACTATTTTGTGCATAAATATGCACCGTCGGTTTACCTGTTCCAATATACCAAATTCCTTGGTAGGATAATGAATACGCTCCCAATTCATTTGTAAGTGTTTCTCCACTCCACCAACTTCCATTAATAGATACACGTATTCTTGCGCCCGCAAGCGGTCTCACTTCACCTTGTTCATCTGTCCATTGGACAACACCGCTTACACTACCTGTTGCACCGATACTTCTGCTAAAACCACTTTGATAATTTTCAATAGTATTTGTGTCGTCGTATTCTAAATCATAACTCAACTCAATTCCAGAGTTTCTTTTTGCAACATCAAGCGATAACCCAGAGGAAAAAATTATATTATCATCACTTTTTGCGAAATACAAAGAAAGACTATCTATTAATATATTTTCATTATAGAAATCGATGTTTATATACGTTCCGGTACTGAGGCCTTTCAAATTGCAATAGACGTAGTTATTCAGCACCGAAAAAGAAACTAAACCGACATCACCAATGGATTGAATATCATCAATCGATGTATTTGTTGAAAACATAAATGATTGTGTATCTTCTGTGAATGTTCTTTCGGAATCATGATGAGTAACTGAGTAAGTGTTCTGCGATGCAGAATAATATTTAATCGCATCTGTATTATTCACATTATCATTTTTCAACCTATTATTTAGTATATACACATCTCCATCATAGTTCTTGCTCGGGAACGAAATAAGTAGACTAAATGCACACAAGGCTACAAATATTTTAGATATCATAAAAAGACCCCTTTCATAACTCTGTTTTTATTTAATTTTATTATAGTTGATTTTAAATAAAATGCAAATTATTTTATTTTTTTAAGATAGCCTTTAATAATTGTAGGTACCAAAAGAAAAGAGGAGGTCTATAATGTAATTGCATCTACAAGGAGACTTCCCCCATGAATATCATAGCACAAAATTTTGAAAAATTAGATGACACTATATACGAAAACAAAAGAGTTCTTCCATTAAAAGTAGCTAGAGTCCGCGAAACTAGAGACGGGCCTTTAGCATTAGAATTGCAAAAAGATCCAAACTATATGTTAATTCGTATTGATGAACGCACTATCATCTCTAGTATTGGAAATATTACTTTCAAGCGCCGCTATTACTATGACAAGTTCCAGGATAAATATATTTATCCGTTGGATTTGGAAATGAACATACCAAGATACTCACAATTCACTAACAAACTACGACTAGAAATATTGTGTGAGGCACCGAAGCAAAGTTATGCCAACGTTTGCAAAACTCTTGCGTTTAAAAACATAAATATAACCAAAACCACAGTTTTTAACACAGTTAAATAATCAATAATTGGAAATGTTTACGAAACAGTTATAGAAAGAGGTAATAACAAAGTACATGTACAAATCGATAAAAAATATTTAAATGTCTTAAAAAGCAAAAAAATAAACACAAACTTTATACGTCAACTATATTTGCTCGTGTTGCTAATATCAGCAAAAAGAAGCGAAAGATGCTTTTAAATAAGACAACTTTATCAAGTTTATGTTTGAAAACAATAGAATCTAAGATCAACTACCATCCAAAAACTCGATATAACATAGAGGAAAATGAAAATTTTTATATATCTGGCGATTTTGCAAATTACATACAAAGCTTCAAGGAACGAATAACTGTATGCAAAGCAATTTATGTGCCTGATAAATACCACGTAAAGCGTATGATAGTAGATCGTATGGAACCATATCTAGATACAAAAGCGTTTGATATTACTACCCCTACAAATATTAAACGCTACTAAATTGGACTAACATTATGTACTTTACTATTGCAACCTATAAATCCACTAAAAAGTATTAAGTTTTATTCTGACTCTTCAATTAATGAATCTATATTAAAAGTAAATTCTTTAATGTTATTGTGCGCTACATCATAAATAAATCATATGAAATATCATTCATTTGTTTTTTAATAAATGATAGATTATCTAACATCTTAGTAAGATAATATATATCGTTTTTAACCATATATTTTGATACCATCCTTTAAAACATTATCTAATAATTCTTTGTTACTATTTAAGTTGTTCAC
>CAYJLA010000013.1:1375-2599 GCA_964371305.1 uncultured Staphylococcaceae bacterium | reverse complement strand
ATTAATAATATCGACTTTTTTGATAAAACTTCTCTTAACTCTTCCACAAATTCAAAATTATATATTCCATCAATATTATTTGAGACTAACAAATCAACATCACTTGCTGGTTTAGCGCTATTTTTAGCATATGAACCAAATAAGTAAACGTACTCTAAATTGTATTTAACAAATATATTCTTTGTTAATTTAATAATTTGTTTTGTACTTAAAACACCATGTTCTTCATCTAACGACAAATGTTTAGATATAATCTCACAAATTTTAATATATTTTAAGTTATTTATTTTTGTTTCTGGATTGGTTTCATAGTGTTTATAAGATCTTAAAGAAATACCGACTATATCAGCAGCTTGCTTTTGTGTTAAATTAGCTTTTTGTCTTATGTTTTTTAAATTCATATTGATACCTAATTAAAGTATACTAATAAAATAGTTTGAACGCAACGCAAAGTGCAAAAAATGTACCTTAACTAAAATAGTACATAATTTGCCTTTAGCATAATGAGTAAATGTACAAATGGAGCACATATGAGTATAAAAATTATTTAAAACCTCTAGATTCTTATATTTATGTTATCATACATTCAAGTAACGTTGCAAACTTTATAATCTTATAACGGATGGTAAGCCTCAGCATTCAACTTAAACATCTTAATCGGAATATTTTACAAAAGCACTTATGTGCCATACACCACATCATTACAATTGTTATTTGAGTTTCAAATTTAAATCTCATCATTTTTGTAAGTTGGCACCATTTTCTCGAAGTCTTTATTTTTTTTGCTCCACCTAATTGTAGTATAAAAAGGTGGATAATCTAAATTTATAAATGCACTTCAATTAAAACATATAAACTAGACTAGATGTTTTAATGTCAAACTAATCTTTTTCAATCCAATTAAGGTCAGCTGAGAAAATAAATCCTTCTTTCACTGTGCCTGTCGGGGTTGTTGTATATAAGCCTAGCGATGTCTGCCATTTAGTCAATTTGTTTTCGCCGTCATATATAAGTTCGATATCTTGTCTAAATGATGAACTAATACCACCTGATTCAGAAATCACTATTTGCTTAAACTGGTGTGTTTGTATAACTAAATTTCTTTGCTCGCTTTTATGAAATGTATATGTATCCTTAAAAGGGGCTATTTTTCCTTCATCTGAGTTATTAAATTGATCATTTTCTAACTCCATATCTGTTATATTATTTTCACTAATCAAAATA
>CAYJLA010000013.1:0-1365 GCA_964371305.1 uncultured Staphylococcaceae bacterium | reverse complement strand
AATTTACTAGATCGCTACCTTGAAGAATATCTGTTCTACTTTGCATATTTTCGACATTTGTTACATAGTAATTAGTTGTTATTTCAACCTGTCCATAAGTTTCTAACACGATATTGATTTGATCTTGGGTAGTTGTAGAAGGATTATACATTGTTTTTGTAGTTGAACCAACAATACTCTTCGCTTCATTTACTGAAATCGCTTCAACAGCATATGTAGTCAACCATTTACCGTTATAGTCAAAATGACCAAAATTGACGACATCATTGTCTGTCGGACCACAAGCTGTAATAACTAAACCAAACGTAACTAAAATCCCTAAAAATATTTTTTTCATAATATCTCCTATAATTTCAAAAATCAAAAGACATAAATTCCAAGCAAGATTAGAACGATAATTATGACAATGACAATTAACAACTCTATAATTGTGAATCCAGATCTTTTTTTCATAACTAAATTATGCATTATTTTAAACAATTTGTCAATTTGTTCAAAATAACTTGGTTTATACATAGTTATTGTAATTACGAATATATAAGCTACTTTTTATATTACTTATTTAATCTTATTATGGCAGATACTAAGTTTTACTTTAACTTATTATTAAGTTGTTTTACTTTAGTTTTGATTATAAAGTAGAAAGTTATCCAAATTACTAAAAATAGTCCTATAAATATCGAAAAGTATATAACAAACCCTACTATACTATGTTCTATCCAATGAGTAATGTATGCTATTGGAAGCATTGAAAGAGAAATTACTAAAAAATATATCCCTGTTTGTTTTGCTATACTCCATCTATCAATTTCCCATATTAAAGAACTCATTGCAAATGCTGATCCTAAAATACCAGAAAGTAATGTTTGTATTACTACTGCTCCTATTTCTGAACCTACTTGTTCAACGAATTGTGGAACACATGGATTAAATTCTCCATTAGTAGCAAACAATGATATTAAAATAGATATTATATATCCTAAAGTGATTCCTAATGGAAAACCTATTATACCTCTAAAAATAATTTGTTTTTTCATTTTGATTTACCTCCTATACCTAATGATTTTTTAATATGAGTAACATACCTTCTAGAAACATAAGATATATCACCATTTGTTAATTTAATTCTAATTGTGCCTGTAATGCTAAGATCAAATTCTTTAATCTTTTTTATATTAACAGTTTCTGTATTTGATATTCTTATGAAGTTATTATTATTTATTCTTCCATATGCTTCATAAAGTGGCATTTTAATAACGTATTCTATATTTTTGCAATCTATTCCTTAAGTTAGCAAATAAGATCGCTATCTGTTGGTTTAGAAGAAAATTTAATAGGTTTTTTTCTTTAACGCTACTTAATTTT
>CAYJLA010000012.1:5027-31562 GCA_964371305.1 uncultured Staphylococcaceae bacterium | reverse complement strand
ACAAATGGATAAACAGAAATAAATTTATAGTCATATGTGTAGTTATTTTTACAAATACCAACACCTTCAAGCCTTATCGAAACATCTATATTATTAAACTCATTGTAAGCAAATTTAGGCAGATATAGTTCTTTTGTTTTGATGTAAGTACCATATTGATATTTACTAATGACATACGTTAATGGATTTACGTAATGATATTCCTTAAATGTTAACTTATAACGATATGGAAAATTTGCATATTTATATTTGTATATTACAACAGGGATTTTGACTATATAATCAGAGCTGCCTCTTGGAAAATTTGCAAAGTATCCATTCGGGTCTGCAAACTCAATATATCCAGATGCATCACTTAAATCTATTCCTGTATCATTTGTGATATAAAAATGGTTAAATGACAAAGTTCTATACCCATTCATATAGTATTCATTATATGCTTGCTCAAAAACAATCTTATCTTTATAAAAATATTCATGTGATCCGTTTTCATCAGTCTTATATGTTGTAAATGGGTATTCAAACGCTTTATTAGTTTGACTAACCATTACATTTTTACCAGGCATGAACGTTAACAACTCAATTGTCTTGCTTGTTAGTTTATTATTATTGCTATCGTAACAATCAAAAGAAACTGTATTTTCGCCTTCAATTAGTTTCTTATTATCAAGATTTATAACATAGGAAGACGCTACACCAGTCCTATGCAGTTTTCTTTCAACTATATATATGAAATTACTTCCATAATAATCATTATTTTGTTTTACAATAATGCTAATATAATCACTTCTATATGTAGTAAAAGAAAATCCTATTTCTATTTTGGATGATAAATCTCCTGGTGGTACAGTTAGATTATGAATCTTGCTTGGTATACTTGACATGTTTATATAAGTTAATAAAGACATGCCAATTACGGAAGCTAAATTATATATTCTCATAACAACATTTCCTTAGATGAAACATAAAACTGGTTATAGCTTTCGCTTTAGCTCTTCTATATGCTTTGTCATTTTGAAATGATGCTATTGCCCAAAATTTGTAATCCTGGAAAAAGAAATCATTGTACAAAATCATTTTAGAAATATTATCGAGTTGCTCATAAGCATTCTCTATTGATGTTATAATATAAATATATAAAGAAGATTCGTATTTTTCTTTGAAATAATTACGATAATAAAGTTTTTGTCTACTTGTAAAAATAATATTTCTTCTTTCTTCTAAAGAAATAGCTTTTTTATATACTCCTACTAGTTTCGCTAAATATGTACTTTTCATAATCCACTACTAATATTGGGAACATTATTAAAAATGTCTATTTTTTTCACTTTATATTCATTAACAATTGTTGTTTAACTTGATTTTTAATATAATATAAATAATGATTATTTTAATAGGCGCAAGCGCAAGTGGAAAAACAGAAATTGCTAAAGAACTAAAAAAATCTTTTGGTATAGTAAAAGCTATTACGACTACTACAAGGCCAATTAGAAAAGGCGAAATAGACGGAGTAGATTATTTTTTCATTGATAAAGAGCGTTTTATTGAACTCAAAGAACAAGATCATTTTATTGAAACAACTTTATACAACGGAAACTATTATGGATGTGGTAAAGACCAAATTTCAGATGATAAAGTTATTATTGTAGATCCTGAAGGATTAAAGTCATTTATTTCTTTAAATGAGGACAATATAGTAAGTTTTTATACCAAAGCTGATGAAGATGTTAGAATAAAAAGAATGACCGGAAGAGGCGATGATCCACTAGTCATTGACCAAAGAATAAAAAATGATATAACTAGTTTTAGTTCCAAAAATATTGGTAAAGTGGATCACATTATTGATACGAATAAAAAAAGTGTAGAATCACTAGCTAAAGATATATATAGAAAATATATTGCAAAGATATCAGCGTTTTAACGTTCGTTTATGTAACCTTTTTGTTTAAAAAACTTACCAACATCATACATAAGTTGAGCGGAACCATTAACTAATTTAACAGGTAAATTATATCTCTTTGGTTTACCAAAAAGGTTTAAAATACCTCGTTTTTGAATATAATCCCTATTTATTACATGTTTATTACAAACAGCATATGCAATTGATAAAATCGTTGAATCATTACATATTTTAGTAACATACTTGTTGTTAGTTACTACGTTAACCTTACTCAACGATGTCAAACCTACGTTTACAGCAACAAACTTAGTTTTTTTTCTCTCTGGAAAATTATATATATTTAAGCTGTTCATCATAGTTGAACAAAATGCACCTAATAAGAACTTAGAACTCATATACTCCATTAATTCGCTACTAGTATATTTTTCTAAAGCACTTTTAACTTGTTTTGAAACTACTTTTTTTGTAAATCGAGAAAGTAAAAATATGACTTTAGCCCCAGATTTTTCCATCAAAGTATCATTTAAAGATGATAAAAGTAAATACGTTGCTACAAAATCATTTCCGATAATTCTAGAATGGTTATTCAAAGTTCGTTCATTATCTTTTTCTAAATAACTATTAGTAAAAATAACATGATGAACTTCTTTATTTAGTTCTTTAATAAATTTTGAAAAACCGAAAATACTCGAATATGAATTAAAATTACATAAACAAACATCAATTTTGCATTGTTCAACATGTGAATAGACAATTTTAACAAGTTGTTCAAATCTTTCATTACTTCTTGTGCCTACAATTAAATTTGCACCTTTTAATGCTAAAACGATCGCCAAATCAAAACCTATTCTAGTGTCAATAGACGTAATTAAAACGTTTTTTTCTGTTAATACCTCTATGTTATGTTGAAAATAATTATTCATCTTCAGTTTCGATTAGCGTAACTATAACTTCTTCTACTACTGTATCATCAACTTTAACTATTTTAACAGTAAATTTGCTAGTTTCAAAAACATCATCAATAGCAGCAAATTTTCCAAGTTTTTCAACACACCATCCAGCTACAGTTGTATAATCTGTATCTTCGTCATCATAATAATCATATAAATCAAAGAAATCTTCAATATTATATGTACCCATTATTACTTTAGTCTTTTCGTCAATTGTTCTTACTTCTTCTTCAATATCATCAGTTTCATCGAATATATCCCCGACCAATTCTTCTACAACATCTTCAATTGTAATCAAACCGTCAGTACCACCATATTCATCTTTAACAATTACTAAATTAGTAGATGATTCTTTAAAGGACGTGAGTAAATCTGAAATATTCATCGACCTAGGTATAAATTGAACTGGTTGAATCATTTCGTGTATATTTATTACCTCACCTGCAATTTTCTTTTTAAGAAGCTCATTTGTTAAAATAATACCAATAATATTATCAGTTGTATTCTCATATACTGGTATACGAGAATGCGTAAGTAATTCTGAGTTAGAGAATAAAACATCTATATCATCAGTTATATCAAATGCAAGAATATCTACTCTTGGCGTCATAATTTCATATGCTTGTGTTTCAGTAAAAGTAAGGGCACTTCTAAGTAATTCACCTTGTTTTTCGTCGATAATACCATCTTCTTCAATGGCGTCTACCATTTCTTGTAACTCTTCTTCACCTAATGGTTCATTAGAGTCTTCGAAACGTTCTTTAAAAGGCCTTATTATAAGCCTGGATATATTAGTTACAGGCCACACTATTGGGAAAAATATTATTTTTGAAACCATAATTGGTACTGAATACATTTTAGATAAATTATAAGAATAATATCTAGAAACGCTTTTTGGAATAATTTCTCCAAACAAGAATACTATAAAAGTAACAACTATTACAGTATATAATTCGATATTATCGACAGGATTGGCGCTATCAGCACCCCATAAATTAATTGCTAAGGTAGCCGTAAAAGATGATATACCAATATTTACTAAGTTGTTGCAAAATAAAATTGTTGATATAGTCTCATCATACTTCTCAGCATAAGTAAGTGCAAGTTTTGTGTGAAATCTACTATTCTTATTTAAGTCTTTTTGTAATCTGATCTTGTCGACGATTGAATAAGTCATATCGCTTGATGAGTAAAACATCGATAGGAAAAATAATATTACTAAAACAACAATATAAAATATATTAGTGTTATCCATTATACTACTCCTTTCGCATTTACTTTAACTATGTTATCGTCATGTGCTTTCTCAACAGTTCCAATCAGTTCCTCAAGCAGATCATCCATGGTGACAATGCCACTAAAAATACCACGTTCATCTAAAACAATCCCTATATGAGTTCTATTCTTTTTAAAACCTTCCAAAACTTCTGATATTGTTAAACCTAACGTAACATAATATGGTCGGTGTAAAAGTTTTCTTACTGAAATATTTTTATCTTTTAAGTATCCATTTAAATATGATTTAACATGCAAAACACCAATAACTTTATCATTAGTGCTAGAAGTAACAGGTATTCTTGAATAATTAACATCAACCAAAAATTGGTTAAGTACGTCTTTCTTTAAATCTTTAATTTGTAAGGTAGTCACATTATCAATATGTGTGTAAATATCTTTAACAAGTGTCTCGGAGAAATCAAATGTTGCTTGAATTATGTCAGTTTCATCCTCATTAAGTCCACCTGATTGTTCCACCATTTCTAACACATTATTAAAATCTTCTTCTGTAAGAGTAGGTGAATCACCAACCTTAATAATCTTCTTAATTAACTTAACTACTTGTTCAAACAACCATGAAATTGGGAAAAATATAAAATTAAAAACATATACTGGATATGCTGTAAAACTCGCAACTACTTCCGGAGCTTTGCTTGCGATCATTTTAGGAACAGTATCTGAAAGTATATATGTAATAATCGTCATTACAATTGTGTTAATTAATGTAATGATTGCTTCATCAGGTATAATTGAATTAAAAATATCATAGAAAAGAACTGTAGATAAAGTAGTCAATCCTATTTGTGATAAGTTATATGAGAACAATAATGAAATTAAAGTCCTATCGAATTTTTCTGAAATTTTTACAACGAGCTTTGCTATTTTGCTTCCATCATCAGCTTTAACTCGTAATTTATAAACATTTATGCAATTAAATGCAGTTTCTGCGGCGGAGAAGAAACCTCCGACTAATACTAATAATAAGACTATAATCCACGACAGCGGGTCCATTCAAATCTCCTTTTTCAAATATATTAAATAATTGAATATAAATTATAACATTCAATAAATAAAGTTGCAACTAACATTAGCGTCTTAGCTGATGACAATGTCTACAACGTGGTTCATACGCTTCACTAGCACCTACTAATACAATGTCATCATGAATGCTAGCAGGTATACCATCTACAATTCGTTGGGTAAGCGTTGCAGGCTCACCACATACTACGCAGACAGCAGTCAATTTTGTTATGTATTCAGCTTTGGCAAGCATTTTTGCAGTAATATCAAATGGCTGACACTTAAAGTCCGTATCTAAACCACCAACAATGACTCTAATACCTCTATTAGCAAGAATATCAACAACATCAAGAATCGCAATATCCAAAAACTGGACTTCGTCTATAACAACTGCATGTGTATCGCTTTTTATATATTTTAAAACATCATTACTAACTCTTATATTAATACATTTTGCTTTATTTTTTGCGTGCGACACAACATCACTATCACTATAACGATTATCAATTTCAGGCTTAAAAACTAGTACGTTTTTTTTAGCATATTCTAAACGCTTAATTCTTCTTATGAGTTCTTCACTTTTACCTGCAAACATCGGTCCTGTAACAACTTCAATTGAACCAGTTTTTATAATTCTCTCTACATCCATATTTATAATTATACTTATTTGTTAATTGTAGGTAAAGAAAAAACGCTACCGTTTTTGTAGGTAGCGTTTTAATTTATTTACTTGGCTGGATATTCTTCAGCAATGTCCTTAACCCAATCGTGTGGTTCAACTTTTTCTTGTTCAAAGTTATTTCTTTCCATAACTGAAGCAATCAAATCTTTAGCTCTTCTCATAGATAATTCTGATTTAACTTTAAAAGCTAATGGTATTTCTTTATAAATATCTTTATCACTTACATCAATTACAGGAATTGGACTATCTTTATAATCTTCTGGATTTAATGCAAAGTATAATTTAAGAGATTTACCAGCGATTGTTATTTTACAGTATGTAACTGTATGTAATCTAAATGTGTCGCCTGAATTACTAACTCGGGATTTAAGGCCGTAAGACATTATTTCATTCTTCAACTCATTAAAGTTATCTATCATGTCTTTATCAGCTTGCTGAATTCTTGTTGTAAAAGGGATTCTTTCATACTCTTTTTTTGGAGCAGACTCTACCGTTTCAACAACAGGTTTTTCAACTACTTCCTCAGTAACTGGTTCTTCAACTACTTCCTCAGTAACTGGTTCTTCCTCAATTATTTCTTCCTCAATAATTACTTCTTCGATAATTACTTCTTCGATAATTGGTTCTTCTTCAGCGACTACTTCTTCAATTATTTCTTCAGTAACTGGATCTTCTTCTACAAAAACATGTCTTTCCGCAGGGTATTCATTTCTTAAATCAGATAAGAATTTTGATAGTTCATCGCTAATAATTGTGCGAACCTCATCTTCAGTTAATGGAGTAGGAAGTTCTTGAATTGCTGTTTCGACGTGTTCAATACGCTCGATTACTTCTGGATTCATTGATTGGATAGAATCTTCGTTGCATGAGCATTCTTCACCACAAGTACATTCTTCACTAGATGCACATTCTTCACCACAAGTACATTCCTCATCACAAGTACATTCCTCATCACAAGTACATTCCTCATCACAAGTACATTCTTCATCTAATGAGAAGAAGGAAATTAATTCGTTTTTAATTAATTCTTTAATATCATTACTTGTTAATTTTTCTTCATTGTCTTTTTCGATCATTTCTTCCAAATTTGATTTTGAAGGAGCATCAACAGGTGTTGTAGTATTATAAGTATTAAAATATTGAACGATGACAGGAGCTGTTCCATTACCTACTGGTGACGCAGGTGTAGGTGTAACTTGTGTAGCTTGCTCAGGCTGAGCGTCTGCAATATGTATATTATTTGCATTTACTGGAGGTATATTAAATTCAACTTCCTCTTCAGGTTCAAGCACATCATCAAATGCAATTGGTTCTTCATCTTCAATTGTATCAACATAAGTATCTTCAACTTCAGAATAATCATCAACGTCATCAAATGTTTCTTCTACAACTGGTTCTTCATCTAAATCATCATCCATACTTGTCAATAAAATCGGACTAACTACAGGTTCTTTTTCTAAATCACTTTCACTAACGTCTGCTTGAAATTGAAATATTTTGCTGCTTTGTTTATTTAAGCCAATATCGCCTAAATCGTTAATTTCAATTGATTCATCATCTAAATCACTAAATGTATAGCCGAATCCGATGAACAAACCGACCAATCCAAAAAATAAAGATAGTACTCCTAGTGAATATAAGACTAACAATAAAATATTTTGTGGATCACTAAAAGCGGTATTACTTTCAAAACCAGCTAATAATTTTGTAATACCTTCAAAATTTTCAGTTAAAACAAAATCAACCGCGCCTACAAGTGCTGCAAATAAAAACACAATACTCATACCAATCGCTAAATTTTTGCGCTTTACGATTGCACTAATTAATAAGACTAAAAACCCTAAAACACCAACTCCCAAAATACCGTAAAAAATGTATGATTGTAAAGTTAATGCACTGAAGTCAAACATCTCGACAACAGTTTGAACAAATTTGTCTAATATTTCAGGACCAGTCTTTACACCGGTAACGCCCATAAAATACGTAACTGCTAAATAACCAACATTTGCCAATACCGCGACAAGCGTTAAAATTAGAAATGTTTTTGTAGCTTTTTTCATAAAATTCCTCCTATTGTGATAAACACAATCTACATTATACATATTCTCTACATTAATGTGAAGTAATTTGAAATAAAAAATAAAAAAATAATGAGTTTTTGCACGTTATTTGATTTATTTTGCTGAATAATACACGCTAAATATCGATTTAGTAACACTTACTTTAATACGCTCACTGGAATCAATTTTTTCTCCATCACCGTACCAGTCCATTGTTAATGATGTAAATATTTCGAGATTTGTGAAAGTTATTTGTTCTATATTCCTTTTTACTAGAAAGTAGTTAATTAAACCATTTGTAAAACCTATTTTTGATATTAATAATTCTGCTACTCCATCGTTCTGCAAACTATGTCTGTTAAGTTTAAAACCACCAATAAATTTATTATTAGCAATTAGAATAAAAGGCACCTCCCTAATTGATTTAATGCCATTATGATTTATCACTATTTTATATCTTTGCTTTTTAAACATTTGCTTAATAGACAAAAAATAATACGAGAAAAAAGAAAAAGCTCTCTTGGTCTTTTCTTTAGTTAATGCAGCAAGATTTGCATATGCACCAGCTGCAGCCATATAAAATACATAACTATTATTAATCTTAATTAGATCTATTTGCTCAACTTTGTTTTGAAGTATAATATCAATCGCCTTTTCAACACTTCTTCCGTAACCATAATTTCTAAATCCATCATTTAAAGTACCAAAGGGAATAGCTGAAAAATTAATACGAATATCATTTTCTTGAAGCACATTAATAACATTGTGTATTGATCCATCACCACCACAAACGATAATATCAGTATACCTTTGATGATTTGCAATAATATAATTTCTTTGTTCAGGCAAAGAAAAAAATTCTTTGCTATCTATTTGTTCATACTTTAAACTCAAGCGCTTTTTAATATAAGGTATTTTTTTAACTACCTTACCTTTTCCAGTTTTACAAGAATATATTAACAAGCACTTCATATATCTATTTAATTATTTTATTTATTCGTCTTTCAACTTCTTCTTTACCTAATACTTGCAACAAACTATAAAGATCGGGCGCAAACTTACTACCAACAGCCATTATACGAATTATTTCTGCCACTGATGCTACATTACCGTTAAATGATTCAGGATTCAATTTATATTCTTTGTTATTGATAGCAAAATTATTTTTTTCTGCTATAACCTTTATGTTTGCAAACCACTCTTGATTTGTAAATGTATAATCATTAGTAAGTAAATATTCTCTTAAAACATTTTTAATGACTTCTTTAGAAACACTTTGGTTGAAAGGAAACTCTTCTACATTTAATAAGTTGTAGTACTTACTATAAAAGAATTTAACATTTTCTAAAATATTGCTATATTTAAAATAGTCTTTTCTTGGATTTTCTTTTTCTCTTTCGATGTTAATGATTTCTTTGAAGTATTCAACATCATTATTAATTAATTCATATAATTCAATACAATAATCTTTAGCCCAAACTAAAATTCTTTGTGTTATTTCATCTTTATTTAATGAGGCTAGGAACTCTTTTGAAAAATAATTTAATTTATTAATGTCAAACAATGCTCCATCAAGAGACATTTTGGAAAGTGAAAAATTAAACTTATCTATATCGAAAGTTTTATTTTCAATAACCCATTCTTCGAAGTTAGAGTTTGCAATAGACATTAAATACAATAAAACGCCCTCAACAGGATAACCTTCACTTATAAAGTACTCTACAGAGGCTTCTGGATCCTTACGTTTAGATAATTTTCTTTTATTACCATTATCTAATTTATTTATTAGAGGTAGGTGAGCATAATTTGGAGCATTCCATGATAATGATTCAAACATTTCAATATGAATAGGTAATGATGAAATCCATTCTTCTCCTCTTGCCACTATTGTTGTTTTCATAAAGTGATCATCAACAACATGCGCAAAATGATAAGTTGGAAGCCCGTCGCTTTTTAATATAACAACATCTAAATCATTTTGGGCTATTGTAATTTCGCCTCTAATCATGTCTTTAACTGTTATTTTATTTAGATGATTTCCACTAGACTTAAATCGTATTACAAAAGGGCTCCCTTCTTCAATTAATTTAATACATTCTTCATCTGTAAAATGTCTACACTTAGCATATGCACCATAATATCCAGGAACGACTTTACTAGCTTCTTGCTCTTGTCGTATTGCACTTAATTCTTCACTTGTGCAAAAACAAGGATATGCTTTACCTTGTAAAATCATTTCTTTAATTACACTTTTATAAATATCCGCGCGTTCAGATTGCTTATATGGTCCATACACACCTAACTCATTTATTCCAAGATATCCTTCGTTAGGACCAACATTGAATTGATTCAATTGTTCTATTAATTGAATCCCAGCCCCTTTGATTTCTCTTTTCGTATCAGTGTCTTCGAGTCTAACATAGAAAACGCCATTGCTTTGAGAAGCTAGTTTATGAGAAATCATTGCAGTAAATAACGACCCTGTATGTAAAAAACCGGTCGGAGAAGGCGCAAAGCGAGTAATCAAAGCGCTTGGTTCAAGCTGCCTTATTGGATACTTTTTTTCTAGTTCTTCTACAGACAACACATCATCTGTAATCATTAAATTTGCCAATTTTTCTTTACTACTCATATTTTTTACCTTCTTTTAAATTTCCTCTTGAAATATATTCATTTATTTCATATAATAATTAAGCATACATATGCAGGTGTAGTTCAGTGGTAGAACACTACCTTGCCAAGGTAGTTATGCGGGTTCGATTCCCGTCACCTGCTCCATTAATACAAATACAACCTTAGGGTTGTTTTTTTTGTTTTGTCATTTGAACCTTATCTCTTAGATTTAACCTTGCAAGATCTTTAACAGTCATATCTAATTGATTTTTATTTATATCACTTACAGCAGATTTTTCCAGTGACACTATTAACTTTCTTAGTTTATTTTTCGTAACTAAGAAGTCTTTCTTTGATTCAATATTGTAAGGTCCATTTAGACAACCATCATTCACAACTACTACTGATATGAATAAATTTGGATCTAATTGTGCGGCATTACATAAACTGATAACTCTTTGTCTATTCAATAATAATGGATTATCAATTATTGATACTATATTGGTACCTTTATGATGTCTCCATTTTGAATCATGTTCAATTGGTTCAATAATGCCGTTGTATAATCTGTCTTTGATTACATATATATATTTATCGCCAAAAAGAATATGATCAATAGGCAAGTAATTGCCAGAATCAATTTCATAGATTAAATTATTAATAAGATATAAGTCTAACTCCATTGCAATTTCATAAAGAACTTTTCCATATATACTTACATATTTTTTTTGGTAATATAATTTTCTTATTGGGAAACAAAACAATAAAGTTAAAACTGCGATTATTCCAAGCGAACCCAAACTAATCGCAAGAATTAAAATCGGACTCATTAGGCAACTTCTTCCGCTACTTCAATTGCTCTTTCTATCATTTTTGATAAACCAAGTAGTCTTTCTTCAACAGTTGCTTTTTCTGGTTTTAAGAAGTGGTCAGTAACGGTGCATAACGCTAAAGCCTTTTTACCTAGCTCATTTGCTTTTAAGTATAAACCATAAGCTTCCATTTCAACACCTAAAACACCAAGTCTAGCCCAACGTTTATATGTCTCTGGATCTGGATCATAAAATATATCAGCTGAGAACATATTACCTACATGGTGTCCCATTTTAGATTCAATGAGTTTTTGATCAGCTATTTTTACAAGATCGAAGTCCGCAATTGCAGAGAATTGACCATTTAAATTAAATTGACTTGCAGCATTTGAATCACTTGAAGCACCTAGTGCAACAACTACATCAAATAAGTTAATTTGTGGTTGATATGCACCACATGTGCCGATTCTAATAATAGATTCAACACCATAACCTGTATATAATTCATGAGCATATATTGTAATAGATGGTATTCCCATTCCGCTAGCCATAACAGAAATTCTTTTTCCATTTTTTGTATAACCAGTATATGCAAGTATACCTCTTACATCATTTACTAATTCAATATCCTTTAAAAAAGTTTCTGCAACCCACTTCGCTCTTTGTGGATCTCCTGGCATTAATACGACTTTTGCAAAAGCATTATCCTTTGCTTTAATGTGTAATGTTGACATTTAGTTATCCTCCTTGTTTGAACTAATATCAATTATATGTGTCGAGGTTAAGACATCATAAAAACTTATTCCTCGCTTATTTAATAATAACACTAAAAGGTCAGCGATTAAACAAACCCCCAACGTTAAAATTATAATAACTAATCTTGTGGTTGCGCGAACAAACAAAACCTTACTTGTTAACGCTTCATTGTTATTGTTTATCAACCTTAATTTAAATATGATATATCCGATTGTTTGTCCATTTGTATATGAAGGAACAACCACTAAGTACGCAATAGAAGAAATAATACTTAACGCTACGCCTAATGATGAGGAAATGTATAAAGCGTAAATATCAAATGTGGTAAATGTACTTGTTGTAGTAACGATTACTAAATAAATTATAGATGGTAACATAAGTAAACCAGTAACCACTAGCATTATCAAAATATCAACTACTGTTGCTAATATTTTTTTTAGTGCAAAACGACTATTTTCATTCATAAATTAATTATATCAAATTTAAATATAAAATATATATTTAATCAAAAATTGTTTTGTTAGTTTCGCAGGCAGTTATTATTCGTGCAAGTTCTTCTTTGGTGTTTTTATTTGACAACGGACATATTTTATCGGCATATTCGAATTTAATCTCGTTAACTTCATGAGATATATCAAAACCATCTTCAATTATTTCTGCTTCAAATACTATGTCAAAAATAGGTAACGAACTTAAATGTTTATATTGTTTTTTATCAATTATTCCGATTAATTTAATAACATTAGCTTTAATCCCAGATTCTTGAAAAATTTCTTTAATTATGGCTTCTTGTGGAGAATCATATAAATCACACCAACCGCCAGGTAAAGAATACGTATTATCACTTGCTTCTTTTACAAATAAACAACGACCTTCTTGATCTCTGATCACCGCTCTTACTGAAACAGAAGGTGTTGGATAAATATCTTTAGCAAAAAAATTGTTTCTTTCAAAGCTTATATCTTGAAACTTTTGTAACACATTAGTTGTCAAATCCTCAATTTCTTTGTAATTTTCAATAGCATATGGATCAGTGGAATAAAGTAAACCGATTTTAGTTATAGCACTAACTTTAATTAAATATGCATAAATATCTTCTTTTAACATAATTAAAAGTTCAAGTCATTGATGTAATTTTTTATATTTTCACAAATACTATTACATAGCATTTCACTATCCGCTTCACACATTATTCTTATGAGTTGCTCAGTTCCACTAGCTCTTAAGAACACACGTCCATTATTGCCTAGTTGTTGTTGATATTTATCTATCATTTCTTTCAATTTAGAATCTAATAAAACTGCTTGTTTATTACTTACTTTAACATTTAATAAAACTTGTGGAAATTTTACCCATTCTTTTAAAACATCATCAAGTGTGATTTTAAAGTAAGAAAGTGCATTAAGAACTTTTATCATTGATAATATTCCATCACCAGTATTTAAGTGTTCCATAAATGTAATGTGTCCTGATTGTTCACCACCAAGAGATAACATATTCTTCTTTAATTCGTTTTGAACATTTTTGTCACCAACATCGCTAATTATATAGTCTATATCAATGTTTTTAAGTGCTTTTTTTGTACCTATATTAGACATTGTAGTCAAAACTACTGCATTTTTATTAAGTTTTTGCAAAGATTTCAAATGTTTTGCACATAAGTAAATTATTCCATCACCATCTAATTCTCTTCCGTCTTTATTTACTACTATTAATCTATCGCAATCACCATCAAATGCAAAACCTATATCATACTTTGTTTCATGCAATTTTTCTTTTAAAGAACTTAAATGTGTTGAGCCACAATGTCTATTTATATTAATTCCATTAGGTGCATCATTAATATAAATACAATTTAATTGTGGAAATCTATTAAAAACATTTTTAACTTGTTTATATGCAGAACCATTTGCGCAATCCACAACGATGTTCATTTTTTCACTTGGATCAACATTGACTAAGGAAGCTAAAAAATCAATATAGATGTCTTTATAATTTCCCTTATGCAAAACTTTACCAACTTGCTCGTTGAAGGGATATGGTAAATTATCACTTTTTTCATCAATATATGTCTCTAAAAGAAGTTCCAACTCAGCGTCAATCTTTTCAGCGTCTTTATTAAATATTTTTATTCCATTGTCATAAAATGGATTATGAGAAGCCGAAACAACAATTCCATAATCACAATTATGAATTTTTAGTAAATACGCAACTGAAGCAGTAACACTGACTCCGATATCAATTACTTCACTACCACTAGCAGCCAATCCGCTTGCAAGTGCAGAAGAAATCATTCCGCCACTTAACCTTGTATCTCTAGCAATTAAAACTTTATTATGACGACCATTTGGATATTGACCCATCATTCTTCCAATTCTATATGCATTTTGACTGGTTATAACATCGTTTGCAACACCACGAAAACCATCGGTTCCAAAATATTTTCCCATATTTATTGTTTTCTATCTTTTAAATAGCCTTCTAATAAGTTTGAAAAGTTTTCTAAAGTGGTTGACTCAATAACTCCATCGATTGCAAATGAAACAATTCCCGTTTCTTCCGAGACAATCACAGTAACAGAATCTGTAACTTCACTAATTCCAATCGCTGCTCTATGTCTGCTGCCGTATTTTCCAGTCAAAGCTTTAGTTGTAGGAGTAAAATAAACACTTGCGGCAAGTATTTTATTTTCCTTAATAATAACAGCACCGTCATGTAATCTAGTACCTGGATAAAAAATAGTTTGAAGCAATTCTGATGATACTGGAGCATTAATCTGAGTCCCACTTTTAGCAAATGAAGATAAATCGTCTTTTGTTTCAAAAACTATAATAGCACCAATTTTTTTCTTACTGCAAAATGAAACTAGATCAAATATTTCTTTTACGACTGCATTCGTATCGTAAATTGTGCTTGTAGTAACTTTATTACTATTTCTATTTACAAACCAGTTTCCTTTAAAAAAACTCATTTTTCTATAGTTCATGTTTGAAATAAAGAATATCGTAAATGTAATTATAATTGCAGCGATCACCACATAAAATACAAACGTTAGCATTAATACGTAACTTATAAACAACAACACAAATAGTCCATTAGCTAAGGCAAATAATCTTCGGGTTGGTTTAAAATGAATTAGAATATATACTGCAATGAAATAAAATGCAAAAACAACAAATAGTTCAATCCAAGTATTGATTAAATAAAAATCTACGAATTCAAAAAGCATAATTAATTATGCGCAAATCTACTAGCTGCAGATGCAGCAATAGCGCCAACAATGTCATCTAAAAATGTGTGACATTTGTTTTTTTCTTTCCCTTCGATGTTTAATTTTTCTACAATACCGTATTTTTCTTTATCAATATAACCGAAATTTGTCAACGCAATCGAACCGTATAAATTACAGATTCCATAAGCTAAAACTTCGTCAACGCCATATAAACCTTGATCGTTGCATAAATCTTCTTGTAGGTCCTTGTTATTCAATTTGTTTTGTTCAACTAGTTTATCAAGTTCAATTGCAGTCATAATAGCATATTGAACTTCTCTTTTCTTAATAACTTCTTGTACACCTACAAGCATGTCATCTGCTGTTAAATTTGCATGATAATTTTGTTGTAAAAATCTTGCGCATTCACAAATATCTTCAAGTGTAACACCTCTTTCTCTAAGAGACTCAATACAAAAGTTTGTATAATCTTTAGTGTTCATTTTTGATGTTATCCGCCTTTCTTATAGTTCCTTTTCTAGAATGTAATTTTAAGGCGCCTTTTCCATGATTTGATTCAATTAAGTCGTTAGCGTAAGCTTGCGCTTCACGTTGTGTATCAAATGTTTTAATAGCTTTTTTTCCACCCTCAAGTTTAACTTGCCATTTATTTGTTGGGTGATGTTTTGAAACATGATATATCTTTGTACCTGTTTTTGATGCAGTATGAGCATCATCTTCAGGAGCTTTTGTAGTTTTTTCAGTAGTTTTTTTAGTAGTTGATATTGACTTCTTTGCTGGAGCTTTCTTAGAAGTAACTGTTGACTTCTTTGCTGGAGCTTTCTTCACTTTTTCTTCCGTCTCCACTACAACTTTTTCATCCGTTTTTGCACTAACTTCTTCAGTTTGTTCAGGTTTAACAGCAACAACTTCGTTATCTTCATCCATAACTTCTTCAGGAGTTACTTCACTTACTGTATCTTCATTTGTTGCTTCTACTTTATCTTCTTTATTCTCTTGATCATTTTGAACACTAATAACGTCTTCTGAATCAACTAAATTAGGTAATTTTCTTCTTTCTGAACCACCATAAACAAAAGCAGCTGCAAACGAAATAACAACAATAGCAGCAATCAAACAATAAGCAATAGATAAAATACTACCTAATGATTCAGTTAAGTTAGCACTATCACCAAAAGTAATGTTGCCATTAATTAAAGCTGAGATATTCATAAATACAAAAATAAAAGATAATACAAGACCGACCACTGTTAGGTACAATTCATTGCGTTTTCTTAATAAAGCTAGTGTAACTAATGTAATAATTAAAACAATACTTAAATATAAACCAATGGAGACAATAACATGAGTAGTATTTAAGTCTCTCATAAACAATACATCAAAACCTTGTTGCATTACGCCAGAAAAATCACTACTATTAACAATCATCATGATAATAAAGTAGATTATTGCGCATAATAAAGTTCCTATAGATGCTAATGCGGTGATTATAGTTATTTTTTTCATATCAGTATCCCTCTTTTTTTATATTATAATATTATTATTTCTATTAGTAAATAACATAGATATAAAAAAACTAGCATTTCGCTAGTATTTTATTTTAATTTGGTGGATGCTAAGGGGGTCGAACCCATGACCTCCTGTACGTCAAACAGGTGCTCTCCCAACTGAGCTAAACATCCACGTTTGCTGTTAGGCAATTATTAATATATCACGAATTATGTAAAAACACTAGAAAAAAATAACTAACACAAAAAAAGTAGAGCTTCCACTCTACCTTTTTGATTATATTCGAAAATTAATTTTTTCTTGCTTTAATTTTAGCAATCACCCATCTACCAAACACAATTAACTCGTGTACAATAAGTGGCGTTGTAGCAATAGCAAGAACTACCCAAATTTCATCTTGCCAATGTAATGGTACTGTACCAAAAGCATCATTAAAGAATGGTATTTCAATAACCGCAACTTGTGCACCTAACCCAAATACAAATGCAAGTAACATTACCCAGTTTTTACCTTTAAATACATGCACAAAGCTTCTATCAAGATTAGACATACCAATCATATGAAATAGCTGTGAAACAGCAAGAACCGTAAATGCATTTGTTTGTGCTAAAGCTAAGTTTGTAAATACTTGACCATCGCGAGTAATTTCTAAATTGAAGAATGTCTCAACAGCATTGAAATCAAATATATTAATTCCTTCCATTACTGGATAGTAAAGGAAAGTAGCAAGTGTTACTAATCCGATTAGTGTTCCATAGAAAATAGTCCAAAACATACCACCATGAGCAAATAAACCTTCTTTAGGATCACGTGGTTTTTTATTCATGATTCCATGTTCTTTTCCATCACATCCTAATGCAATAGCTGGAAGAGAGTCGGTGACAAGGTTTACCCAAAGAATTTGTGTATGTAATAAAGGCATTGGTAATAACATAAATGTTGCTAGCGCCATAGATATAATTTCAGCGAAGTTTGAACCTAATAAGAATATAACAGATTTCTTAATGTTATTATAAATTCCACGTCCTTCAGCAACTGCCTTTTCAATAGAGGCAAAGTTATCATCAGTCAAGACCATATCAGCCGCACCTTTTGCAACGTCGGTGCCAGTAATTCCCATAGCAATACCAATATCAGAGTTTTTAAGTGATGGAGCGTCATTAACACCATCACCGGTCATAGCAACAATGTTTCCATTAGCTTTAAAAGCTTTAACGATTGATACTTTATTTTCAGGAGAAACACGAGCGAATACACGGGTTGTTTCGCATGCTTTTTGTAACTCCTCAAATGTTAAACTATTAATTTGATCGCCGGTCATGCATTGGCTTTCTTTTTCAACAATACCTAAATCACTTGCAATAGCGTACGCTGTTGATTTGTGGTCACCTGTAATCATAACAGTAACAATAGATGCATTTTTAAATGAAGCAACTGCTGGTTTAGCTTCTTTTCTTGCAGGATCAATCATTGCAACTAAACCAACAAATGTTAATCCTTCTTCTTCAAGTTCTCCACCAACTTTTTTAGCAAGGGCAAGTACTCTTAATGCTTTTGATGCCATTACATCAGAAACATCTTTTATGTTTTGTATATCTTTGGCAGTTATTTTTTTAACTGAACCATCAATTTCAATATGAGTTGTATGTTTTAAGATTTGATCCATTGCACCCTTTGTATAAATAACTTTTTCGCCAGCTACATCGTGCATAGTAGACATCATTTTTCTAACTGAATCAAATGGCAACTCGTCTACTCTAGGCTGAACTTTTTCTAAATCAGTCTTTTTTAAATTTAATGAATTAGCAAATTCAACTAAAGCGACTTCAGTTGGATCACCATAAATACCATTATCAACACTAGCGTTTGAACATAAACTCATTCCACTAGCCAATAAATTAAGTTTTTCATTGAAGTTATCTTGTATATATACTTTATTATCAACATACGCTTCGACAACAGTCATTTTATTTTGTGTTAAAGTACCTGTTTTATCACTACAAACTACAGTAACTGCACCAAGTGTTTCTACACATGGTAATTTACGAATAATTGTATGAACTTTGACCATTCTTGTAACACCAAGAGCAAGTACAATTGTAACAACTGCTGGTAAACCTTCAGGTACAGCAGCAACTGCAAGAGAAATAGCGGTCATTAACAAGTCAGTTACTGTTGCAATTTCAATATTTCCGCCTTCTCTAATAAGACCTGAAATAAGACCAAATAAGAAAATGGTAAGAACAATACCAATCGCCAAGAAACCAATTATTTTTGATAATTGCGCTAATTTCTTTTGAAGTGGAGTTTGATCGTCTTCAGTTTCTTGAAGTAATGTAGCAATTTTACCGATTTCAGTATTCATTCCAGTACCAACTACGACACCCTCACCACGTCCATAAACAACTGGAGTTGACATAAATAAAACATTTTTTCTATCACCAACACCAACTTCTTCGCTAAATTCAATTTCAGCATCTTTGCTAATCGGTAATGATTCACCAGTTAAGCTAGATTCATCTGTTTTTAGCGAGAAAGATTTAATTAATCTAATATCAGCAGGAACAGTTCTACCTTCATCAAGTATAACTAAATCTCCAACTACTAATTCTTCAGCTTTAATTTCAAGAATTTTTCCATCTCTTTTAACCGTTGCGGTTGGAGATGAAAGTTTCTTAAGTGCTTCAAGGGCTTGTTCAGCTTTTGCTTCTTGAACAGTACCAATGATAGCGTTTAATAAAATAACACCAAGAATTATGTAAACGTCTAAGAAGTCCAAATCGTGTGGATCTCCTGATTGAGTGAACGCTATAATCGTGACAATTACTGAAACAATTATTGCTCCAAACAATACATAAATCATTGGGTTTGCTAATTGTGATAAAAACAACATCACAATAGACTTTTTTTTCTTTTCAGCTAACTTATTAGGACCGTTTTTTTCTAACCTAGAAGAAGCTTCTTCATTACTTAAACCATTTTCAAAATCAGTATTAAGTTTTTCCTTTACTTGCAATAAATTTCCAATTTCATGCATAATTTTTCCTCCAAAAGGTCTTGCTCAACTATAAATAGCTGGCTATGCTCCGAGAATTATGAGTTCTGTATTGACGAAACATAACTAAGGCTACTCCCCTATCACAAAAAAGATTATAGCATTTTTAAATGCATAGTAAAATTATATATTTGTATTTTTATAATTAAGATGATGAAATACTTTTTATGTTAAATGCCCTTTAACGATATACAAATTGGCATTAAATTTTACAACTAATAGAAAAATGCACCTGTTGAAACACCTACTACACCGACGATTAAACCAATGACTCCAAGTGCTAAACAATAATATGCAAAATAATGTAATTTTCCTCTTTTAATGATACCAAATAAAAGTTTTAGACTTACAAATGTCGCGATTCCAGCAACAACTACTCCAATAACATAGTAATACACAGGGTCAGATAAAGTTGTATCACCACTAACGACATTTAAAAGTTCAAGTAAAAATGAACCTAAAGTAACAGGAAGGAAAAGGAGGAATGCAAACTTAGCACTGCCTTCATCATCAAAACCTCTTGTTTTACTTGCTGCAATCGTAATTCCACTACGAGACACGCCAGGTAAAACACCGATTGCTTGAAACATCCCTATATATAATGCATCATACCATTTCATATCTTTAATACTCTTTGAAGTTTTAATATATTTGATAAAAAACAATACTAAACCTGTAAATATTAAGAAAGAAAATACAAACCATAGAGATCCTAGTACAGAGTCAATATAATCTGAAACGAAAAATCCAACAATACCTGCTGGAACTGTTGCAATTACCATCCAAAGTAATAAAGTTGCTTGAAACTTGTCATCTTCGCTTTTTTCTTTAAAAAATAAAAATTTCCATGTCCCGACAATTAAATTAATAATGTCTTTAAAGTAATATATTACTACTGCAACTAAGCTACCAAAATGAAGAAAAATTGCTAGAGATAAAAAACCATCACCTTCTACTTGAAGTATATTTTGAAATATATATAAATGCCCGCTACTAGAAATAGGTAATATTTCTGCAATACCTTGAACAATAGCTAATATAATATATTTAAATAATTCCATATCTATGTAAAGTATACTTTATTTTATGATGTAATAAAAGTTTAGAATTCGTAAAACGATTTAGTTGGAAAACTTATTAATCCAAAACAGTAACTAAATAAGCCTCAATTACATTTCCGTTATTATAGTATGGGTGTATAACAAATAAAGAATCATAACTAGTTATCGATTCAGTTGTAAAAATTGTCTTATCAACTTCTACTTCTTTATTAAAACCTTCTTCAATTAAAATTTCTTGATATGCATCTATAATGTTTTCTCCAGAATCAGAAATTGTAAATATTCCAGTTTCTTGATCATATGAGGATGCATAATTACTTTCAAGTTCAATATAGGGTATGTATTCTCCTATACTGCTTTGCATAAGTTCTATTGTTTCATCATTCCATGTGTCAAATGGAGCGATTGTATTTGTGTTGTTCGAACTGTTTGTGTTGTTTTCGTTTGGTGATGCGCAACCTGTAATAAATAAACAAGATATTAAACATGTAACTATAACTATTTTTTTCATAATAAATTCCTTATATATATAATATAACAATTTTTTATAATTTTTCTATATTCAATAATATTAAAAGTACTGCATAATTTGATTTTGTTAGTATAAATTACTTGATTAGATTGACGATAATATTGTTTAAAAGTCTAAAATTATTGTTGTTTTCATATACAATATCGCATATTTTGTTTATTTTTAATGTTAAAGTAAATATAATGTAACTATGAATAAATTTAAATCATGTGTTAAAAAGGCCTTTACTATTGTTGAACTTGTTATTGTAATTGCAGTTATTGGCGTACTTGCAGCAATATTAGTCCCTACATTTATTACTATTGTAGATCAAGCTAATATGGTGCAAGATCAAAAGAACGCAAAAATTATTACCGATGGTTCAATAGTATCCCTAGTTACTGCTGGCAACAAAATCAATAAAGATATTGATTATAGAATAATATGGACTACAACAAAAACAAACTCACATAATTCTGCAGGTAAACCACCATCAAACGGAGGCTTTTATAGTGTTCCGTCAGTATGGGTTGATGCATTAAAAGATGATGGGTCAAAAGATAGTGATGAAGATGCTTCAGCAGAAATAGTAAGAATTGAATTATTAAAAGCAATTAACTGGTGGAATGATGCTGAAATAGCGGGCTATGAATGGTGGATGCTACAATTTGGTAAAGCCGCAGTTTCTCCACTAGGTAGGTCTCAAGATTTTATATTTAATATCAATCCTGCAAAAGGTTTATATTACATTCCAATTTATGGAAAAAACAATTACCCTAATTATGATAAATTCGCTGATACTTGGGGAGAAGATGGAATAGGAGTTAATATTCCACACTATAAAAATTTCCAAACCGGTGAAAGTTCATTTTAGAAATTGACACTATTAAAATATTTTGCTAGTATAAATTGATTTACCACTGGGTAAGAATGCATGAGCATTTATAGATACATCGTTAAGTCTTAGAAGATGTATCCATAAGTGCTTATTTTTTTAGAAAGAGCACAGATGAAAAACAAAATATTGAATTACTTTTCCAAACTTGAACTAGCCATATGGCTTATATCTATAGTTTTAATTACATCTTCTTTTTTAATCTTTGATAGAACTAACTATTTAACACTAATAGCATCTCTTATTGGTGCAACTTCATTAATTTTCTGCGCAAAAGGCAATCCTTTTGGTCAAATTCTTATGATTATCTTTAGTATTATTTATGGATTGATTTCATACTTTTTCACTTACTATGGAGAAATGATTACATATATAGGTATGACTATGCCAATGGCTGTACTGTCATTTTTCTCTTGGATCAAAAACCCTAGTAGAAGAAATAAATCAGAAGTTAAAGTTAATCAAATTATGTTTAAAGAGTGGTTTTTAATATTATTCTTAACTACTATTGTTACACTATCGTTTTACTTTATATTAAGTTATTTTAATACAAAAAACTTAGTATTAAGTACACTATCAGTAGCAACTAGTTTTATTGCAGTATATTTAACTTTTAGACGTAGTCCTTTGTATGCAGTTGCATACGCATTAAATGATATAATACTTATTGTATTATGGTCATACGCTTCATCTATAAGTATAGAATATATACCTGTTGTTATATGTTTTATCGTATTTTTAGCAAATGACTTATATAGTTATATTAACTGGAAAAAATTATTTAAATTACAAAATCAAATCACTATAGATTAACCATAAAAGTATTTATGTAAGAAGACTCATCGGAAGTTATGGAATGTATTTTATAGAACATTTCGTTAAATATATAGTTTATAATATCAACTCTAGATAATAAGTAAAAAGCCCTATCTAGGGCTTTAAATTGTTGTGTATATTAAAGTTCCACTACTGTAAAATCATCCAAGTTAGGGACATTCACTTTTGGTCCATTTACTTTCGTACTACGTGTAGTTCCTACTTCACTATTATTAACACTATCTACTCCTGTCATCGTTTCACTAGCTATAATAAAATTAGAAACTTTAACTGAATGTTTAATAGAAAATGTTTCGTCATCTAATGAAAGTGAATATTCTAAATTCATATCAAAACTACCTGTACCAGATTTAGATGCTGATTTTACAACACTATTGTCATCTTCTATTATCGGTAGTGTTTCTAATACCAAACTAGAATTTTTGGCATTTATAACTCCATCTACACTAGCCTCTAAGCTCTCAACTTCAGTGGCATCATCTTTTTCACCAGCAGTAGAAGTTACGGTTGCTTTTAGAGATGTTTTGAATAAGCTATGCCAGTTACCATCTTCATAAAATGACCAGTTTTCTACATACGTTTCTATCACCGCTCCATCATCATCAGGCGCAAACCCTTCTATTTTCATATATTGATAACGATCTTCAATATTTGAATACATAACTATTTCCACTTCTGCAATTAAAACACCATCTTGTTTCTGAGTCGCTACTTGTTTATAGTGAACAGCATTGACATCTTTATGTTCATGTTCTGCAAAGGCTTTTATTTCTTCGATTAAATTAGTGGCGTTAATTGGCGAAGAACAACCAACAGCAATTGCCCCTACTAAAACAACTGCGCCTAGACATAATAAACTTTTTTTCATTTTTAGCTCCTTAAATTGATAATTCATTTGATTATCGATCTATATAATTCTAGTTTATTTTAGTATTTTATGCAATGTATATTAAGAACTTACACAATACAAACAGACTTAATAATTAATTAAACTTAATATTACTCTAACTAGAGTAGTTAATATAACGGTAATAGATACAATCATTTCATTTTATATATCTTTTTAAAATGCTTTAAGTTAAAAACAACAGAAAAACTAAACTAAAAACACTCATAGCTGTAAATAAAATCGAAAATGTAATATTATTAGGTTTCATAACTATATTATGTGTTAATAAACTGTTTAAGCAATATTCTATACACAAGTTGGAAGTCGTAATTTATTATATAATCTTGCAAAGCTAAATCAACTAACTGCATATTTATATAATCGTTTAATTTGTTAATATATTCTTTATAACTTTCTTGTCCTCTATACAAATTAGATGTGTTTTTTCAATACTCTTATAATTTTTTGCACCATTGCAAACCAAGTCTAATTCTTGCGACCTGCATTTTTATAAGCAATAATTACTTTAGGAATATAACGCTTTTCACTTACTATTTTTTGCCAATTATTGATTTTATCTATAAGGGAAAACATCTTCAATTTTAATAAATTGACACTATTGTCAACTTCATGCACTACATTCTTTCTTTCTAAAACAAGCACAATACATATTGTTTTTATTTTCTTAAATTCATTATTGCTTTTTATATATGGGATCGATGAACTTGATTGATCAAGCACATAACAAAGTTTTGCTGAAGAATTACCAAATTTTACCGAAAATAAAGTGTCTTCATTTGCAATATCCGCCACTTCAATAGTGTGTAGAGGAGAAAGCATTTCCATTTTTCGATCTAACACTTTAAAACCATTATCTTTAAATAATTCATTATATACTCTTTCTAAGTAATATTTTCTTTTTATTTTAGCAGCTATTTTTGTATTAGATAAATTTTTATATTCGTCAAGATTCTTACTTTCCTCTATTTTGGCTTTTATGTAATTGTCATATTTAGTTTGGTCAAAGTCAAATTCACTATCATACACACATTCAAGATTTGATAGAGATTCTCTTAATGACTCAATATAATCATCGTTGTAGTTATGCCACACACCATTAATTAAAACCGCTTTATACTCATCATCATGAAAATCAATCAATTCAATTAGCATTTTACTATCGATCAGTCCATCCTCATAACTCATTACAATTCTTATTTTCTCTATATTCTTCTCTAAAGATATTTTTTTACTGGTACAAAAATTCATCACATTTTCAAAGTTAATACAATCGTAGTCTTTTCTATGTCTCTCACAGATAATTCTAACATTATTATATTGACTGTAAAACATTTCATTTGTTCCAATTATATCGAAGTCAGATATTTGAACTTCAAGAAGACCTTCTTTAAGTGAATTTCTTAGTTTTTGTAACAACATCTGCTTTGCATTTTCATCCTTAATTTCGTTCAATACAGGAATTTTAGTCATATCTTCTTTCACTTCAACAACATTTAAAACATAGATTAATACTTTAACAATATCTTCGATGAGTGTAACTTCTGAACATAATTTTAAACTTCCGCCGATCTCAATCTTATTTGTGAATAAAGAAAAATTATCATCTAAGACAAGGCTACCTTTTATCTTAGTGTATGCGTGTCCACTTTCGTATTCAAATTTAGTATTTTTTATAAAAGAATTTATCGTTTTGATTTTTTTTGAATTAGGAGAAGAATGTGATGTTGCCTTTATATCTTCGTAATGAAATTTTCTTGCAAACGAAAACGGAAAACCCTTGTCAGCAAACTTATATATCTTACTAAAAGAACTACCAAAACTCAAAGCTATCAATGTATTGTCTATTTCAAATGTGAGAATTGCACTTGGTTGCTTATTGATTTCTGAGATATCAATTTTCTTTTGGAATTCGTTAAATAACCATGACCATTTAACTTTGGATTTCTTCTGCGACTCAAAATAATATACTCTTACTTTATAATGTTTTCCTTCTACTTCTCCAGCTTTCTCGTCCTGATAAGTTCCTAGACTACTTAGAAAATCGTTTTTTTTGTTATCGTGAATTTTAAAAATGTTATATGTGGCCATTTAGTTACCTCCCATTTATTGTCCATCCAGCTATTCTGTTATGTGATTTATATATACTATCTTTTTGATAATAACTTATTTGCAGAAGTATTCTATTAGATAAATCAACAGTTGATACCTTCTCATAGTAATTGAATCTTCTATTAGTTCTTGGATCCACACTGACAAGGTCTTCTCTATAACTATAACCATTCTTTTTTAGCAATAAGCCATACGCATATGTATTGTCTTCTCCATATCCTAATATGAATATGGCACTACTATTTTCTACATTACCTTCATCCCAAGATGCAAGACCACTAACTATGTCGACTTCTTCACAACCATTATAAGGAATAGTTTCCTTGAAGAAGTGTATTATTCTAT
>CAYJLA010000012.1:0-5017 GCA_964371305.1 uncultured Staphylococcaceae bacterium | reverse complement strand
TCCAATTACCTTCCTTTATAGAAACATACGATATTTCATCATTGTCAGGATAATTAGAATTACTAGGTAAAGAAAATACTATTACTAAGCATGTGATAGAAGATATAAGTATAATTAAAATAGTTGTAATTAAAAACCTCTTCTTCTTAATTCTTTCCCACATATAAGTATAT
Source organism: uncultured Staphylococcaceae bacterium (assembly GCA_964371305.1). GTDB lineage: Bacteria > Bacillota_I > Bacilli_A > RFN20 > CAG-826 > CAYJLA01. The sequence goes on along the minus strand of CAYJLA010000012.1, from coordinate 4,844 downwards.
TATATAACATTATTAAGTTTATTTGAATATTTTTATATAATCATGACTAGATAAGATGACTCGTGAACTACCTAAATATGGACACACCAAGGAGCATACGTTACTTTTTAATTTTAGTATTTACACTTGATAAACTAAATTCCTCACCTTGACAATTTTGATTCAACTTATCAGTTGTAAAATTGACATTAGTTTTTATAATCCATTCAGTGTTTTCTTTTAAGACGAGACCTCCTAAACTTCTCCAATCAATATTTTCTTTATGGAGTTTCTTGTCAAAAACAGCTTGTTTAGACCAAAGTTGTCGCCATTTTAAGTATTCATTCAACTCATCTTTTTGTATATTGTATGTTTTTGCAGCGAAGATGCAATTTTTCTTCAACTCATCAAAACTGACATCTTTAATACTATTAATAAACGATAATGTTGCCTTACTCGAATATAGAGAAACAATTTTCTGGACTCTATTATGATTATTTGAGTTAATTTGATCACCTTTTAGCACAATATTTATTTCATCGCTAAATGTGTAACCAACTAATGTTGATTCATTGTTTTCGCACAATAGTTTTGTTGAGTTGCACATTACATCAAAAAAGGTTTTATCATAGTTTTTAATATAATCTTTTGCGTATTGTTTTGCGAATCGTACTCCGTCGATTCTGACAACGATAAGTTCATCTGTCTTAAGTCTTATATCGTAGACATTCTCCTTTAATTTATATTTGTTTTCAAGTTGCATTATATCTCTTCTGCGCATTTAAGGTCCTCCTTTTATACTTTATACTTTTGTTTTTTGCTATCTACACAATGATTGATTAATCACAATTAAGACATTTGTAAGTAAAGATTTCTTCTTCTTTATTCTTTCCCACATATAACTGTATTATATAATATTATTAAGTTTATTTGAATTTTTTATATATAATTATGGTTAAACTACTTAGTATGGGGAAATGTTTTAAAAACCGGAACAAAAATCAAAAAATATTATTTCGCTGCTATAGACAAAAAAATAGACCTGCTTAGGTCTACTTTTTAATTCCGTTTATTTTTACACTGCTGAATAAAATCCTGTAGGTAATCCATCATCACCAGTAAGATATTGTCCGCTGAAAAAGATGCTAATTACGCCTTCTTCCTCAGTTAATTTAAATGTACTTCTAATAGTAGCAAGTGATTCTGACTCAGTATAATATAATTCTGCATTTGTTGCAGCTGTAGAAACAAATTCCCCAGTAGAAAAATCATAAAGATCTCCAAATGCATATTCTTCTACAACAACTGCACTATTAATGCGTGCTGAATATGCTACTTTAACATTTTCCGTTAATGCAAATGCATTTTCATAAATTCCAATAAATGGTGAATCTAAAACAACATGTGTTAAGCCTGTACAACCATAAAAAGCGCCAGTTGAAACATCAGCTTCTTCTATAATAACACGTTGAATGTAAGTGTCGTCTTTAAAACCATATTCCGCTATTTGAATTTCTTTATCATTTAATTCTTCAGGAATATAAATTTCTGTTGCTTTTGAGTTCATTGCGCTTTTTGCAACTAAGATATCATCATCTGTTTCATGAGCAACAAGATTAACACCTTTAATTCCCCATTTAATATAAACTGTTGTGTCACCATCAAAATCATCTACACTAAATTCATCAGTTCTATCTCTATCATTAAAGTATCCTAAAAACTCATAACGATCGCTTGTAGGATCTTCTAGTGACTCAAATGCTGTTTTAAATTCTTCTATTGTGTAATATTCAGAAAAACTATCTTCTCCTCCTACTATTCTAAATGTATATTTTGTTGAATCTACTCCTTCATCAACTCCACATCCAGTCAATGTAATTACACTCAAAAGTGCTAAACTTAATAAACCTTTTTTCATTTTATACCTCTAAACATTATAGGCGAACTTAATCACCAAAATATATTATACATAAAAAGATATAATTTTTCACTTCGTATACAGTTTTATTAGAACTATTATATATTTATTCATTGACAATATGAAAAATATTACAATCAATGGACCTAATAGAATTTCTAAACATAGTTTTTCTATATAATATGCAACGACTGTTTTTACTCATCCATAAAGTTTTTAGCATTTTTAATTATTACTATAAGTTGACAACCTTTAGATAATAATTGTGAAATCTTCTATGTTTGGTAAATCAAAATCTTTTCTAGAAAATGTTCTCTTTATATTGTTAGATTGTTTATAACGTTCTGCTTCATTTTTAACTTCATAATTTTGTTCAGTAACTTTATAATTTTCGAACGTAAACTGATCATTATTTTTATCTCCATCATCATCGTCATAACTTATGTCAAACGATATTGAACCATCGCCACTTTTACTTGCCTTATTTATTGTAGCAGTTTCATTATTTAATTCGGAAATGTACAAAGAAAGATTATAATTCAATTCGTCAAAATAGGATGTAATTGAAGATTGTATACTCTCTAATTGAGATGAAGTTTCTTTTTCTCCTTCAACGATTGTACCTATAGATTCGCCATTTGTAGTTTCTAAGTCATACCACTTACCATCATCATGAAAAATCCATCTTTCAAAGGAATATTGTTCAATTGCGTTACTATCAGTATTAAACAATATTCCTTTGCGCGATATATATGAGTATCCTTCAGAAGCATCAACATATCTAATTGTATCTATATCTTCAATTACTTCATCATTTACTGATATAAAAAGGGTAGATGTGGAACTCATTAGATTAACATCACTTGAATCATAGTTTTTAATATTTTCTAGCTCTAATATTAAAGACGCTTTATCAAGAGAAGATGCACAACTTGTAACAAGTGTTCCAATTGTTACAACTAACAATATAAAATTTAACTTTTTATTCATAATTACTTCCATTAACAATATTTATTTCTAAATATTATTGTATGTAAGTTTTAGTAAAATATCAAACAATTAAGTGACATCATATACTTATATCTACTTATTAGTATGCAATCTTTCTTAGGTACAAGATATAATAACTATCAAACTGTGATGTGTAATTAATTACTTAAAAAAACAGCATTTAATTCTTTAAAAATGCCTTATACATTTCTTATGGAATGGACAGTAATTACAATAAGCAACATCAATAATGAATACTATTTTAGTTTTCAATGTAAATGCAAATGTATTTGATGTATTAGATTATGATGCTGTAGTTGAATTTTCTGAAATTCTGGACACTTATACTTATTATCAACATATAAATAAATTTATTAAACTGCGACGTTTTTTATATACTTATTACAAATTAGCAGTAAATTACGACTTTAGAAAACAAAAACTGCTCTTTATGAACGAAAAAGTAATATACATATTTTACAATCTCTTTATTTTCTTGTATAAATGCTAAATGAACGTGATCCTCATAGTAATTTTTGCTACATTAATTCATGTTAAATAAGTTATTTAGAGCAATAATTGATAATTTTTTGACTTAGATTAAGAAATGACTTTATTTAAATACTTTCGCTATATTTAAACTACCTCTCTTCATTTAAAAAGGACTTGATATACATCATCATATTTCTATCTTCGCAATAAACATAACATCCTTTTTGTCCCCTAGTTAAAAGTGTTCTATATGTATTTTTTATTATTTTTTCAGGCGTTAGAACCGAATCCTTTTTTATTCCTCTCATCGAAGAATCATATTTATCACGAGCATTCTTATCAGTTATGACAACGCCTTTTTCATAACGTAAGTCTTTTCCTATAATAACTCCTACGTAATCAAATTCAAGACCTTGTGAAGTATGTATGCACCCTACCTGATCAAAAGAATTTTCATCAGTAGCCCACGTTGAAGTATTAGCAAAATTCCATTGTGCCTTAAACCCTTTATCTAATAATATATCAAGTTCATTAATATCTTTTTTTGAAAGCCACGGATAACAATATCCCGCCAGCATTCTAGACTTATTACTTTCAATATTTTTTAACCTTAGAGCCTCTCTCATTTCATTAGGGTCATCAAAAACTTTGAAGTCGTAATCTAAATCTATAATATCTTTATTTGCAGTGTCTTTAATTTGCAACAAATTATCAATAAATGCTAAATACGCATCACTTCCGTTACATCTAAACTGAGATGATAATTTTGTATTATCGCCGTATATTATTTCACTACCTAGCACAGTAGCCCATTTCTTAATTTCATTAATACTTCCTATATCTGAAGAAGTTACTTGCTGAGCTTCATCAATAAAGAAAACACTTACTCTAGATGAAAAAATTATTTCTTTTATTTGGTTTTCGCCGAGATTTTTATACATTCCAGACTTTTCATTGAGTCTATGCGCTTCATCCACAAGTATGCAATCTAAATCATTTTTTGATGCATTTACAAACTGACCTGAACCTTTAAAAATACTATTAATAAAAACTTTTTTAAACTTACTTCCCTTAAGTTTATCTAAATAAACATTTCTGGGAGCGGAGTTTTTAGAAACATACATCGTCGAAAGATTTTTGTTCAATAAATTACATAATAGATTAATCGCAATAACACTTTTACCAGTACCAGGTCCCCCTTCAATAATCATTGTATATTTCATATTTTCGTCAGTATTTAAAACTGTGTTCAATATAGTCTCATATGCGACTTTTTGTTCATCAATCATTACAAATTCCTCATTACCACCAAGCATGCTTCTTACAGAATCTTGTAACGATTTAGATGGTTTTATTTTTCCGTTTTCAATTTTATAAAGTAATGATCCATCATCTGACTTTTTAATATACTTTTTAATAAATTCCCTTAGCTTCATGCTATCGCTTTTAAGGAATAAAGGAGCCT
>CAYJLA010000011.1:17336-34198 GCA_964371305.1 uncultured Staphylococcaceae bacterium | reverse complement strand
AATTGGTAAACCCATCACATTATAATAACTACCTTTTATACTTTTTATCAGCGGAAAATTATCTTGAATACCGTATGAGCCAGCTTTATCTAATGGATTAAAAAGATCTACATATTGATAAATTTCCTCATCGCTAAGAACATTGAATTGAACTTTAGTTTTAATAGTTTCAGTGATGTGTTTTCTGTTGTTCATGATAGTATATGAAGTTATGACGAAATGGTGGTGGCCTGATAGTAATTTCAGCGTTTTTATTGCATCATCTTTATTAATTGGTTTTCCAATGATTTGCCCATTATACATAATGATTGTATCTGAACCGATTATTACATCATTTTTGAAGTCTTGCAATACTGCACTAGCTTTAGCATAAGAAAGAATTTGTGTAACATTATGCACTTCGTACTCTACTTTATCTTCGTCAAGTTTTGGATCAATAATAGTAAAATCATCGATAATTAATTTTAGTAATTCTCTTCGCCTTGGCGATGTTGAAGCTAGTATAATCATATTTTATACTTGTAGTAAAATTGGAACAATAACAGGATTTCTACCTGATTTTTCGTGTATTAGATGTGTTAATAAACTTCTTAACTGAATTTTTAACTCACTTGTTTGAATCGTGCTAGATAAAAGTACGTGCAATTTTTCGTCAACAGTCTTTCTAATGTCATTCATAAAATCATCAACATCCTCACAAATAAATCCTTTAGCTGTAAGTGTTGGAGGACAAATAAGTTTGTTGCTATTTTTATCTAAAGTTACAACGTATGCAATTACTCCATCTTCTTTCATAACAAGTCTTTCATCAAGCAAGTGGTAATCAATTCCTTGTAAATCATTACCATCGATATAAATTGCACTTGCCGGCAATTTTCCGCCTCTGGTCACCTTATGATTTTTTAATTCAAGTATATCCCCATTAGAACATATAAAAGTTTTATCATCACTTATCCCTAACTCATGTGCAATTTTAGCATGTAATTTAAGCATACGATATTCACCATGTACAGGCATAAAGTGTTTAGGTTGGAATAGTTTTAAAACTAATCTTAATTCCTGTTTTGCAGGATGACCTGAAGAATGTAAGTTAAATAAAATATTGTTAGTTATAACATCGGCGCCATTTTTTGCTAATAAATTAACTATTCTTTCAATGCTAGGGCCGTTGCCAGGAATTGGTGATGATGAAAAAACCACAACATCTCCTGGTTGAATTGCCAACTGTTTTAAATCATTAGTTGCAATACGACTTAACGCAGCCATCGGTTCGCCTTGACTACCAGTACATAATACACATATTTCATTTGGTCGATAATCTTTTATGTTTTCTGAATTAATTAAGAAAGCGTCCGGCATTTTTATATAACCAAAACGTCTAGATATTTCAACGGTATTCTCCATGCTCCTACCTATAATTGCAATACGACGATTATGTTTAACAGCCGTTTCAATAACTTGTTGAATACGAGCAATATTTGAAGAAAATGTTGATACGATAATTCTTGTTTGTGCTTTTGCAAATATATCCTCAATTGATGCTAAAACAGTTTTTTCACTAGGAGTAAAACCTTCAATTTCGGCGTTAGTAGAATCACTTAATAGTAAATCCACACCTTCGCTACCCAATTTAGCAATTTTATTAAGCTGCATATCTGGACCTACAGGAGTGAGGTCTACTTTAAAGTCCCCAGTGTTAACGATTCTCCCTTCAGGAGTATCAACGCAAATACCAAAAGAATCAGGTATTGAGTGTGTAACGCGGAAAAAAGAGACTTCAAAATTGCCGACATTAATTCGTGTATTTTCGTCATATATTTCAATATTTACAGGTTCCTTCAAACGCATCATATCAAGTTTTGCTTTTATTAATGCAGCTGCTAAACGTGGTGCATATATTATAGGAACATGTACAGTTCTAACAAGAAATGGAATCCCGCCTATATGATCTTCATGTCCATGAGTAATGAATAAGGCTTTAATTTTATGCCTGTGTTCTTTTAAATGTGTATATTCAGGTATGACATAATCCACACCAGGATGACTGTCTCCTGGGAATTTAACTCCAGCATCTAAAAGAATAATATTGTCTTTGTCTTCAACAACATAAGTATTCTTACCTACTTCTTCTAAACCGCCTAACGCATAGATAAGAACTGGTGATGTATTTTTACTCATAAAAAAACTCCTTAATAAATTTTTACTATATATTTAACAATTAATTATAATTAATTATTATTCCTAAGACAAGAAATGTCCATTTAATTTTTATCTAGTTACAAACTTCAACGTTATCAATTACTAAAAAGGGATTATCCTTATTAATTCTTTGGAAAAATAAAGTGCCATTAAGATGATCAATTTCATGTTGTAGTGCGATAGAAAGAAGACCGTCTGCTGAAAATTCAATATCAACATCATTGATGATATCGTATGCTTTTACAGTAATAGCTTTACTCCTAAAAACCAAACCTTCCACTTGTCTATCGACTGACAAGCAACCCTCACCAGATGGCAAGTAGCTTTTCTTTACAGATTCTTTAGTTATAATCGGGTTTGCTAATAATAAATCGGTAATTCCATCTGCATTGGGTAAGTATATACAAATGATTCGTTTTGATTGACCTATTTGTGGAGCAGCAAGTCCAATACCAGGCCTTAAGCTTGGATGTTTTTCTAAGTATTCTGCATCTTGAGAATTGATTATGTACTTACGCATCTCGAATGCCATATTTCTATCTTCTTCACTTAGCGGAATTTCTACTAATTTCGCTCTCTTACTTAAGATGTTATTAGGTTCTTTAATGACTTTTATATTCATAGAATTAGTATAACATATACACATAATAACTGCTATAATTAAGACATGGATAGCCACTTAAGTACATTAATAGAAGAATTAAATGCATTAATTCGTTCAAGTGAAGATTTTAAAAGGCTTAATGTGCTTGATGAGCAGTTGTATATGGATGCTCAATTATTGGCTTTAGCAAGCGCTAAAAACAATATATTAGAAGACTATAACAGTGCTATTAGATTTAATGATGAAGAACGAAAAAAGTTATGTGAAAAACAACTGTATGAGATTAAATTACAAATAGATACTCATCCATTAGTACAAGAATATAATCTTGCATATAAAGAACTGCAAAAGATAACAAGCGACTTAAATAAAGAAATATTTTTAAACTTTAGAGGTGTTAAATTATGCAACAACTTAGAATAATATCTGGTAAGTTCCGACGTAGATTGATTGAATCACCTCCATTAAATATTACTAGACCTACAAAAGAAAGAATCAGAGAAGCGGTTTTCTCATCTATAGGTAATAGTATCATTGATAGTGCATTCTTAGATTTATTTTCCGGAAGTGGTGTGTTTGCTATTGAAGCCCATTCTCGAGGAGCTAACAATGTGTATTTGGTAGAATTAAATAAACATGCATACAAGCAGATATTAAATAATTTAAATAAATTGAATATCGATCGCATAATTACAAATAATATAAGCTATGATTTATTTTTGCAAAATAATTTCATGCAATTCGATATTGTGTATATTGATCCACCATATAATCTCAACTATGATGATATTTTAAATAACATATGTGAATCAAATATATTAAAAGACGGTGCAATTTTATATGTAGAAAGTGACAAACCATTAAGTATTCATTGTCAAAAAATACATAAGCAAAAGGAATTGAAATACGGAAAAAACATAATTACTGTTTTTAAAACAAGTCTTATTTAATGATTGTTATATTATAATCTTCAACTGCTCCAGCTTTTTTTGAGTGTAAAAAGTCTTCTTCAAATGTTGAGTGCGAGTCAACAAAGATATGTTCAATGTTAACACCTAAATTTCTTAAAATGATAATATTACAAACTACTTCATCAAAGAAATAAACTCCATCAGTTTTCTTAACGGATTCGAGCAAGTCATTGTCATGAAGCTGCTTAACCTCATTAATAGTTAAATGATTGTATGAAAAAGTAATAGAAGGGGCGAAATAAAAATCAATATCGCTTAGAACTATGTTTTCATTTTCGCATAGCTCCTTAAGTATGTTTTCTAATTGTTCTGAAATAGAGTCATTTTTTGACAAATTAATAATACCCTTTATATTTAGAGGAGAATTAACAAAACATATAACTAAGTTATCATTATGTTTAGTTCCTAAGACTATGTCATTTTGCTTAGTGTAGATTGCATTAGAATTGACGAGTTCTTCATTGTTAACTATCATCTGAATACCAACTTTATCAGCTGTAAATATGACATTATTAAATACACTGTCTGTTTGAGAAAATGTTTCTATATTAAATTTATCAAGAGCTTTTGTTATCATAATTACCTAATGAACGAAAAAAGGCCCATAAGCCTTTTTAGATATCGAATTGTCCTTCTTTATTCCAGCACTCTAATAATAATTGAGCTTTGTCATAATCGGTCTCGCCGCCAACTGAGAACATAACTTCTGTAATTTCATAACTATCAATCTCATCATTGAACTCAACTAATAAGATAGTTGGAGTAATAAATTGTGTTGGATCAACTGATTCGAGTTTTTCTAAGTCAGTTTCAGTAATTTGTTTATTTAGGAAATAATCAGTATTTCTGCCTGCTTCAGCAGCTTCTTCAAAGAAATTTCCGTTACGATCAAGGAATTGAGCGAATGCAGTTTCATCCTTAGTAGTTTGAGTTGTTTCTTCATTTGTCATAATAGTAAATAATTTGAATGGGTTGTTATCGGTTGGATCATATGTCTTGTTCCAGTTAGCTTCTAGAGTTTCAAAACCGAGATATGCACTTTCTGATGAATCGTTTGTTGAGTCATAAAATGTAACAAAGAATTTAGAACCAAGTGAAGAAACGACAGAATTTGATTGATCAATATCATCAATTAATTTATCAGCTTTACTATCAGTTCCACCTTCCATTGTTTGTTCGAATTTTGCAAAATATGCTTCTGTGTCTGAAACACTAGATTGCATATCTTCGATCCAACTTGTAATTGAAGGGATTGAAAATATGATGGCAAAAATTGCGCCAACAATAAGAAGTGGTTGTACCCAAGCCGTTTCTTTAATCCAAGTCCATAATCTTACAAAGAATGAACCAATAACTTTTAATAAACTCATAGTTTAGCCTCCATTATAATTAACAATTGTAATTATTTTATCATGATAACCCACATAATTAAAACATAAATATATAGGCACTAAAATATATTATAATGAAAATATAAAATTATGCACCTTTTTTTTGATTTTTCTTAGCAAAAATTCGAGTTAGTTATGTCTTTTAATATTTCCTTTAAAAAAACATTGATAATAATATATTATTAAATTACTCTATTACTTGTAAAAACAATATTTATGAAAAAAATTACTCGAATTACAACTAAATATCTTAAAAACCATCCATTACTTAATGATATAGTTCAAAATGCATTAATTCTTTTAGTTTGTTTATTATCTGCAACTATAATGGCTTTTGGTTTTAAAGCTTTTGTATCTCCTGCCGTTGAGGGAATGGCTAGTTTCGTTAGTGGCGGTGTTTCGGGTGTATCTCAAATACTAGTTGTTATATTTGAAATTTTTGGATCCAATAATTTTGATGAATCAACTAAGGATATAATTTACTCAGTAGCATATTTTACTTTAAATATTCCAATAATGATTTTGTCATTTAAAGGTATTGGCGCAAGATTTGCTATTTTTTCGGCAATTCATGTACTTACATTATCTCTTTTGATAAACTTTGTTAATGTCGATTTTGTTAACGATATTTCAGCATTTATAGGAGCAACCGTTAAACAAGCTGATGGAACCTATGTACAAGCTGGTTTGTTAACGCGAGCACTATTTGCTGGAGTTTGTACAGGTCTTGGTAGCGCTATGGCTTTTAAATTTGATTTTTCAACTGGTGGAGCTGATGCGGTGGCATTCTATTTTGCATTAAGAAAGTCAGTAAACGTTGGTAAATATTCTATGAGTATAAATGCATGTGTCATCGTTTTATTCACTATTTTTAGTTATATAAATTTAACAACGAATGATTCAACATTAGTGAATGAAATGGAAGCCGCTGCGCAAATGGTCGGATTGGCGTTTATAACCTTAGTTTTCTTCTTCGTTTGTAGTTTTATGATAGATATAATTAATACAAGAAATAGCAAGTGTCAGCTGCAAATTATAACTTCTGCCACTAATTTAAAAGAAATTCTTTTATCAAATATTCCTCACGGAGCAACGATAGTTCAAGCAAAAGGTGCGTTTAGTAATGAAGATCGTATTATGATTTATATGGTTATCTCATCATTTGAAATGAAATATGTTGTTAATTTAATTCGCGAAGTAGATCCTAGTAGTTTTGTAAATGTAACAATGTTAAAGCAAGTCTATGGTAAATTCTTTATAAAACCAATTAAGTAAGTTTATGGCGGAGAAGGGGGGATTTGAACCCCCGCTAGGTTTTCCTACTGCTAGTTTTCGAAACTAGTCCCTTCAGCCTCTTGGGTACTTCTCCAACAGTAATATTATATAATTCAAATACAATTATTTAAATATAATTATGCGCCATATGGGCATCTTAGTGCTTACAAAACAAATGTTTTTATTATATAATAAATTTATGCAATTTTATGACTTTATCTTAACATCAACACAAAGCTTAACAGATAACGTAATTTTCTTTACCGTTTCAATAATTTTAACTATATGCATCTTATGTTCTATATTTTTTATTTTTTTAACAATAAAGCGTGATAAAGACAATGTGCTGTCGATATCTGAAGAAAGTAATTCTATTCGTATTATCATAATTGATAAGTCGGTAAATACAGTAAGATTTTTTGACAAATCTAATTTAAGAAAAGTAAAAAAGATTACTATGGATGAATTTTTTGTGCAGTTTCCAACAGAACAGTTAGATGATTTAAGTAATTGGTTAAACAAATTGCTCGAAAAGAATTCTAAAGTCTCGAGTTTCTTTGAAACAACTGTTTATACTATGAAAGCAAGAAGAACTTTTTCTTCAATAATTCATGTCACTGATGTTAATCATGAAAAGAAAATGATATATCTTGAAAGTTATTTATTCAAAACGAATAGTAAGTTAAAAAAAGGAAATTCTAATCGAACATCGTCTTCTAGAGATGAAATAACCACGCTGCTTAAGAATGCATCACCTTTTAAGGGTGTTACAACAACATTTAAAATAATTCAGAAAACTAATAATAAACAAGAAGACACTGTTTCACAAGTACATTTTGCTGCATTGCGTAATATCATGTTAGAAGCACTAATGATTTCTAGTCGCTATTTATTAGATGTATCAAATACAGAACTTACGATTTTTGATTTGAAGGTTTCATCAAGGCCTGCAGAAATGGTATTTATTAGAAAATTGCTAAATGACATGAAACTTTATTTATCAATACAAGGTGTAGCAAATGTTATTTCAATAGGGGCAGGGTTAGTTGAAAATAAATACTTTCCTAATGACTTTGATAAAATTTTAGATGAATCTAGAAGAGTAGCTAATGCCTCAATTGATAATAATGAACTTTATTTATGGTATGAAAAAAGCATGAGAATAAATCTCAGTAATGATGAAACTTATCATACCGAAGTTGAAAGAATTATCCGTGATAAGAAACTTAAATATACTTTTAAAGGTATATATGATATAGATAAGACAAAATCGATTGGCTACTTTGGTAATGTGACACCATTTGATACTTTTTTCTCATCTTTATATGAATTAAAGGAATATGCTACAAAAATTGAAGAAGATAAAGAACTTTTATCTACTATAACAAGAAATGTAATATCTCGATTTGTACAGGCTAAAATTGATAAGAATTCAAAATTATTTTATACAACTAATTTAGATGAAAAGACCACTCTGATGAGAATTTTATCTCATCTAAGTGTAATAGATGAAGTTAGATTAGTTCTTCTCTTTAATGAATCTTTGTTATTTTACGATTCTAAGACAGTTGAAGAGATCGAAACATTGTTAGAATCTTTTAGGCAAAAAGGTTATGAAATAGGTCTTATATTAAGCGATCATCAAATTGCGTTATCGCCCAGACTGTATGGACTATTCGATTATTTTGTTGTAAAATGCGGATTGGATATAGCGAAAAACACTGATAATAATGATATTATCAAAGTAAGAACCATTGTTGAAAAATTGCTTAAATATGAAAAACCTATAATAGCAGATGAAGTAGAAACATGGAAAAATATTGAATTATTAGTTTTATCAGGAATAAAATATATTTCTAGTGAAACAATTTCGCAATCAGATGAAATGATCTTACCATTGAATCCAAAGAAAATTATTAAGTTAAAATCAATTAGAAAGTAGGAGTATTATGAACAATACAATAAAAAATGAAATGATTACATCAAGAGCAACAGATTTTGCTCAATGGTATACAGATGTATGTAAAAAAGCTGAGTTAATGGATTACTCATCCGTTAAAGGTTTTATAATCTATCGCCCTTATGGATATGCAATATGGGAACAAATTCAAAACTATTTAGATAATAAATTCAAGATGACTGGGCACGAAAATGTGTATATGCCAATGGTTATGCCTGAATCTTTATTGAATAAAGAGAAGGAACATATAGAGGGATTTGCTCCTGAAACACTTATTTGTACTATAGGCGGAAAAGAAAAGTTAGAAGAAAGATTAATTGTAAGACCTACGAGTGAAGTTTTATTCTGTGAGCATTATTCAAAAATTATTAACTCTCATAGAGATTTACCTAAGTTATATAATCAATGGTGTTCAGTTGTTAGGTGGGAAAAAACAACTCGCCCATTTTTAAGAGGAAGTGAATTCTTATGGCAAGAAGGTCATACAATGCACTCTAATGAAGAAGAGGCAAAATACGAAACATTACATATGCTCGATATATATAGCAAAATGGGAGAAAATTTATTAGCAATTCCTTTTGTAACTGGTAGAAAAACTGAAAAGGAAAAATTTGCTGGTGCAGTTGAGACTTATGCTATTGAAGCTTTAATGCATGATGGTAAAGCGCTTCAAAGTGGAACAACGCATTATTTTGGAGATGGCTTTTCTAAGGCCTTTGATGTTAAATTCCAGGATAAGGATAACTCTATTAAAAACCCTTTCCAAACAAGTTGGGGCGTCTCTACAAGATTGATTGGTGCTGTTATAATGGTTCATGGCGATGATAATGGTTTATCTTTACCACCATATATTGCACCTACACAAGTAGTTATTATTCCAATACAAGATAAAAAACCTGAAGTTGTAAAAAAGGTAAATGAATTACATGGAAGACTTAAAGAAGCTGGTATTAGAGTTAAATTAGACTCTTCAAATAGGACTCCAGGTTGGAAGTTTTCTGAATATGAAATGAAGGGTGTCCCAATTAGATTAGAGGTTGGACCAAGAGATATTGAAAATGGTGTATTAACTCTAGTGGTGAGACATAATGGTGAAAAAATTACTATCGCAGATAATGAACTTGAAGCAAAACTTGAACCATTGATGAAGAAAATTCATAGCGACATGTATGCAAAAGCGTTACAACACCTAGAAGAAAATACAATTGAAGTTAATAGTTTAGAACAATTGATTATAACTGTAAATAATGGTGGTTATGCAAAAACAATGTGGTGCGAATGCCAAGAATGTGAAGATAAAGTTAAAGAACTTACATCAGCTAAAGCAAGCTGCATGCCGTTTAATCAAACATCATTCAATGATAATTGTGCTATATGTGGCAAACCAGCAAAAAAAGTTGTGCTATTTGCAAAAACATATTAAAAATGCCCATGAGGGCATTTTTATTTTTCTAATATAAATATATCGTGCGGCTTACCGCAAATTGGACATATGTAATCTTCTGGAACGGATTCGCCATGATAAACATAACCACATTCTTTACAAATCCATGAAGGTAATTTTTGTTCATTTTCTTCATTTTTAAAATTCCCACTGATTACTTCTTCGACAATGTTCATAAGTATTTTTTTATCAGTTTGTTCATTGTAAGACGATTTAATAGTTAACTTAGTATTTAGTATATTGTTTCCTGGCATAGCAGCAATATATTTTTCAATAAGTTTGCCTGCCTGAGGTGCCCACGAACCATTTTCAATAATTGCAAAGCGTTTGTTTTTGATGGTGTGGTTTCTTAAGTTTATTAGATAGTGTTCCATCAATGGAAATATATTTAAATTAAATGTTGGGCATAAAAGCACAATGTTTTTATAAATAAACGTTTCACTTAATGCATGGAAGTCATCCATATCGTTTAAGCATATGTATTCGACTGGATAATTCCTATCAATAAACATTTTTTCAAGTATTTTTGATACGTGTTTTGTATTTCCATATATTGTGGCACAAACAATTAAAACACCTTCATGTTCATGCTCATAAGTAGCCCATTTGGTATATTTTTCAATTAGCAACGGAATACGTTTAGTGTGCATTGGCCCGTGAAGCGCTAAAACTCTCTTAATATCAAGAGTTGACGCTTTGTTAAGTAATGCCATAACTTGTGATCCATATTTACCAACAATGTTTGTATAATATCTTCTTTCCTCGTAAAGCAATTCATCTTGGTCTGGATAATTTAAACTATCTAAATCCTCAAAACATGTAAATGAACCAAACGCATCAGCAGAAAAAAGCGTTTTTGTATGTGATTCATAACTAACTAGTACCTCAGGCCAATGAACCATTGGGGCTTCGACAAAAGTCAAAGTGTGCGTACCTAGATTTAAAATGCTTCCTTCTTTAATGATTGTGAAGTTTCCATGTATATCACGATAAAAATTCTTTAAATAATCATACCCACTCTTAGATATGAATACATTTACATGAGGGTTTAACTCAATTATTTTTTTAATTCCAGCTGTATGATCGGGTTCCAAATGATGGATAACAAAATAATCTAATCGCTTATTTCCGAGTGTTTTTTTGAAGTTGGTGATAAACTTATCTAAAATAGATTCATCAACCGTATCTAAAAGGCAATTATAGTTGTCTAAGATTAAGTATGAATTGTAACTCATACCTTTATTTAAAGGTATTTCACCTTCAAATATTTTCTGTTTTTTATTATTTTCACCTAAATTTATAATTTTCTCATCAATATAAAACATACTACCCTCCAATACATTTCATTAATATTTATATACTTTATTTTTTCTTTATCTTTAAAAAATCTTTTCTTGATAATCCATACTCAAGCATGTCAACGCCTCTAAAGTGAATAGTGCCTAATTCAGAAAAATTACATTTTTTCATTACTTTGCCAGAAGCGGGATTTCTTGCGTCATACTTAGCTTTAATAAAATCGATTTCCACACATTCAAATAAAAATTTAGTTACTGCTTCAAGTGCTTCGCTGGCATAACCTTTATTCCAAAAAGCTCTTCCTAAGCAATATCCGACTTCAACAGTAGTGGAATTTTTTTCATGATCCATTGTTGAATAAATATCCGTAACAGAAATAGAACCAATAATTTCCTTTGTTTCTTTAACTTCAATCACCCAGTTAAAATATAATTTATTTACATATAAATCTAACCAATCTTCAAGAAGACTCTTTGTTAGTTCGACATTATCATGTGGTTGCCACGTTAAATACTTAGTTACTTCTGGATCGTTCGCCCAATTATCAAACATCATCTGAGCATCACCCAATTTAAATTTTCTAAGTTGTAGTCTTAAAGTATCAATTAACTTTGTGCCTAATGGTTCCATGTACTAATATTATATAATTCAAATAGTAAAAAGAAAATAAAAAATACACAAATATCATCTTTTAAGCAATAAAAATTTAATTTTGTTTTTAAAATTGCATAAAACAAGATATATAAAAAAGAAAAACGACTAGTTATGTAACAGCCGTTGTATCTTTTATAATGGCGGAGTAGGAGGGATTCGAACCCTCGCACCAGTTACCCGGTCTAACGGTTTAGCAAACCGTCCCCTTCGGCCTCTTGGGTACTACTCCATTCGCTATTAATATTACCATATATGTAAAATTATTAATACAAAAATTTACATATTTCTTTCTTATTGTTTAAAAAAACTATTTTTGCATATTGAAAATCTTTATAATAGTATTATGTTCAAACAAGATAAAGTAATTAGCAAAATGATAGCGATAGTAGGAATGCTTCTTTCATTATATGCAGTGTATTCATTGATTCAAGCTATAATTGATTATGCCGCATTACCGAATTGGAACAACTCAACAATCATCATTTTGTTTGTAATTGAAGTACTTTATTGTGTATTTCAATTAATATGTGGTGTATACGCTATTCTATGTATTAAAAATCTTGAGGAAACAATTACTAAAGTATTTGTTTTTTCAATAATAAACGCTTTATTTTTCGCTTCACTTATTTATATGAGTAATCCAGATGGAGAGTCATTGAGACAGTATTTTACAGGACTTAGTCTTTTTAATTTCATCGCTGACTTAACATTAACAGGTTTATTATTCCTTTTCGCCTTATTATTAAAAAAAGATGATTGGGGAGTAGGGGAAGATGATTTAACTTTGTAAGTTTATTAAGAATAATTAACTATTTGTATTTTTTAAATATTCTACCATTTTCTTTACAGCTAAAGCTCTATGTGAAACTGTGTTTTTTTCTTCTGAATTCATATGAGAAAACAACTTATTTGTTTTGTTGAATATAAAAATTGAGTCATAACCAAAAGTGACAATTTCATTTACTTTATTTGATATTTTACCTTCGCACTCACCTTCAAAAACAGTTATCCGATCATCATGGTTTGCTAATGCGATAGAACATTTGAACTTTGCATTAAACTCTCCTGATTTTAAAACTTCTTGAACAATATAGTTATTACAATGGAGTTGGGAAGAAAACGACTTTGCAAATCTAGCACTTTCAATGCCTGGTTTATCATCTAGTGCTTTTACTTCAAGTCCAGAGTCATCGCTAATAATTGGTAGTGTAGTTAAGTTTTTATTAGCTAAAACCTTTTTAATTGAGTTTTCAGAATATGTAGAACCATCTTCTATAACATCGATTGGTTTCAAGTTTAAATCGTTAAAAGACAAAACTTCAAAGCCATGAGGTTCTAACAATTGTTTATATTCGACTATTTTATGGTTATTGGTTGTAGCTATTACTATTTTTTTCATTATTCTTGCTCCTCTTCTTTGTTTATTTTAAATATGTTGATGTATATCCACTCTAAAATTATTACTAAAACAACTAATAATGCCAATATAATGAAAAGTAAATTATATAAGGAAATATAATCAAATATGACACTACTTAGTAACGGAAACAAGAATGAGCCTGTCATGGCACTAGCTCCAGCTAAAGAAATTACACTTGCAGCTATCTTGTTTCCAAATACTTTTGGAATCTTAGTTATTAAACTTGGATAGATTGGGGAGATGCCAAATCCTAAAGCGAAAAAACCTAAATAATAAAAAATGATATTTAGATTAAAGAATAATATAAGTAAACCACAAAATGCTATTGTTAAAAATGTTCTAAAAATAGATGATAATTTGAATTTAGAAAATAAAAAACCACTTAATAATCTACCCATCGCATTACCACCATAGTATGTTCCTAAAATAATTGCAGCAGTATCAATTGATATGTTTTTAATATCAACTAATAAAGATGTACCCCAAAGTCCAAAAGTGGTTTCAATTCCACAATACACTAAGAACGTTAAACAGATAATTAGGACACCCCTTACTTTTAAGGCGCTTCTAATTGAGGTGTTATACTCATTATGATTAATTGTCACCGCCTCATTTACAGCTTCATATTTTTTCCATACTGGCAAACTAGAAAATACTAAAAATGCTATCGAAAACTGAATTATAGATATCACAAAAAATCCCTCATTATATCCTTGTGAAGTTAAAAAACTCGACATAATAATTGGACCCATTGTTGCGCCAATCGCCCATAAAGAATGTAATATACCAATATATTTTGGTTTAAATCTTAAAGCGGCATATGTATTAATTGAAGCATCAATATTACCGCCACTAAATCCTAGCGGAATAGCAAAAATACAAAGCATCCAAAATGAAGTTGAATATGAAAAACCTAGCAATGAAATGCCTGACATAATAATACTAATTAACACAATATATTTTGTATGTAGGTGTTTTGCTATTTTTGGATAAAGTAGTGATGAAATAATAGTAGATATTAAAATAATAGATGATAATATTCCATTAAAAGAATCAGGTATATTTAAAACATCTTTAATAGAAGGCCAACTAGCTCCCAAAAGTGTGTCAGGTAGTCCTAAACTTATAAAAATTATATATGTAATTGATAATAATAAAACTGTCATCCATTACATTTTATATCAATTAAAATAAAAAATCATAAAACAAATGACATTTTTATATAATAAGTTATTATATATATAGAATACGGAGAATATTTATGATTATTGGAGTACCAAAAGAAGTTAAAATGCACGAGTATAGAGTAGGTTTATCACCTGAACATGCTTTTAGTTATGTAAAAAACGGACATACAGTATATGTTCAAAAAGGGGCTGGATTAGGTTCTGGTTTTGAAGATAAAGATTATCTCAATGTTGGGTGTATGTTACTTGATACCATTGAAGAAATTTATTCAATAAGTGAAATGATAATTAAAGTTAAAGAACCATTATCAGAGGAATATAATTTGTTACGAGAAGGACAAATTGTATATACATTTTTTCATCTAGCTGCTTCTCAAGAGTTAACCCAAGTATGTTTGGATAAAAAGATTATTGCAATAGCGTATGAAACTATTGTTGATAAAGATAATAGACTACCATGCTTAAAACCAATGAGTGAAGTAGCTGGACGCTTATCTGTTTTAGAAGGTTCTAAATATTTAGAAAAACCATTTGGTGGTAGAGGTGTATTACTTTCAGGTGCTGTTGGTGTTTCTCCTGCAAATGTATTAGTGTTAGGGGCTGGTGGTATTGCTGGAAAAAATGCTGTTTCAATGGCTGTAGGTTTACATGCTAATGTTGTTGCAATGGATATTAGTTTAAATGCATTAAGCGAATTAGATCAATTATATGCAGGAAGAATTTCCACAATATATTCAACAGATAAGGCGATAAAAGAACAAATCAAAACTGCCGATCTTGTTATTATTGCTGCACTTGTTCCAGGAGCTAAAGCACCTAAATTAATTAAAAAAGAATATTTAAAAGATATGAAACAAGGATCGGTTATTGTTGATATAGCTATTGATCAAGGTGGTGGTACTGAGACTTCAAAGCTGACTTATCATTCAGATCCAATATATACAGTTGATGGAGTAGTACATTACTGTGTTGGCAACATGCCAGGTAGCGTGCCATTTACTTCAACACTTGCTCTAAACAATGCTACACTGTCTTATGGTCTAAAAATTGCAAATAATGGTGTAATTGAGGCACTTAAAGATAAAAGTATTTTAATGGGTTTAAATACGTATCTAGGCCATTTAACATGTAAACCAGTTGCCGATGTTTTCAACATTAAATATGTCCAATTTGCAGAGATAATGAAATAATTTACTTTAATAAGAAATAATAATGCGTAAATGATTTGCGCATTTTTTTTCATAAAAAAATCGAACTATTCGTTCGATATACTAAATGGAGCAGGTGACGGGAATCGAACCCGCATAGTTAGCTTGGAAGGCTAATGTTCTACCACTGAACTACACCTGCATAATGTTTAGCTCGATATATATTTTAACTAGTATAAAAAATATTTGCAAGGATAAATATATATCGAGTCAAAAAAATTAGTTTTTAGCGAAATCTATAAAGTCATCTTCATCAATATAACCAACTGATTTAAGTGCGACTTTGCCATTAACAAATTTCAATACAGTTGGTATTGACTGAACACCGAATTGCATTGCTAGAGTTTGGTGAACGTCTGTGTCTACCTTAAGTATTTTAATGCCATCTTGTAGCTTGCCATCGACAGCTTCAATTACTTTGCCAAGCATTTTGCAAGGTCCACACCAGTCAGCATAAAAATCTACTATTACAGTACCGTTAGTTATTTCTGAATTAAATTCTTCAATTGATTGGATATATTTAACCATAATATAATCCTCCTATTATCTAATAAAATATTATTCAAATAGCATAAATATGTAAAGTGTTATACATACTAATAACCAAAAATAATAAAGAATATCAAATATATAACAACAAGATGCAACGGATAATAAATATAGAAACTATATTGAATTACTTTATTAGTATATCCTTTTATACCGTTATATAACAAAACAAAAACGATTGATAAAAGAGCATAAGATTGCACCGCCATGGTGTAGACGTCTAATCTTGGATCAACGTAAGCCAATATATATATTATTCCAGTAACTAAGAAAATTGCTAATGACCAAAAGATATTCAGTAAACTTCTATAATGACTTGTTGTCTTATATTCATCAAAGGTTAAACCTATTTGAATCAAATACTTTCTTATATAAATTTTGATAAGAGGAACACAGTAGTAGCATGCAAGCAACATTAAGAATGAATAAATATGATAATCACTTCTTAAATACATAGGTAACCAATCAATACTAATTGAGTTATAACTTTCATAAAAAACAACGATTGTATTTATGATGATGTAAGACATAGGCACTAATGCAAACCACTTATAATTATTTTTAAGTTCAACTAAAGTGATAAAACTTGCAGCAACAAATAAGTCAATAAATATATTTCCTTGACTATATATTCCAGTAATATTAAGTACTGCCTGTACAAGCAATATTGAAATCATCATAATTCCAAGAGGACCTGCACC
>CAYJLA010000011.1:0-17326 GCA_964371305.1 uncultured Staphylococcaceae bacterium | reverse complement strand
AATTCCAAGCCTAGCTAAATACTTACTTCTGGATTTAGTATAATTAAGTCCATCTACAAGAAGAATGCAAAAAAGAGGGAGAGCGAAACGACCAATTATTCTAAATATATATCCAGTCGCATTCATTGGTTCCGCCCAAAACTCAGGGCTACCGATAACATCAGTTGTAGGGGCGTAGGTCATTAAGAAATAACCTATATGATCTAATGTCATAAAAATTACGGCCAATATTTTAAGCCATAAACTGTTGATTCTTAGATGTTTAATATCGTTAAGTTGATTCATATCTAAATAAATTGTACTACAAATGAATATAAATTGTTAAATGAATGTCCGATTAATGCAGCCGCAAAACCATATTTTTGGTATGTAAAACAAAATATAAAACCTGAAATTAAATATATAGGAAGATTAATTAATTCATTTACTATCGTTTGTTGGTCGAAAGAAAAATGAATTAGACCAAAGATAGTTAAAGTTATAATGTAGGCTAAATACTTATTTTTTTCGTAAATAAAACTGAACAAACCTAGACGATAGGTAATTTCCTCACATAGTGGGCCTAGAATTACAATTATTAAAAAGGCAACAAACGGAAAAGCAATAATGATTTGTTCTATAATGGTCTGATTTTGATTATCAGTTATGCTTACTCCAGAAAGTTGTATTACTATATTGTAAATAATCGCACTAAAAATAACTGAAATTCCACAAATCACTCCATACAAAACTACCCTTTTATTTAGAAAAGTTGACAGTAATTTAATTATATAAGTTTTACCTAATACAAAGACAAAAACCAAAGCCAATATGAAATAAATTAGAAAATTGTTTAATGCAGAGATGAAAATGTAATTGCCATCTGGCACAAAAAATAAAAGTGCCTCAACTAGTAAACTGATTATTAATATGCCACCATAAGCAAATCCCATAAAAAATAAAAGTAATGATGTCCAGTTTTTAAAAATAGGATGATTGTTTAAATCAAGTATATTTGAGTCATCATAAATTAATCCTCGAATATTGTTACCACAATCAACACACGTTGTTGCATCATTTTCGTTACAATATTTACATTTTGGACAAATTATTTTTCTCATTTGTAATTATTATATAATAATTATTAAAAGTGGTATAATGTTTTATTATGAAAACTCCAGATAAAATATACAAAAATGAATTATCAGTAGAAAAATCAAGGTTCATTTGTTTGATAATTCCGATTAAAAAAATAGAACAACTCAATGAAGAATTAAAAAATGTACAGCACAATTACCCAAAAGCAACGCATTATTGTTTTGCATGCAAAATTGATGAATATATCAAATTTTCTGATGATGGAGAGCCTCACGGAACCGCTGGAAAACCTTTATTAAACATACTTATCAAGGAAAAAATAAATAATGTTTTACTAGTTGTAGTAAGGTATTATGGCGGAATACAACTTGGATCAGGACGTTTATTAAGGACATATGTTTATTCGGCTACAGAATGCATTAAAAATACGAAATTCTTTGATTTAGTTGAAGGAACGTTGATTACATTCAACATAGAGTATAATATGGTCGATATCGTAAAAAATTATTGCGAAAGAAAAGGGTATATTATTGAAAACATCACTTATAGTGATATAATAAGAGTAGATATATTTTTACCGTATTATATCGAAAATGAATGGAATTTTATAATACGGGACACAAAAGTCACCGCTATTAAGATGACTAAAGAGAGGACGCTATTATGAGTTCAATAGAATTTAGCAAAAGAAGACAAAAAATTATTGATAAGATGTCTGATAATTCAGTCATGATTATTTATGCAGGAGTTGAAAAAATCAGGACCGCAGACGATTACTATCCATTTTCTGTTAATCGAAATTTTTACTATTTGACCGGAATAAATCAAGATAATAGCGTATTAATTTTGGTTAAAACTTCTGGAGAACAAAAAGAATTTTTATTTATTGATGAGTTTAATGAGTTAAAAGAAAAATGGACAGGAAAAAGATTAACTAGCGATGAAGCAACATTAACTTCCGGCATTAAAAACATTTTATTTACTAATTCATTACTCGTTAAATTGGATGAAATAGTGGATAAAGACAAGTTTTTATACGGCGAAGTTAGTACAGCATATTTTGATCTTTCAGAAGAAATTAAAATTGGCGATGAACTATATACTAAGAATTACGCAAGAAACTTTTCAAAGTCTTATAAACATTTAAATATCATTGATTGTTTCGAAATGATTGTTGAATTAAGAATGGTCAAAAGCAAGTTTGAGATTGAACAATTAAAAGAAGCTATTAAGATTACTGATAATGCTTTAATTCAACTGATGAGCAGTATAAAACCTGGGAGAAGAGAGTATGATTTAGCTAACAGTTTTGAGTTATATGTTAAGTCACACGGACAAAGAACTTTAGCATTTCAAACTATCGTAGCAACAGGAGAGAATGCAGCTTGTCTTCATTATACTGAGTTAAATAGCGTTATTGATGATAATCAACTTATACTTGTTGATTTAGGAGCTTCATATAATTTATATTGTTCTGATGTCAGTAGAACATTTCCTTCTAGTAAAGTGTATAGCGATTTACAAAGAAAAATATATCAAATTGTATTAGATTGTAATAAATTAGTTATTTCATATGTTGAACCAGGTAAGACTCTTGATGAATTGCAAAAAATTGCAAAAGAATACCTTACCGGAGAATGCTTACGTCATAAATTAATTGAAAAAGAGGAAGATATCATTAATCATTATTTCCATGGAGTATCACATCATTTAGGTTTAAATACGCATGATGCTTGTATACGCAGCAAACCACTAGAAGTAAATAACGTTATTACTGTTGAGCCAGGACTTTATTTTAAAGAGTTAGGAATTGGTGTTCGAATTGAAGATGACATTGTTGTAACAGAAACTGGATGTGAAGTTTTAACTAAAGACATTTTAAAAGAAGTTCAAGACATAGAAAAGCTTTTAGGTACAGCGAGATGAGTTGTAAAAATTATATTATTTCAATAGATCAAGGAACAACTTCTACTCGTGCTATAATTTTTAATAAGAACGGTGAAATAATTAGTAAAGCTCAGCGTGGTGTTTCTTGTATATTTCCAAAACCATCTTGGGTTGAAGTTGATGCATTAGAAATCTATGTTTCAGTAGTCGACTGCATTAATGAAGCTTTAATTAGATGTTCAAAAACTCATGATGATATAGAATGTTTTGCAATAGCCAATCAAAGAGAAACCACGGTAATATGGGATAAAAATACTGGTATACCAGTTTGTAATGCTATAGTGTGGCAGTCTAGACAAACAGAAGACATCATAAAGAAATACACAGATAAGAAAACTTTCATACATCAAAAAACTGGATTATTATTAAATTCATATTTTTCGGCCTCAAAAATAAGATACATACTTGATAGTATACCTGATGGTCAGAAAAGAGCTGAAAAGGGTGAACTAATGTTTGGAACAATCGATACATGGTTAATATATAAGTTGACTGAGGGAAAATCGCATTATACCGATATTACGAATGCTTCAAGGACAATGATATATAATATTTTTACAAAAGAATGGGATGATGAACTATTAAAATTATTTGATATTCCAAAAATTATTTTGCCTAAAGTTGTCGAATCCAGTTATGATTTTGGCATAGCTACATTCTTCAATAACAATATTAAAATATTAGCTGCTTGCGGAGATCAACAAAGTGCTTTGTTCGGTCATAAGTGTTTCGAAAAAGGTATGTTGAAAAATACATATGGTACAGGCTGTTTTATGTTGATGAATATTGGTGAAAAACCATTGTTAAGCGAATATGGTCTTCTAACAACGATTGCATATGGACTTGATGGTAATATAACTTACGCTTTAGAGGGAAGTGTATTCATTGGTGGAGCAGTAGTCGAATGGCTTCGAAATGAATTGATGATAATAAAAGTTCCTTCTGATACTGAAAAAATTTCATTAGAGTTAACAAACAACGAAGGAGTTTACTTTGTTCCGGCTTTTGTTGGTCTTGGAACACCGTATTGGGACGAAAAAGTTAGAGGGTCTATTTTTGGTTTATCTAGAGGAAGTAGTTATAAACATATTGTTAGAGCGTCGTTAGAATCAATTGCTTATCAATGCAAGGATGTTATTAGTGCTATGGAAAGTGAATCAAGTAGCAACATCGTTTCATTAATGGTTGATGGTGGTGCTTCAGTAAATAAAATGTTGATGCAATTTCAAAGTGATTTGCTGCAAACCGATGTTTATGTTGCTTCTTGTCTAGAGACAACTGCACTTGGAGCATTCTATTTAGCTGGATTAAAATGTGGAATGTTTGCTAGTATTGAAGAAATTGTAAAAAATAACAATAACAAAACAACGTATTCCCCAATTTTAGAAAAAAACATTATTAATAAGTATTATAATGGATGGAAAAATGCTGTTGCTGCAAGTAAAATGTACGCAATGAACGAAAGGGAAGAAAATGAATAAAATATTAAAATATGAATTATTTGAACAAAGACTAAGAGCACTATTTAATATTGAAAACCTTAACTACAGGTTTTTGTATAATGTTTACAATGAGTGTGTAATGTCTTCAAATAATATTAAGTTATCAGATAACGTTGCTACAAGCGATTTGTTAAATCACAACACTTTAATTATGTATATTGTCAATGAACACATATATGCGGTAGAAACTAGTGCTAACGCCGAAAATGTTGCATCTTTAGAGCATAGTGATGCGTATTTTAATAAATTATCTTCTTTATCCCTTGATAAGTATATTTCGAATGAACACTTAAAAGTTCAAAATACAATACATGCAAACAAGTATTCTCCATTAATTTCCTCCCCGAGTGTTTATATTAATTTTATGCAAAGTGCACTAATAAATTTCCATCAAAACACACCGCAAAGAACTTTAGTAGTGGATGTATTAAATAAAGGATTAAACATTTCGCAATGTGTTATTTCTTTACTTGTAAATGGATATGCAACTGAGGCATTTTCCACTTGGAGAACCCTGCACGAAACTGAATGTATTTTAAGAGTATTGTTTTACGGCGGCAAAGAAGTTTTATCGAAATATTTAAAACATATGGAATATTCTATGGCGTTTAGAAAACAATTTGATAAAGTGAAAACTGACAGTATTTTTGAAGAGATAAAAGAAAATATGCGCAGCCATAATCTCAAAAGTAAAGACATGAAGAAATATATTGAGTATGGGTGGATGTTCGCTTTACCAAACTTTGTTGAACCTGAATACAAACTAAATTTTAGAGATGGACTAGAAAAATTAGCTAACTTAAGTTCATATTCAAAAACATATGAAATGTCTAGCGAAATAGCACACGGAAGTCCGCTACTTATATATTCAAGAAAAAATTACTTCCAATTAATCACACTTATAAACTTATATGAATCTCTCATTAGATTAGATGATATATTTCATAAAATTTATATAAAAAGTGTAGATAAAGAATTGTGTGAGAGGTTTATAGAAATGAGGGAAATATACTATCCGATACTAGCTGCAAACCTCGTAAACCTAAAACTAAACTACAAAAAGCAACAAAAAAACTAGCGATTCGCTAGTTTTTTTAATTTTAGTCTGCGTCGTGATAACAACTTCCACCAATGAATTCTCTAATCAACGAATTACATGGTACCCACTCATCAGGCATATCTATAAAGTATTTCAGAAGCCTTATCAATCTTTCGGCAACTGGGAAATATTGATTAGTTTTTTCAAAATGAGATAGTAATGGTGTAGCGTATTTTTTCATTACACATAATTCATATGACAGCATTGAATTAAAAACATAATTTGCACCTTCTTGTGTGTCATATATCCATTTAAATTCCCCGCGTCTAACACTAGGCCACATTGACATTGTTTCCTCTGCTGATGAATTACGATATTTGAAATCTCTAACCATTCTTCTAAGTAGTCTTAAATCCGTAATAGAAATAGGGTTATGATTATCTAAATTAATCTGTGCTTGTGGAGCAATGTAAATTTTATACTTTTGGTGTTTAGGAATATACTTAGTAAGTTCCTCATTGAGGGCATGAATACCTTCGATAATAATTGGCTGATTATCTGCAACTTTGAATAATTTTCCCTTTACGCGCTTTCCTTGTTTGAAATCATACTTAGGAAGTTCGACCTCTTCACCATTAATCAAGGCAATCATATTTTGATTAAATAATTCTACATCAAGTGCATAAATTGACTCTAAATCAGGGTCACCATTTTCATCTTTAGGAGCTTGATCTTTTGGCATATAGTAATCATCGATTGAAAGTCTAACTGGCTTGATGCCTCTTGATAATAATTCAACTTTTAATCTATTAGAGAAAGTTGTTTTACCACTGCTAGAAGGACCGGCAATACAAATTAAGCGGATTGAATCAATATCTCTTAAAATTTCATCACCTAATTCAGAAAGCATTCTGTTGTGTCTTGTTTCGCATATATTGATAAATTCAACAATACCATCTTTTAAAATGTGTTGGTTAATACCACATACTGAATCTGATCCAGTGATTTTGGCCCATACATGACTTTCTTTTAAAGTTTTTCCAAAAGTTGGTGCGTCTTCAAAAGCAGGAATTTGTCCTTTTTCTTCAGCTCTTGGATATTGAATGACAATACCAGGTGAATATAATCTAATTCTATAGTCTTTTAAGTATCCGGTTGATGGCACCATCAAGCCGTACATATAATTCATATAACCATCGCATTCATAAAAATGAACTTTATCTTCTGGTCTGAAATCTAAAACAGCAAGTTTATCTGCCTCATCCACTTTTTCATAGATTTTTTTAGCTTCTTCTTTTGATACTAGCATTCTGTTAAAAGGAATATTTCTCTCAACTAATTCCTTAACGACTTTGTTTAAAGTATTAATCATCGTGTTATCAGCACGAACTTCTTTATTCAATATTTGAATATATATTGTACGAGAAACATTGTATGAATATCTTATGTTTAATTTCGGATAAGTTAACTTGAATGCCATCGCAAATAAGTATCTTAGCGATGTTTCATAAATTTTAACTGCATCTGAGTTTGTTAAATCTAAAAATTCAATTTCTGCATCAGTAGAGACTTCGTGATTTAAGTCCCAAACACGATTATTGACTAATGCACATACGTATTTTTTCTCCTCGTTTTTTACTAAATTTGACAATTTAGTAGGTTTTTCACAAATAACTTCTTTGTTTAAAAATTTTAGTGTAAATGACATATTATTTTTACCTCTCACAAATAATAATACTATAAAATTAAAGACAATGTAAAGTTATCTTTATTAATAATATACGCGTATGCGATGATAAAAAAATAATGTTGTTATTGAATTATTATTTATAAGTGCTATTATGTTAAATGTTATTTATTATTAAATAAAACAAGGAGAATTAAAATGAAAAAGTCAATGGTCTACATTCAAAGCGGTGGTCCTACTGCAGTAATTAACACTTCACTTTATGGTGCAATTAAGGAAGCTCAAGATCACAGCGATAAAATCGATAATATATACGGTTCGCTTCACGGAATCGAAGGATTGATCGATAATAATTTAATTGATTTAAACAAAGAAACACATGAAACAATTGAATTACTACAACAAACTCCAGGTGCCGCTTTAGGTACAACAAGGTTTAAATTACCTAAAGATTTCCATGATCCATTATATGAAAGAATACTTGCAACATTAGAAAGACATAATATTGGTTATGTATTCATTAATGGTGGCAATGATACTATGGATACATGTCATAAGTTATCACTCATGTTTGCAGAAAAAGGCGTTGATATTAAAATTATTGGTGTTCCAAAAACAATTGACAACGACTTAGCTTGTACTGATCATTCGCTTGGTTTTGGTAGTGCTGCAAAGTCTGTTGCTAACAATGTAAAACAAGTTTGCATTGATGCAAGCTGCTATAAAAAAGGGAAAGTATTTATTATCGAAGTTATGGGTAGAAATGCTGGATGGTTGACTGCGGCAGTTGATTTATTACCTGAAGGTAATAGACCAGACTTCATCTACTTGCCAGAAAATACATTTGACACCGAACAGTTCTTAAAGGATGTTAAATATACATATGAAAGAAAAGGTCATTGTATCGTTGCTATATCTGAAGGTATAATATTCGAAAGAGATACTTCAGCAGCAAGAGTTGATGGCTTTGGACATATTCAACTTGGTGGAGCGGCTGATGATTTAGCTAAAATCGTCGAACATAGACTTGATTTACCAACTAGATCTATTGAATTATCTTTGGTTCAAAGAAGTGACGCTATAATGATTTCAAGAGTTGATCACGAAGAAGCGATCAAATGTTCTGAATTCGCTGTTCAACAAGCACTTAAAGGACAAACAGGGCAAATGGTTGCTATTAGAAGATTATCTTCAAGACCATATAAAGCTGAGTATTTTCTCGAAGATATTTCAAAAATTGCAAACGCAGAAAGAACAGTACCATTTTCAATGATTTATGATAAGACATGCATGACACAAGAATTCAGAGATTATTGTGAACCATTAATAGAAGGTGGAATTGATATTGTATATGAAAACGGCATTATCAAAACTGCTCAATTAAAAAAATATTTAGTAAAATAGTTATACCGAACAAAAGCATTCCAAACGGAATGCTTTTTACTTCTTTAGCTTTTATTAACAAGTGTTTAAAACAAATATTATAATATTTGATTTATTTGACATTGTCCTCTTCGAGGGCTAGAATTATGATATGTTAAATAAGTTTAAAACATTTAATAACGAGAAAAAAATAATTGTGTCGAGTAGCATTATAGGAATTATTGGATTAATAATTATTTTAGCCGTATGTATTCCAATGGCACAATATGGATCTATTATAGGTTGGGTTGCCGGCGTCCTAGTTAATTTTTTATTAATTATTTTATTGCTACAAGGAACCAAGTATTTGCTTCCAGAAAACTCTAATGCAGGATTATTTTATTTATGCTATATACTTCGTTTTGTACTAATGTTTGGATCAATGGTATTACTTGCAGTTTTTCAATTCGTTATGAATTTTGAAATATTCAATTGGAGCGTAATTACTTGCACAATTGCTTTTCTACCAACTCAGGCCTTATATATGGCTTTTCTAAAAGGCGAATAATTATTATGAATGATTTATTTAAAGACTTTTGGGTTTTTGATTTAAGTGGTGAAGCAATAATGAGCATTATCATTATGCTGATTGTGTGTCTTTTTGTATTGATAGTACATTTCTTTATTCGGAAAATAGACCCATTGAAAAAACCAAGAGGTATTATGGTAGCTCTTGAATGGATGGTTCAATATGCTGATGATTTTACTTATGATATACTAGGAAAAAATTATAAAGATTTTGGTGGTTATGCGTTAAGTTTAGCTGTTTTTATTTTGTTGTCATTTATTTTAGGTGCAAGTGGTCTTCCTAATCCCATGACATATCTTGGTACAACGCTTGGGCTCGCCATTATTACATTTTTAATGATTCATTTCACTGCAATCAAATATAAAGGGCTGAGGTATTTTAAAAGATATACTGAACCGTTCTTCCCATTTTTACCAGTAAACTTAATTTCAATGTGGGCACCAATTTTATCATTGTCGTTTAGATTATTCGGTAATGCTATTGCAGGATGGGTACTTATGTCTATCGTTTATTGGGCATTAGGTGGTTTATCAGGGTTAATTTTCTCATTTATACCTGGTACCGCAGGTGAATTAATTATAGCGCCAATAATTACGCCATTTTTACATGTTTACTTTGATTTATTCTCAGGTGGAATTCAAACACTTGTATTTGTTATGCTAACAACACTTTTTATCGCTCAAGAAATTCCTGAAGAAGAAGAGATTCTTCCTTCAAGAACAGTTAAGCGTGAAAATATTTAAACTCATGAAAGGAGATTTATTATGGATGTAGGTTTAGTTGCGATAGGGGCAGGAATAGCAATATTCGGTGCTGGTCTATCATGTATCGGTGAAGCATTAATCGCTTCAAAAGCAGTTGAGGGTATTGCGCGTAATCCAGATGCAGCGAAACAAATTCGCTCAACAATGATTATGGGTATGGCCATTGATGAAACTGGCGGTATTTTTTCATTATTAGTTGCTATTTTAATCATCTTCATGTTAGGGATGTAATTTATCATGGTTTATTCGATATTACTTAATAATGTCTTTTTGGTAGATGAACAACCATTTGATCCAAATGCAATTATAGATAAGTTGATTCCAAATTTTTGGAGTTTTTTAGCTAATCTATTAGCGTTTGTTATTTTGGTTGTTGTCCTCTTTTTCTTTCTATATAAACCTGTAAAGAACATACTTCAAAAGAGAAAAGACTATGTTGAAAATAATATCAAAGAATCTGAAAAAGCTTTAAGTAATGCGCAGGAAAAAGATAAATTAGCTGATAACACTATAACAAATTCAAAGATTGAAGCTGATAATATCATAAGCAAAGCAAAAAAAGATGCCGAGAATGTTGGTAATGAAATATTGAGCAAAGCTAAAGATGATGCTAAAAACGAGTTAGAAAGACAAAAAATATTGATTGCTAATGAAGTTGCAAAAGCTAGAGAAGACATCAATAATGAGATTGTTGAAGTTGCACTTAACGCTAGTGAAAAAATACTTCAAAGAGAAATTAATAAGAAAGACAATTCTAAATTAATTGATAGTCTTATAAAAGAGTTGGAAAGTGATTAAAACAAAGTGATGGAAAAAGAATACTTAAAATACTCACAAGCTCTTTATATGCTAGCAGTAGAAAATAATGCTGTAGAATTCTATCAAGATGAAGTTAAAACTTTTAGCAAGTTATTTAGTGAAAATAACAAACTTCTTAGCATATTGAATAACGCTTTTTTGAGTTTAAAAGAACGTTTTCAAATAATCGATAAAATCTTTGAAAAAAGTAGTTTTACGGACATTAAAAATTTTATCAAAATTCTTGTCGAAAAGCATGAAATTTTAAATGTTTTTTCGGTATTTAAATCGTTTAATTCGTTGTGTAATAAGCGATTGGGAGTTAAAGAAGGTATTATTTATTCAGTAGAAAATATTAATAACGCTACTGTTAAAAAATTTGAATCGGTTATTGAGAAAAAGATTGGTAGTAAGATAGAATTATACAATGTTATAGATTTAAGTCTTATTGGAGGGGTTAAAATATTAGTTGATGATATGATTTTTGATGGATCTGTTAAACATAAAATCGTGTCATTAAAGAAATATTTAATGGAAAGGAAATAGAATATGAAAATTAATTCTAATGAAATTAGTTCCGTTATCAAAGAACTTATTAAACATTTTGATGACAAAATTGAAGCCAATGATGTCGGTAGCGTTATGTCGATTGGTGATGGCATTGCTTTAGTATTTGGTTTAGATAAGTGTATGTTAGGAGAATTACTTCTTTTTCCGAATAACGTTTATGGAATGGTAATGAACTTGGAAGAAAATGCAGTTGGTGTTGCTTTACTTGGTAGCGATAATCTAATTAAAGAAGGTGATAAAGTCACTAGAACTAAACAAGTAGTGGCTGTTCCTGTTGGAGATGGGTTATTAGGTCGTGTAGTTGACAGTCTTGGTAATGCAATAGACGGTGGTGAAAGTATTAAATATAAGAACACTAGGCCAGTAGAAAACATCGCTCCAGGAGTAATGGAAAGAGAATCTGTTAATACAGCCCTGCAAACAGGAATAAAAGTCATTGATGCCATTATTCCAATCGGAAAAGGGCAAAGAGAATTAATTATCGGCGATAGACAAACTGGTAAGACTGCTATTGCATTAGATACAATTATTAACCAAAAAGGCAACAATGTTAAGTGTATTTATGTAGCGATAGGACAAAAAAACTCTTCTGTTGCTTCGTTAGTAAGCAAGTTACGTGAACATAATGCATTAGAATATACTGTTATTTTGAATGCAAGTGCTTCATCATCTGCTCCATTACAATATATAGCTCCATATGCAGGTATGGCTATGGCCGAGGAATGGTTATCCAAAGGAGAAGATGTATTAATTATTTTTGATGATTTAAGTAAACATGCTGTTAGTTATAGAGCATTATCTCTATTACTTAGGAGACCTCCGGGACGAGAAGCATATCCAGGTGATGTTTTTTACTTACATTCAAGATTGCTTGAAAGAGCTTGTAAATTAAATAAAGCAAACGGCGGCGGATCAATTACTGCTTTGCCTATTGTTGAAACCCAAGCGGGTGATATTTCTGCATATATTCCAACAAATGTTATATCTATTACGGATGGGCAAATATTTTTAGTTACTGATTTATTTAACGCTGGTCAAAGACCTGCTGTTGATAGCGGTTTTTCTGTATCTAGAGTTGGTAGTAATGCTCAAATTAAAGCGATGAAAAAAGTTGCTTCCAGCTTTAAGATTGATCTTGCTACATATGGTGAATTACAAGCGTTCTCTCAATTTGGTAGTGATCTTGAAGAAGGTACTAAAAAGATTCTTGC
Organism: uncultured Staphylococcaceae bacterium; assembly: GCA_964371305.1. GTDB lineage: Bacteria > Bacillota_I > Bacilli_A > RFN20 > CAG-826 > CAYJLA01. Next base: position 4,780 of record CAYJLA010000011.1, on the reverse strand, counting down.
CCATGGTGCAGTTCTAATGGAATCTTTAAAACAAAGTCAGTATTCTCCACTTCCTGTTCATATGCAAGTAATTGAATTATTCATTGTTAAAAATAAATTTTTAGATGAAATGGAGTTAAAAGAAGTAAGGCCTATGATTAAAGATATTTGTTCTCACATCCAAAGTTCTCATAAACAAATTTTAAATTCTATTATTAAAACACAAGATTTAACAGACGATAATAAGGAACAATTAACACAAGTAATTAAAGATTATATAAACATTAAAAAGAAGAAATAGTATATGTCATTTGAAATTAATAAAACAAAAACAAGAATAAAATCTATTAAAAATACTCAAAAAATAACAAATGCAATGGAATTAATAGCTACTGTTAAATTGAAGAAGTTTAAGGATGTTTTTAATTCTTCCAATGAGTACACTAATGGTATTTTAGATTTACTTGATAGATTATATTTGTATAAAGCAGAAGAATATGTGCAAAAAAACGAGAATACACATGTTTTAAATATTATTGTAACTTCTAATTTAGGATTATGCGGGTCATATAATAGTGATATTTACAGTTTCGTTAAGAAGAACATTCAGGAAAATGAAGATCTAATTGTTGTAGGAGATAAAGGTTTCTCACATTATAAACATGAGTATAATAGTTTAAATGACACATATGTTTTTACAGCAAAAAATGTTGATTTTGCTGACATTAAGAAATTAGGTAATTATGTTTTTAAATCATTTAATAGCGGAAAATATTCAACAGTAAATTTGATATATACAAAATATATTAATTCACTTATTAATAATCCTGAATTAATACAATTATTACCTTATGTAGTAAGAAATGACAATCTAGATAAATTTAAAACACCGTTGTTTGAACCGGATGTCGATTCGATTATAGAAGGTGCATTACCATTATACGTTGATGCCTTATTATATAATAAAATTTTAGAATCAACAGTTTGCGAACAGTCATCCCGTAGAAGAGCTATGGAAAACGCCAATAATAATGCTGATGACTTGTTAGATAAATTGAGTATCATGTATAACAAAGCAAGACAAGCGGCAATTACACAAGAAATAAATGAAGTGGTTAGTGGATCTAACTTTTAAGGAGGAATTATGAATACAAATATAAGCAAAGGAAAAGTTGTTCAAGTAGTAGGGCCGATTGTTGATGTTAGATTTGATGACAAACATTTACCATCTTTACTAACGGCCTTAGATATACATTTTAACGAAACAACGCTTGTTGTAGAGGTTGCTCAACATATTGGAGACGATGTCGTTAGATGTGTTGCAATGGGACCAACTGAGGGTTTATCAAGAGGTATAGAAGTTATCGATACAACTAAGCCGATATCAGTACCAGTAGGTGATGAAACTCTAGGCAGAATGTTTAATGTGCTTGGAAATGCTATTGATGGAAAAAAAGAACTAACTAAAAAAAGTAAAATGCCTATTCATAGAGAACCTCCATTATTTAAACAACAAAACGTTTCAAAAGAAATCCTTGAAACAGGAATTAAAGTTATCGACTTACTTTGTCCATATTTAAAAGGCGGAAAGGTCGGTTTATTTGGAGGAGCAGGTGTTGGAAAAACCGTTTTAATACAAGAATTAATTCGTAACATAGCTACTGAACAATCTGGTACATCTGTTTTTGCCGGTGTTGGAGAAAGAAGTAGAGAAGGTAACGATTTATATTATGAAATGAAGGGAAGTGGAGTTTTAGAGAAAACAGCATTAGTCTTTGGGCAAATGAATGAGCCGCCTGGAGCAAGAATGAGAGTAGCTTTGTCTGCGCTTACAATGGCTGAATACTTTAGAGATGTTAAAAATCAAGATGTTTTGTTATTTATTGATAATATTTTTAGATTCACACAAGCAGGTAGTGAAGTTAGTGCTTTGTTAGGAAGAATGCCTTCGGCTGTTGGTTACCAACCAACTCTCGCCACAGAAATGGGACAATTACAAGAACGTATTACATCTACTATTAATGGTTCAATTACTTCTGTTCAAGCAATTTATGTGCCGGCTGACGACCTTACAGATCCAGCCCCTGCAACTACTTTCTCTCACTTAGATGCCAAAACGGTATTAGATAGAAACACTGCAGCACTTGGTATATATCCAGCGGTTGATCCACTAGATTCAACATCAAATGTATTGGATCCAAATATTGTTGGACAAGAACATTATGAAGTTGCCAGAAGCGTGCAATCTATTTTGCAAAGATATAAAGAATTACAAGACATAATCGCTATTCTTGGTATAGATGAACTTGGTGAAGAAGATAAAGCGATTGTTGCAAGAGCTAGAAGGATTAGAAATTTCTTATCACAGCCATTCTTTGTCGCTGAACAGTTCAGTGGTAACCCAGGTAAATACATTCCATTAAAGGAAACCATTCATTCGTTTAAAGAAGTTTTATCTGGTAAATATGATACTGTACCTGAGCACTGTTTCTTATATGTTGGAACTATTGAAGATGTTTTAATTAAGGCGAAAAGTGATGAAAATTAAGCTTAAAATATTACTTCCAAATTCTGTTTTTTTCGATAATGAAGTGGAAAAAATTAATATTAAATTATTGACAGGTTATATTACTATTTTACCTGAGCATACACCAATGATTTCAATAATTTTGCCATCTCCGCTTAATATTAATATTGATGGAAAAATTCATTCTTTTGCTATATTTGGTGGTTTCATAAATGTAACGAAAGATTATATAATAATTTCTACTCATGAAATAGAGAAGAAAGAGAGTATTGATTTTGAACGTGCTAAGCGTGCAAAAACTAGAGCACTTGAATACTTAGAACATCCTCAAGAAAAAGATATAGAACGTGCTAAAAATGCAATAGCTAGAGCGGATGTTCGACTCGCTTTATTTGAAAAAGGTGAATAGGGGAATGAGAAACTTTATATTTATCTCGCCTAATTTTCCTACAAGATATTTTAAGTTTGCTGAGAGTTTAAAAAAGGTTGGTTTTAGAGTTTTAGGGATTGGAGATTGTCCACATTACCAATTGCATGAAAGATTGAAAAATGCCTTAGATGATTATTATGTTGTAAATAATATGGAAGATATAAATCAACTCATTATGGGTGTTAATTATTTTCAAAACAAGTATGGTAAGGTTGACTTTCTTGAAAGTAACAATGAACACTGGTTAGTATCAGATTCCAAACTTAGAGAACATTTCGATATTTCAAGCGGTATTAAATTTACAGATGTATTAAAATTTGTTTCTAAACTTGAAATGAAAAAATATTTTAAAAAGGCGGGCGTTTGTATCGCAAGATACTGTCCATTAACTACATATGAAAAAGCATGTGAATTTGCTGAGTTAGTAAGTTATCCGATATTTATTAAACCACAAATAGGAGTTGGTGCAAAACAAACTAAAAAAATAAATAATAGCTACGAATTGCAAGTATTTTTTGAAAATATCACCACAAATGATTATATTATTGAAGAATATTTAGAAGGTGAAATTGTATCTTTCGACGGCGTTTCTAATGATAATGGAGACGTGGTTTTTTATTCTGTTGATCATTTTCCAACGCCACTGGATGTAGTGTTAAAAGAACAATTAGATTTTATATACTATAATAATCCATTCAGCAAAGGTTCTTTAGAAAGCTATGGCAGAAAAATAATAAAAGAATTTGGAGTGAAGAATAGATTTTTTCATATAGAATTTTTTAGATTAAGTGTTGATAAAATTGGACTTGCAAGAAAAGGCGATTTTGTTGCACTTGAATGTAATATGCGTCCACCTGGTGGAAGTACTCCTGACTTAATTGATTATGGGGAAAGCTTATCTGTGTATGACATATATGCTGAAGTGATGATGACAAATCAAACAACAGTAGATTTTAATAAAGAAAAATTTATCGCTATTGCAGTTTGTATGAGAGATAGATTTAATTATAAAAATGATGAAAAACAGATTTATGATCGATACCACGACAATATAGAAGTGACTAGTAGAAATCCTGCTATATTAAGTGATATTTTAGGAAATAAATATTATTATGCTAAATTTAAAGAATTAAACAAAGCATTAGAGTTTTCTGAGTTTGTGCTAGAAAAATCAAAATAAATTATTTAAAATTTCATCTATTTCAGCATCGCTAGCATCATTAAGGTCAATCGATTTATTAATGTTATTATCCCATGTGTATAGTGTGGAGTTACTTATTTCACTTAATCCAAAATTACTCGTTAATTGTCCTACTTCTTCATCATTTAATCTGCTGACTTCAAATAAACTCAATTTCTTAGAGCTATTTTTTGCAAGGGGCATAATATGTGCGTTAAATAACTCTATACTATTTACATCATCTAAGTCGTAGAAATATATCAATTCTTCGTCAGTAGTCTTAGCTAAATTATCAATAAATGTTATTTGATTTGAATAACTATATATAGATGCTTCTGTAACTTTTGTAGACATATAATTAGTTAAACTTGCCGAACTATTGAAAAAATTTCTGTTGGAATTAAGAATGAGTTGGTCTCCTTTTATAAAGTATATGGACGGTGTTGATAAAGATAAATCATATACATCGGGATACTTGCTTATTAATTCTAAACCAGCATCAGGGATTACAGACCAATAATATATTAAAGTGTTTGTATTTTTAATATATTCAGAAAGTATAGGGCCAAAATCAGTACATGCATGGCATCCAGGTGTACCAAGTGCAAGAATAAATTCAGTGTTTGAGTCGTGAAGATTTAAAAGTTCATAGTATGTAATTTCT
>CAYJLA010000010.1:0-35256 GCA_964371305.1 uncultured Staphylococcaceae bacterium | reverse complement strand
TCAGATCATATATTCCTACCAAATGTCTATGACCCATATATGCGAGGAGACTATGTTCTTTTAGACGATTATGTTAGCTCCTTATCACAACTTAGAGATAAATATAGTAGTTTTATTAAAATAAATATTGGATTTGAAGCAGAATATTTTGAAAAGTATGAGCAGTTATATCGCTATTTATTAGAAAGTGAAAAAATTCAATATTTAATACTAGGTAATCATTTATATGAGCATTTAGATGGTAGTTTAAGGTGGTTTACTAACCAAATCGATAATGTTGAAATTTACGCTAACAAGGTAGTAAAAGCGATTGAGTCAAAATTATTTCTTTATGTTGCTCATCCAGATCTAATGATATATTTTTATGGAAAATGGGATGAATATACTGAAGATGCTGCAAGAAAAATTATTGCTGCATCAGAAGCGAATAATGTTCCATTAGAGCTAAATTTAGCGCATATCAGAAATAGACATTTCATGCACGGCACTGATAGCGAATTTCATTATCCTAACAAGAATTTTTGGAGACTAGTAGGGGATTCAAAGTGTAAAGTGGTGATTGGAGTAGATGCACACAGTCCGTCTGATTTTAAAATTGATGAGTTTACAATAAATACAATTAATAATATAATTATTGAATGTAAGTTAGATGTTATCAAAGAGTTTGAATTTGATAGCAATTATTACAAAAAGAGGTAAATATTATGGGAAGACATTTCGAAGTTAGAGCAGCATCGATGGCTGCAAGCGCAAAGAAAAAATCAGCTATATATCAAAGAGCGTCTAAAGAAATATACATGGCTGCAAAAAACGGAACTCCAGATCCAGCTAGCAATTTAGCATTAAGATCGGTAATTGATAAATATAGGAAAACATGTCCAAAGGATGTTATTGAACGTGCAATTAATAAAGCAAAAGGTGGTAGTGCTGAGGTATATATTCAAGGTAGATATGAAGCTTTTGGACCAGGTGGCAGTTTAGTTATTGTTGATACTCTAAGTGACAATGTTAATCGAGCTTTAACCGACGTAAGAACAGCTATAAACAAAAAAGGTGGAAGACTAGGAAGTGTAAGTTTTAATTTTGTTGAATATGGAATTATTACATTGAAGGGTCATACACCTGATGAAATTGAAGAAATATTAATTTTAGGTGATGTTGATGTACAACAAGTTAAGCAAGAAGATGAGTACATTGATGCATATGTCAGTCCAACTTCGTTAGCTCATGCAAAAGATGTGTTATTAAACTCTGGAATTAGCGAGATTGAAGAAAGTGAAATTGCAATGATTCCTAATGAATATATTACAATGGATACAACAAGCGAAGAATACACAAAATTTATCGAATTACTCGATATGTTAGATGAAGTTGAAGATGTACAGAAAGTTCATCACAACGTTGAACTAAACTAATAAGCAATATTTTAAAAAGTTCTTTACATAATGCTTGTAATAATATATTATTAATATTGCTGAAATTGCTTAAATATGTAGTCCCGGTAAGATTACTGTTTGTAATGAAGGAGAAAAAATATGCAACGTCAAACAACGATAGCTAAAAATGAAACAATTACACGTAAATGGTACGTCATTGATGCAACAGACAAACCATTAGGTAGACTTGCTTCAGAAGTAGCGATTGTCCTTATGGGCAAAAACAAGCCAACATATACACCTAACGTAGATTGTGGTGACTATGTAATAGTGCTTAATGCTGAGAAAGTAGGACTTTCAGGCAAAAAATTACAAAATAAAAAATACTACAACGTTTCAGGATATGCTGGTGGTCTTAGAACAAGAACTGCTGGTACAATGGTTGAAAAATATCCAGAAGAAATGGTTGAAAGATGTATTTGGGGTATGCTTCCAAAAGGCAGACTCGGTCGTCAAATGTACAAAAAATTATTTGTATATAAAGGTGACAAACATGAACAAGAAGCTCAAAAACCAGAAGTTCTCGAGCTTAGATTTGGGAGGTAATAACCATGGCTAAAGCAAAAGAACAATTTTACGGTACAGGACGTCGTAAGTCCTCAGTAGCTAGAGTATTCGTTACTAAAGGTAAAGGTAAAATTATTGTTAATGATAAAGACGTTAATGATTACATGCCATATGCAACATTAGTTATGGACTTAAGTCAACCATTGACATTAACAGGAAACGAATCAAATTTTGATGTTAAATGTACTGTTAAAGGTGGTGGATTTACTGGACAAGCTGGTGCTATTAGATTAGGTATTGCTCGTGCTTTACTTGAAGCAGGAGTAGATCGTTCAACTCTTAAAGCACATGGAATGCTTACACGTAACGCTAAAAGTAAAGAACGTAAGAAATACGGTCTTAAAGGTGCACGTAGAGCTCCACAATTCTCAAAACGTTAATATTAATAAGTTTAATAAAGAAGTCGCTGATGCGGCTTTTTTATTTACTTTACATACTTCTGAAATTAATTTTTATAATATTTTTTTGTTTTACAATAAAAATGTGTTGAAAAGTATATAATCGAATGTTATATTATATGAGCGTAATAGATTTATCTATTTATGTATAACGGGCCTATAGCTCAGCTGGTTAGAGCGCACCCCTGATAAGGGTGAGGTCGATAGTTCAAGTCTATTTAGGCCCACCAATATGCCTTCTTAGCTCAATTGGCAGAGCAACTGATTTGTAATCAGTAGGTTGGCGGTTCGATTCCGTTAGAAGGCACCATCCACATGGATTCATGGCGGAACTGGTAGACGCGCTAGGCTTAGAACCTAGTAAGGTAACTTGTGCAGGTTCGATTCCTGTTGAATCCACCAATCCGTTATTATAGAGCCAAGAGTTGGCTCTTTTTTTATTCCTTGAAAAACAACTTAAATAATATTATTTAAATGTGGTAAAATGATAGATATGAAGCAAAAAGATTTAAATATTGATATAGAAGCCGTAGAGCGAATATCCAAGCAAGATCCTAATAATAAAAGAGCTCAGGTTTGGAAATATATTTTCTATATTTCTTTTGTGTTGATTGTCACTGGTGTTTCGTTATATTTTGCATTGGCTCCAGATTTTGATGGCGTTATATCTGCTTTTGCAACAGCTGATATTGGAATGATTTTTGCGATTGTTGGAATAGTTTTAGTCACATATTTGCTCGATGGTTTTGTAGTTTTTATATTTATGAGACTGTATACGAAAAAATATAAAATTTATCAGGGTGCAGCAGTCAGTGCCATAGGAACGTTTTATTCTGGCATTACACCTAGTGCTACTGGTGGACAAATAATGCAAGTTTATACATTAAAGAAACAAGGAGCCGATGTATCAAACGCTGCTAGCATTATGGTTATGTGGTTTATTCTATATCAAACCGCACTCATTATCTTTGATATAATTGCCGTAATCTTTAAATCTAATTTAATGGTTGATGCAGGTACATTTTATTTTGACCTTGGATTTATTAACTTAGAATTATCATTAGCGCCGTTAACAATTCTAGGTTTCTTAGTTAATGCATCAATTATTGGTTTGCTATACTTAATGTCATATTCTAGTAAATTTCACAGCTTTATTATGAGATTCGCTGTCGGCTTACTTGGAAAAATTAAACTTGTAAAAAATGTCGATAAAACTAGAGAAAGATTAAGAATACAAGTTGAAAACTTTAAAATTGAAATGCGACGACTTCAATCAAATGTACCTGTTACAGTTTTGATTATCTTATTATTTTTGATTATATTACTTCTAAGATTTTCAATACCATGGTTTGCTGGAATTGCTTTTGATGGATATGGTCTAAACGAAATTACTGGAGAAATGTCAGGCGGCAATCTTAGTGTAGCTAGTTTCTTTGATGCTGCTTTTATTTCAGCTTATCATCAAATGGTTTCAGGCCTTATACCAACTCCTGGTCTTGCAGGTGTTAGCGAACTTTTCTTTGCACAGTTGTTTGGAGATTTCTATAGAACTGAAGCAATTAGAAACGCATCACAAATCATTTGGCGAAGTGCAACTTACTATCTTGTTATATTAGTTACTGGAATGGTCAGTGCATTTTATAAAGCGTCACCGAAGGAAGAGGCATTATTATCTACAAGAGCTACATTTATTGATATTCAACTCAAAACTTATGAAATTCGGAAGAGTTCAAGTGATACATTATACGAGACAAAACGCTTAGGTTTGAAAGAAATACAAAAAAGAGTAAAAGAAAAAGAAGCGGCTGAAGCATTACTCTTAAATAACATTGATGATCAGCCATCTGTTGAAAATAATATAATTGAAGCTAAAAAAATGGTTGATTTGAACGAAGACAACGAAATTAAGAAAATGAAAAAAGTTAAGGATAAAAAACCGAAAAAGGAGAAAAAAGCCAAGTCAAAAGATACAGATCCTGATGACTGGACAAACATTTCTATATAATTATGAACATTCTTTTATTTACTGACACTTACCCACCAGAAATTAATGGTGTTGCTACTTCTACACATACACTTGCTACTGTAATGAGAAAAAATGGCCATAATGTTTTGGTATGTACTACAAATCCTTTTAACAATAAATTGCTAATAACTGACGAAATAATTCGGATTCCTGGTACTAAAATAAAGGGAATTTACGATTATAAAATGATTAATCCATTAAATAGAAAGGTAGAAGAAGAAATACTAAAATTTAGACCTGATGTGATGCATATACAAACTGATATTGGTTTAAGTATTTTTGGCAGATATCTTATAAAGAAATATTCTATACCAATGGTATACACTTATCATACGATGTACGAAGATTATACACATTACGTGACTAAAGGCAGATTCGATAGATTTGCGCGTGCAGCAGTACAATGGTGGGCAAGACTTTCTATTGATGTATGTAATGAATTCGTTACTCCTAGTTTGAAAACAAAAGACTACATGCGTTCAATTGGTGTTGATATATTTATTAATGTTGTTCCAACAGGAATCGACTTCTCACGTTTTGCCCCTAAAAATATTTCATCAAGTAAAGTCGAGTCACTCAGAAAAAAATATGGCATTTCAAAAGATGATTTTGTCTTTTTATATTTAGGTAGAGTCGCAAAAGAGAAAAATATTGAAACATTAATTCACGGATATGCACATTTTATAAAACATAATCCATCAACTAAAACTAAGTTTGTAATAGTCGGCAATGGGCCTGCAATAAGTGATTTATCATCTTTAGCTGACGAACTTAATATTTCTAATAATGTGATATTTACAGGCGGCGTTAATCCTGAACTTGTTCCACAACACTATCAATTAGGAAATATTTTTGCTTCAGCCTCTTTGAGTGAAACACAAGGCCTTACCTATATGGAAGCAATGGCAGCAAAATTGGTCGTTTTTGCTAAGTTCGATAATAATCTCATTGATGTAATAAAAGATGAAGAAACGGGCTTCTTTTTCAATGATGGTCCTGATTTTTCAAAGAAAGTTAAGAAAATGCTAGAGATGTCTGATGAAGAAATAATTTGCATTAATAACAACGCTATCAAAAACATTGATAATTATAGTGTTAGTAAGTTTTATGATAGGATGTTAGAAGTTTACAAAAAGGCAATAAAGAAGAAGTGGTAAAAAGGTCCTAGTGGACCTTTTTATTTTATTAGTAATTCGTGTATAGAAACCAAATCGCACTTGTTTTGATTATTCGGAATATTTATTTCAACATCGTTATCAACATATCTAGGTATTACATGTATGTGATCATGAAATATTACTTGTCCTGCAACAGAATTTATATTTGATAAAATATTAATTCCAGCTGCTTTAAGTTTATTAATCAGTATGCTTGATACTTTTTTTGTAACTTCCATCAACTCGTTACTTAACAAGTCAGGCATGTCTAATATATTGGAGTAGTGGTCTTTACTCATTACAATAGTGTGGCCTTTTGTTCCTTGACTTATATCCAATATTGCTATCACGTTGTCTGTTTCATATATAACAAATGAAGGAATCTCTTTTTTGACTATTTTGCAAAATATACAATTATCCATTATTTATTCTCCTTTTAAAAAAAGGAGTGGCTATTAACCACTCCTATAAATTATTACTTATTCAGCATCATCTTCAAATAACTCTGGGAAGTTAGTTTTGAAGTATTCATAAATAGACTCATCATGATATAAAATGTTGCTTAACATAATGTAATGTTGTTCAGCACTTGTAATATATGAATCTTTTGTTGACATCTCTTGAGCTATATCAAGAGCAATATTGTGACCATATAAAGCGCTATTTGTATCAAATGTTGCACTTGATTTCAAGTAACGATATGATGATGTATTGTCTTCATCTAAAGATAACTTTGAAGAAGAAATAGCATTATCAATACGGAAAATGTAGTAATTTGAAGCTCCATCGTAAATAACAATATTCTTATTGCCTTCTGTTGCTTGTGAGTTTTCTTCTGTTAAGAAGTATTCACCTTCAATGTAACGTACATAATCAGTATTTTGGAATTCATATTCACTTTCATTCATAGAATTGTATGAATCAACAATGTTAGAAACACCAATGTTGAATAAACGTGATTTGATATCTTCACTTACGTTTGGAATACCATCATTTTTTAAATACCAACCGTCTGTAACGTGATCAGTCACTTTGATTTCGTCAAGTTTGATACCAAAACCAATTTCAGGAGTATAAGCACCATTATTAGTGAAGTCGTTTAAGATTGACTGAGCAACTTCATCATGGCGATCATTAGTGATTTTTAAATAATCTAATACCATTTGACCAAGTAATGTGTCTTCATAAACTGTATGACTTACGCCAAGAGCATCTAATTGTGCAACTTGTGCAGCTGTAAGGTTCATTGGTTCAAAAGCGTTAGTTGCAACAAGTAAAGCCTCTGCCTCAGTTTTAGTATCTAAATCTGTACCTCTCCATGCATCAGCAACAATTTCAAAATCAGTTGCAGTTCCACTAGTAAGATTTGCATCAACGAATTCTTGTAAAAGAAGTAGTGCTGATGTTTTGTTTGAATCATCTACTGCAAGGTGAATGTATTCAAGTTCACGAGCATATGAACGACCAATAGAAGAATATCTCTCTTCCATTAAATAATTTTGTACAAGTAAATTTGTAAATATTTCAGGTAACAATGCTCTTTCAATGTAATCAGTATATATATCTATATTAATAAGGTCTGTTGCGTCGATTGCTTCAGGTGAATATTCTGGTAAAATTAAACCTTCACCAAGTGTAACTCCTGTTGTATCAATACTATACATCTGACTTCTTAAATATTGAACATATCTTTCTTCTTCGAAAATATTACGGTCTGAATAAGCACCACCAATAATATCGTTATAGATAGCTACATTAACAGCTTCATCAATAGAATTTTTTAAATTGATAACATTTTGATGTTGTAAGGTTGCAACTTCAGCAGCGCTATATGTGCTTTTTTCGTATGTCATTTCACCATCAACTACACCTTTGTTAATAATTTCAACATTGTCAGTTAATTGATAAACTTCATGTTCTTCAATAAAAGATTTAGATTTAGCATCATCAGCAGTAAGAGCGACTACTTCATTAATTTCATCCATAGTTCCATATACACCTTCTGAAAGTGCAACAAGGATATCGTTCTTTACTTTTTCAGCGCTTGTTGAACCTTCTTCAAGCGCATCATAGATTTTACCAAGTAAGTTATCTTTTGTATCTTCGTCAATACCACTAACAATGATATCTTCATCAGCCCAATTTGGTTGAGCATTAACTTCTGTATCACTACATCCACTAAGGACAAGTGCTCCAGCACTTAGTAGTGCTAAGAGAGAAATGTTTTTAATCTTCATAGAATAAACCTCCACTAACAGTCCATGCATTAGATTTATTTGGATCTTGGAATTCTAATACTGCTGTTTCAGAAATAAGTTGTTCAGCACCTTTATAGAACTCAACATCTTGACCTCTTCTATATTCAGCATTTTGAATATATTCAGTGTATGATCTCCAAGTTGTTTCCCAATTTTGCTCAGTTGAATATTCTGCTTGAGCACGAGTAGTTGAGATCCAGTTATTAATTGTTTCTTCAACCATTTTACCTTGATCTGTATCGCTAAAGACAAGCTTGTCTTTAACTAACATTTCGTACATATATGTATTAAGATGAGGATTAAATCCTTTGATTTTGTCTTGTACTTGAGTTGCTCTATCCTTATAACCCGCTGTATTGTTGTTGAAATAATTTACATAAGTATTTAAATCATCACCATCAGCATTAGTAGGGTAGCCCTCTTGAGAAGGATATTTTGTAGTCCAATATTCAGATAATGTAACTTCATCTTGAATTTCCATGAATGGACTTCTTTCAACTACAAAGAAATGAATTCCTTGATAACCAGATTCACCTTCAGTACCAGCTCTAACAGCAATAATAACATTACCATCTTGATCTCTTAGCACTTCATCGTTTGGATTATTTACTAAGTCTAAGTCAGCAATATCATCCGTATATGCTGGAGTTTCACTAAATCCTGGTAGTGCAGCAAATTCAGCACTGTAATCACCAATATAGGCTTCATTAAAGCTTGGATTTGTTGTATCTAAGAAACCGTTAGCATCAGCAGTGTATAATTCACTAGCTTCTGGAGCTTCATTAGGTGTAATAACTGCAATGTTAGAGTTATTGAAGTATTTATTGAATAGTACGTTACGTGGATACAATACAGCGCTATCGTTTTCTACTAAAGCACCCTTTGAGTCAGTCGTAATATCAGCAATACCGTGAGTTAATTCAGGATCATTAGAAAGTGCAGTTGAACTATCTGCAAATCTTAAAATTTCACCATATGGAATTTGTCCAATACCTAATTTTCCAAAATATGATAAATCTGTATCTGGAATTTCTAATGCAGCCTTAGCTTCAGCTTCAGTTGCTCCATTATATAGTGTATCGAATAAATATGTTCCTAACTTAAGCGGATTAACATATGAAGTATCTCTATCCATAATATCAAGCTCACCTTGTTGCGCGGCACTTCCATCATCAGACCATAGTCTAGCAGTTTCGCCAAAACTAATGCCGCTTGCTAAATCAGTAACGACTTGTTCCAATTTTTTAGCATTTGCTTCCGAAATTGTAGAACTAGTGTGATCGTTTGCAGCTGCATCAACTTTAACTAAAATGTGTTTAATATGGTAAGGTGATTTAGCTTCTAAATAACCTTCGAATGGTGAACCGAATAAGTTTTCTGCTTCAGTACCTCCATCACGCATAATATCTACGTTAGTTTGGAATGTTGCATTTTCCTTGTCGTAGAATTGTTCATTAAATTCTTCGAGCATTAGTTCATATTCAAGAATATCGTACAATTCATCTTCATCTTCTGCACCATTTGAGTCTAAGAGTTTTTCAAATTCATCGTCATAGTTTGTTCCATTAAGTTCAGCATTATCTTCTGCAGCTGATTTAACGCCATTAACTTCATTTTCTGTTTCTCTTTCAATTTCTCCCTTTTGGGATGCGCCTGGTTGGCCTTCATTGAAATAGTTACGGACAGCGACTCTATAAACGCTGTCAAACATCGCTTGAGCACCTTCTGGAGTTTGGTCGTAATCTGCGAACAACTCTTCAGCGGTGTAATTGACGCCATTATATGTGAGAATATTGCCATCACTCTCAGAAACGACACCAGCACAAGCTGATAACGCTACAACTGATACTAAAGCAGTTGAGAGACTTAAGGCAAGTTTTGTTTTCTTCATATATAGCTTTCCTCCTTCTTTATACATAGCATAGATATTTTACTATAAAAGATATGTTTGTTTCAACAACAAATTAATCATTATCTTATAGATAAGAGATAGTTTAAATATCTATTAGAAAATTATACAATAACTTCAGTAATATTTCATTACAAAAATTACAGAAAAATAAAGAAAAATATTACAAAATATTACATTATTTAAGTAACGATAATATATATCGGAATTTTTAAAATATGTTATTACTTTACTAAATAGTAAATAAGATATAAAATATCAAATAGTGGAGAAAATATGGCTAAAATTATTATAAAAGATTTACATGTAACTGTTGAAGATGAAAAAATCTTAAATGGTGTCAACTTAGTTATCAATGAAGGTGAAATGATTGCATTACTTGGTCCTAATGGACACGGTAAATCAACACTTTTACATGCGATAATGGGTAATCCTAAGTATAAAGTTATACAAGGAAATATAACGATGGATGGAAAAGATGTTCTTAGTATGAGCGTTGATGAAAGAAGTAAAGCAGGTGTTTTTCTTGCTATGCAACATCCAAGCGAAATTGCAGGTGTTAATAATTCTGACTTTTTAAAAGCTTGTTTAAACGCTCGCAGTGATAAACCAGTTCCACTTTTTAAGTTTTATAAAGAACTCGATCTTGCTTATAAAGCTATGGGCATCCCATTTGAATTAGCTACTAGGAATTTAAATGAAGGTTTTAGTGGTGGTGAAAAGAAACGCAATGAAATTCTACAACTGAAAGTTTTAAAACCGTCAGTAGCGTTATTGGATGAAATAGACTCCGGTTTAGATGTTGATGCTATTAATGTTGTTTCTGAAGTTATAAAAGAAGAAAAAAATAAAGGAATGTCTTTTTTGGTAATTTCTCATTACGCTAGACTATTTAATCTTATTAAACCAACTAGATGTGTTGTTTTAATTAATGGTGAAATTGTTGTTGATGGCGGAGTAGAAATTATCGATAAAGTAGATAAACAAGGTTATGATTGGATTAAGACGGAATTAGGTATTAAAGTTCAAAAATTTATTACTAAAAAACCTACTAGTATTGGGACATGTATAACCAAAGAGGTTCTTAAATAGGTATATGAACGTTACTCAAAAATTAGTAGTCAAAGAATTTACTAAAGTTGAAAAATATATTACTAGTGATGTAAATATTGATTTTGTAGTAAATGATTCTGGTGTTTTGAATCTATATTTAATTTTTATAGGTAATGATGTTTTTAATATTAAAATTATAGGCGACATAAAAGGTAATGCCGAAGTTAATATTATTTGTGCAGATTATAACAATAATAACGTTTATGTGAATAGTGAAGTTGCCTTAAATGGGCATTTTGCTAAATATAACTGGATATTGTCTTCCCTCGCCACAAAAAGTATTGAAAAAACTTTTGATATAAAGGTTGTTCATAATTACCCAAATACATATGGGGAGATAAAAAACTTTGGAGTAGCAAAGGATGAATCGAAGCTAGTTTTAAATGGAAGTAATTACATTATCAAAGGTAGTAAATTTTCTGTTACTAGACAAGAAAATAGAGCACTTATTTTTGATGAAAAAGTAGTTGTTAAAACTTTGCCATTGTTAAAAATCGACGAAAATGAAGTTAAAGCTTCTCACTCTGCAACTATAGGTAAGTTAAATGATGAACATATGTATTACATGCAAACAAGAGGTTTAACTAGTGAAAACGCAAAACAACTAATTACTTATGGTTACTTAAGACCGGTAGCTAATATGATTAGTGATCCTTTGATTAAAGGTAAAATTGAAAAACGTCTTGAGGAGGTGTTCAATGATAAATAGCAAAGATATCAGACAACAATTTCCAATCTTTTTAAACACAGAGAAGAAGTACATTTTTTTTGATAATGCTTCTACAACTTTAAAGCCACGCTGTGTAATTGATGCAATTAACGAATATAACACAAAAACGACCGCAAACTCACACAGAGGCGATTATGATTTTGCTTACAATGTAGACTTAAAAGTGGAACAAACTAGAAAACTTGTTGCTCAATTCATTAACGCAAATGAAAATGAGATCGTTTTTACAAGTGGCACAACCAATTCATTAAATTTGATTGCCTATGGCTACGCACTTAGAACTTTGAAGAAAGATGATGAAATTATTATTAGTGAATTAGAGCATGCAAGTAATGTTTTGCCATGGTTTAAAGTTAGGGAAGTTACAGGATGTATTATTAAGTTTGTCCCATTAGATAATGAACATAAAATTACCGTTGAGAATTTTAAAAGCGTATTATCGAAGAAAACAAAAATCGTTTCTTTAGCAAATATCTCCAACGTATTAGGTTTAGAAGTTGACATGAAATCTATTTCAAAACTAGCCCATGAGGTTGGTGCCATAGTTATTTGTGATGCCGCTCAATCTATCGCTCATAAAAAAATCGATGTAAGAGATTTAGATGTCGACTTTTTAGCATTCTCAGCACACAAAATGTATGGCCCAACTGGAATAGGTATTCTATATGGTAAATTTGATTTACTTAAACAAACCGATCCATTCCTTTTTGGCGGTGGAATGAACACATATTTCAAAAAAGATTTGGAAGTTGGGTATTATCCACCTCCTACAAAATTTGAAGCGGGAACATTAAACCTAGAAGGCATATTTGGATTAAATGCTTGTATAAAATTTATTATGGATATAGGCATTGAAAATATAGAAAAATATGAAAATGATCTCATTAAATATTTGAAAGAAAAAATATGTTTAAATAAAGAAGTACAAGTATATAATATGTCTAGTAAAACATCTATTTTAACATTTAATTATAATGATGTTTTTGCACAAGACTTTGCAACATATTTAAATTCAAAAGGTATTGCTGTTAGAAGTGGACATCACTGTGCAAAGCTACTTAATCCTTTATTGAACACGCTTGCCAGCGTTAGAGTTTCTTTAAGTATTTACAACACCAAAGATGAGATTGATGAACTAGTTGAAGCTTGTCTTCACGGAGGAGATTTTTTAGATGCATACTTTAACTGATCCAATGATAATTAGACAAGTTATTACAGAAAGACATAAGTCTCCACAATATAAAAAAACTCCGCAAAACATTGATAAGTTTGTTAAAATTCATATGAATTCAGCAAACTGTATAGATGACATAATGATTTACTTAAATATTGAAAATGACGTTATAAAGGAAGCTTTCTTTGACGGTGTAGCTTGCGCTATATCTACCGCATCGACTGATATTTTATGCGAACTTATAACTAACAAAACAATAGAAGAAGTTGATTATATTATTAAACAATATAACAATATGATTTTTGAAAAAGAATTTGATGAAGACGTACTGGAAGAAGCTATCGTTTTTATAAATACTTCTAAACAAGCCGCAAGAATTAAATGTGCAACTATTGGATTTAATGGTGTTGAAGAATTATTGAGGAATAAATAATTATGAGTAATAAAGATATATTAGAAAAAGAATATAAATATGGATTTAAAGACAATGATGTGTCTATTTTTAAGACTGAAAAAGGTTTGAATGAGAACATTATTAGACAAATATCGAAAATTAAAGATGAACCTGAATGGATGTTGGAGTTCAGACTCAAAGCGTTTAAAAGCTTTAAGTCTATGTCGCTTCCTGATTTTGGCCCTGATTTAACAAGCTTGGATTTTGATTCCTATACATACTTTACAAAAAGTAGTAAGGGTGTAGAAACTAACTGGGAAGATGTTCCAGAGACCATTAAAAATACATTTAAAAAAATTGGAATTCCTGAGGCAGAACAAAAATTTCTTGCAGGGGTTACAACTCAATATGAATCTGAAGCCGTATATCATAATATGTTAAAAGAAGTCGAAGATAAGGGTGTAATATTTTTATCTACCGATCAGGCATTAAAGACTTATCCTGAATTATTCAAAAAATACTTCAACAGCGTTGTAAATTTCAATGATAATAAATTTTCTGCCTTAAATGGCGCAGTTTGGAGCGGAGGATCTTTTATATATATCCCAAAAGGAGTCGTTTTAGATAAACCATTACAATCATATTTTAGAATTAATAATGAAAAATCAGGTCAATTCGAAAGAACATTAATTATAGTAGATGAAGGTGCTGATTTACATTATATTGAAGGATGTACTGCGCCAACTTATTCAAAAGAATCTTTACATGCAGCAGTAGTTGAGATAGTTGTTTTAAAAGATGGTAAATGTAGATATTCAACTGTGCAAAACTGGTCTGATAATATTATTAACTTAGTAACAAAAAGAGCGATTTGTTATGAAAATGCTGTAATGGAGTGGATTGATGGTAACATCGGTAGTTTGTGGAACATGAAGTATCCAGCTTGTATTCTTGCAGGAGAAGGGGCAAAAGGAACATGTATTTCTATTGCTGTTGCAAGTAAGAATCAATATCAAGATGCTGGAGCGAGAATGATACATTTGGCACCAAACACTAAATCAACTATTGTTTCGAAAACAATTGTAAAAAATGGTGGAGTTGGCAACTTTAGAGGAACTGTTAGACATGGAAAAAATGCTATAAATTCTTCTAGTCATGTTGAGTGCGACACTTTAATTTTAGATGATATCTCAAAGTCGGATACAATACCCAAAAATGAGGAATTTAATAATCAGTCTTTTATACAACATGAAGCTACTGTAAGCAAAATATCTGAAGAACAATTGTATTATTTAATGTCAAGAGGTATATCCAAACAAGAAGCTATGTCTATGATTATAATGGGTTTCATTGCTCCATTTTCACAGGAATTACCACTTGAATATGCAGTAGAATTGAATCAACTAATCAAACTTGATATGGATGGTAGTGTTGGATAATGAAATTTGATTTAATCATTATTGGTGGGGGACATGCTGGTGTTGAGGCGTGTTTTTCTTCTTGCAAACAAAATTTAAATGTATGTTTGATAACACTTAATAAATTAATGATTGCTAATATGCCATGCAATCCATCTATCGGCGGAAGTGCTAAAGGTATAGTGGTTCGTGAAATAGATGCTTTGGGTGGTATTATGGCTAAAGCAAGTGATAATACTTACCTACAAATGAAAATGCTCAACACTGGAAAAGGGCCTGGTGTTCAGTGTTTAAGAGCACAAAATGATAAGCACGATTATCCAGATTATGTTCAAAGCGAATTAAATAAGTTGACTAATTTAACTATAATTGAAGATGAAGTTATTGATATAACACATAGTAATAATGTTGTTAATGGCGTTAAGTTACTAAGTGGTAAATCAATCGAAACAAAAGCCGTTGTTATTACAACAGGTACATATTTAGATTCTAAAGTTTTGCAAGGAAAAGAAGTTACTAGTTCTGGGCCAGATGGAGAAAATTCATCAACAATGCTCGCTGAATCCTTAAAAAAATTGGGATTAGAGTTAATAAGACTAAAAACAGGCACTCCGCCTAGAATTAAAAAAAGTAGTATTGATTTTTCTAGGACAAAACTTGAACCTGGCACTAATGCTGAACTAGCTTTTTCTTATTCAACTACAAAATTTTTACCATTTGAACAACAAATTCCATGTCACTTGGTTTATACAAACTTAAAAACACACGATTTGATTTTAAATAACCTTGATCAAACTGCACAATTTAGTGGTTTAATAGACGGGGTTGGGCCTAGATATTGCCCATCAATCGAATCTAAAGTTACAACTTTTAAAGATCGTGAAAGACACCAACTATTTTTAGAACCAGAATATAGAAATGGTGAATCAATATATATTCAAGGTTTTTCAACTTCGATTTCTAAAGAATTACAACTAAAACTAGTTAGATCTATTGAGGGACTTGAAAATGCTGAGATAATAAAATATGCTTATGCAATTGAGTATGAAGCAATTCAACCTACTGAGTTTGATTTGACGCTTGCAATAAAAAAATATAAAGGTTTGTTTGGTGCAGGGCAATTATGTGGTACTAGTGGTTATGAAGAGGCGGCAGGACTTGGTCTAGTTGCTGGATTAAATGCTGCTATGTATGTAATGAATAAAAGCCCTCTTATTTTAAAAAGAAATGAATCCTATATTGGTGTAATGATTGATGATATTGTTACAAAAGGTGTAGATGAACCGTACAGATTATTGAGTTCTAGAGCTGAATATAGATTGCTTTTAAGACACGATAATGCTGATTTACGATTAAGCAAAATCGCATATCAATATGATTTAATTAATGATGACATTTTTAATAGTTTTGAAAGCAAATTACACACTTTAAATGAACTAAAATCACTGCTAAAGTCCATTAATTTATCACCAAATAATGAAATAAATGCATATTTGAAGTCTTTAGAATATAATGCTTTAACAACAGGTATTAGTGCGTATGATTTATTAAAAAGGCCTAAAGTTATGTACCTAGATTTGTTGAAATACATACCACAGTTAAATGAATATAAATTAGATAAAACAGGAATAATGCAACTTGAAATAATGATTAAATTTGAGGGATATATTTCAAAGCAAGAAAAAGACGCTTCTACATTTTCCAAATACGACGACTATAAGTTAGCTTCTGAAATTAACTATTTAGAGATAAATGGATTAGCACTTGAAGCCCGTCAGAAGCTAGAGAAAATCAAACCATTAACTATTTCTCAAGCTGGTAGAATCAGCGGTATAAATCCAAGTGACTTAAGTGTATTGATTATGTTTTTAAAAAAGAGTGGTAACTATGAATTTTAATGATATAAAATCCATTTTTACTCATTGCAGCTTCGTTCTTGACGATGAGAAAATAGCGACATTTGATAAATACTTAGATTTGGTTTGTGAAGTGAATAAGCAATTTAATTTAACTGCAATCAAAACTAAGCAAGAAATGATAGAAAAACATATTTATGATTGTTTATTAGCTTGCAAGAACACTGATTTATCAGGTAATTCAATTATTGATATTGGAAGCGGTGCTGGTTTTCCAGGAATTGTTTTTGCAATTGCTTTTCCACAAGCTAAATTAACATTAGTTGAACCTACAAATAAACGCGCAAATTTCTTAAAGACAGTAAAAACACAGTTAAATCTTCACAATGTTGAAGTTGTTGCAAAACGAGCTGAAGATTTAAAAGAATTTAGAGGGAAATATGATTTTGCTACTGCAAGAGCTGTTGCAAGTTTATCAATTTTGCTCGAATTAACCGTACCACTTTTAAAAATTGATGGAGTTTTAATTGCGCTTAAGGGCCCAAAAGCTGAAGAAGAAGTAAAAAACGCAAGTAACGCAATGAAAGTTTTAAATGTTAAACTTATAAATATTACCACAGATTTTTATCGTGATGAAAGTAGTGTAAGAAATAATATTTTTATAAGAAAACTTAAAAGCACTTCAGTAAAATATCCACGAAGATATGATAAAATCAAGTCAAATCCATTGTAGAATAGTTAATGTTATTTCTTGTATAATATTAGTATGGGAAAAATTATTGCAATCGCAAACCAAAAGGGCGGAGTAGGTAAAACAACAACAGCTATTAATTTATCTTCTTCTTTAGCATACCTTGGTTTTAAAGTGTTGCTAATTGACATGGATCCTCAAGCTAATGCCACTAGAGGCGTTGGTATTGATGCATCATTAACCACAAAGAACATTTATAATGTCTTAATTGGAG
This sequence comes from uncultured Staphylococcaceae bacterium, assembly GCA_964371305.1. GTDB lineage: Bacteria > Bacillota_I > Bacilli_A > RFN20 > CAG-826 > CAYJLA01. The sequence continues at coordinate 17,855 of CAYJLA010000010.1, read as the reverse complement.
CAAATGATATTGGTAAGGTAGTAAAGAAGACAAAGACACCAAACTTAGATGTTGTTTGTTCAAGTTTAAAGGTTTCAAGTTTAGATGCATATTTTAATAATCGAGTTGATCAACCATACTTTCTGTTGAAAAACGTTCTTGATTTGATAGCGGACAAATATGATTATTTGATTATTGATTGTCCACCTTCTTTAGGGCTTTTAAATATTAATGCATTGGTAGCAGCAAATAGTGTAATAATACCTGTTCAGTGTGAATATTTCGCTGTTGAGGGAATGGCCGCTATACTTGCATCAATTTCTAAAATTCAAAACGAATATAATAAAATGTTGAATATTCAAGGCGTCTTATTAACCATGTATGATCCAAGAACTAAGCTTGGAACTGAAATTTCCACAGAAGTAAGAAGTCTTTTTACTGAAAAGGTTTTTTCGACCGTCATTCCAAGAAACATTTCTTTAAGTGAGGCGAACGCAAGAGGTATTCCAGCTATAACATATAAACCAAATTCGAGCGGCGCACTAAATTATCTTGCCCTTGCAAAGGAAATAACAAATGTCGGATAAAATTAGTAAAAAACGAATCGAGGGTCTCATTAACCGCTTTTCAAAAAGTAATGTTATTTTTGAAATGGAAAACGAGTATAAATCAAATGATTCAAAAAATTTCTTAATTGCATTGATAGACGATAACAAATTTTTAAAGCTTGCTACAATTAATTCAGATATTCTTGAAAAAACAGGTGAGTCACTAAACAAAATTGGTTTTTCTCGTCCATTAATAATTCGCCCTAGCAAAGGACGTTATGAAGTTGTATTGGGTAGAAAAAATTTATTAGCGGCAAAAAAAGCTCACTTTGAAAGTGCGCCAGCTATAGTAAAGAACTTATCTGATGAAGAAGTTTTGGTAATGAACCTTCTTGATATTGTTAGTCAGAAAAGTTTTAATCCAATAGAGGTGGCGTTGGTTTGTAAAAAATTAAAAAAAGAATACGCCTTTACTCATCAAGGTCTTGCTGATATAACTGGTATATCTAGACCACAAGTAACCAACCTAATTCGTTTGCTTAAATTATCAGATAAGTTAATTCAAGATGTATCAACAGGCAAATTATCATATGGTCACGCTAAATGTTTAGTTTCTTTACCTGAAAACATCGTTAATGATGCAGTTGAGGCGGTTTATAAAAAACATTTATCAGTAAGACAAATGGAAGATTTTATCCAAAATAAGTTGTTCATCAATTATAAAGAAACGATAGATTTACTTAATAAAAAGTATCGTTCATTTATAAGTGTTAAGACAAAGAGCGTAACTTTTAAATTTGAAAATGATGATTTAAAACACATGTTTCTTAATGAGTTGTTAAATAATAAATAACCTTTAATAATATAGTTTTTTCTTTGAAAAACAGATAAAAAAATAACGAATTTTATTATTGTTTTGCAAAATCGAAATATTATTAATATAATATGAATGTTTATAAGGAGAAAATTATGAAAATAGCCATTTCAACAGAGTCAGCATCTGACTTAACAAAAGAACTAATTAGTCAACATGATGTCAAAATCGTTCCACTAACCATTATATTAGGTGAAGAAGAATATTTTGATGGTGAAGGTATTAAACCAACTGATCTTTTTGACTATTATGGTAGATCCGGAAAATTACCAAGAACAGCAGCAGTTAATGAGTTTCAATTTGAAGAACATTTTAATAAAATAAAAGCAGAAGGATATGATGCAATTATTCACATTACAATTAGTAGCAAAGCGTCTATGACAAATGCAAATGCACGTAGTGTTGCTGAAAAAATGGAGAATGTTTTTGTTGTTGATTCAAAATCATTGTCTGGAGGCACTGGTTTATTAACACTATTAGCTGCAGATTTAGTTAAAGAAAATAAATTATCAATCAAAGAAATAGTGGATGAGTTAAATAATAGAGTACCATCTTTAAAAACAACTTTCGTTATCGATACTTTAGTATACTTACATGCTGGCGGAAGATGTTCTTCCCTTGCGGCTTTTGCTGCTAACTTATTGAACTTAAAACCAATGATAGTTGCAGATGATGGCAAACTAATATCTGGTAGAAAGTATAGAGGTAAGTTTGCAAAAGTAGTAAAAGAGTACATAAACGATGTATTTACTGAAAACACCAATATTGATCTTGAAAGGTTATATGTTGTTTATTCAACTATTGATCCATCATTGTTAGACGAGGCGGTTGCAGCGATTAAGGCTTATGGCGTTAAAGATGTCATCGTGAATACTACAGGTTCAACAATATCAACACACTGTGGACCTAATACTTTAGGAATCTTATTCTTTACAAAATAACTTAATTATTAACTTCAGGGCAGGGCGAAAATCCCGACCGGTGGTAAACCCCACGAGCAGAAATGCAGACTCGGTGTAACTCCGAGGGCGACAGTACAGTCTGGTATAAAGAAGTAAAAAACATTTATTTATAATGCCCTGTTTTTTGAAAGGGCATTTTTTATGAAGTCAAACATTAAAAATAGTAATATTTTACAAATTATCGCTAGGGGAAGCATATTTGGAGCCGTAGCAATTATTTTATATATTGTTCCAATATTTAAATTTAATATCCCATTTCTTGCTCCATCATTTCTCGATTTTAGATTTGATGAAGTGCCTATTTTTATTGCTTCTTTTGCCTATGGTCCACTAACAGGAGTATTTGCCACAATAGTAAGAACTATTGTAAAATTGCCGTATACGACATCGTTTACCATTGGAGAATTTTCGGATTTAATATATACCTTATGTTTAATTTTACCTGCTTCAATATTGTATAAAAAGAAAAAAAACATCTATGTCGTTTTAGTTGGGATTACTCTAGGCGTTATTTTACAAGTTACTGTTTCTTTATTCATTAATGTGTATATAGCGATTCCATTATATGTTAATGTAATGAATATTCCAGAAGAAGCATTACTAGAAATGTTCAAAGCAGTTAATCCGAGCGTTTCTAACTTAGGATGGTCAATGTCGGTCGTACTTATACCATTCAATCTGCTTAAAAATTTATTTGTTATTATTCCAACGCTAATATTATACAAAACCTTAAGAAGAATAATTGATCGTATAGGTTTGAGAAAAAAAGAAAGTATCACTGTAGAAGAATAAACAAAATAAAAGCGCCCGTAAGGCGCTTTTATTTTGTTAGTTGAATCTATTCAATTGCACCAACTGGACATAAAGCTACTGCTTCTTCAAGTGCAGATTCTTCTATTTCTGCATCAGCTGTTGCTTTACCATCATCAGTAAATTTGAATACATCAGGCATGATTGAGACACATAAACCGCAACCAATACATGACTCATCATTTACTTTTACTTTTTTAGGCATAATACTACCTCCCACAATATAAAAATTATAGTGTAGTTTTAGACTAATATCAATATATTTTCTCGATAATTATTTAAATAATTAATTAAATATAGTAAACTATAAAAGTGGGTTTAATATGCAAACAAGAATGGAGAAATATAAAGAATTAAGAGATGAAATTGATAATATGCCAGATGATGTAGTTAACGGGTTGAAAACAACTAATCAAAAGGTTATTGAAAGTTTGGCAGATAAAATTAATCAAAGTAATATTTCATACGAAGAATTTATCAAAGTGCACGAAACTTTATTAGGGAAACCAAAAAAAGAAGATAGTGAGTATGATGTAATTTGGAAGAAGAGAAGAAGAGTATACATTGTGTTAATTGGCATAGTGTCTCTTATTATTGTAGCTTCTATTATTATGTTTGTAGTTTATTTAGGAGGTTAAAGATGATGAAAATGATTACAATTGCAATTGATGGTCCTGCAGCTGCAGGAAAATCGACAGTAGCGAAGGAAATCGCTAAGCGATTAAATTATACATATATCGATACCGGCGCAATGTATCGTGCTTTTACATACGCTATCTTAAAAAAGGGACTCGATCCTAAAAATCACAAACAGTCTATTTCATTAGTTGGTGAAGTGGAGATAATACTAGAACCTAGCGGGAAAGTTATGTTAAATAATGAAGATGTAACTGAACAAATTAGAACACCATTTGTAAGTGGATATGTTTCATATGTTGCAAGTTATAAAGAAATTCGTTTGTTCTTAGTTGATCAACAAAGAAAAATGGCCGAAAAAACTAATGTGGTTATGGATGGAAGAGACATTGGTACATATGTTTTACCACAGGCAGACGTTAAAATATTTCAAATTGCAAGTGTAGAAACTCGTGCTATTCGTAGATATGAAGAGAACCTCGGTAAAGGTATTGTTTGTACGTTGGATGAAATAGAACAAGATGTAAGAAATAGAGATTATATAGATTCAAATAGAGAATTTGCTCCACTTAAAGCGGCAAGCGATTCGATACTTATTGATACTTCATTTATGACGGTAAACGAAGTTGTAGAAGAAATTATTATGATTATAAATAATAAAAAGAAAGAATTATAATATGGCATTACCTGTAGTAGCAATAGTTGGGAGTCCAAACGTAGGAAAGTCTACTATTTTTAATCGTGTTATTGGTGAAAGACGTGCCATTGTCGATGATGAACGAGGTGTTACTAGAGATAGACTATATGCTAAAACAGAATGGTTAACACGTGAATTTAGAATTATCGATACCGGTGGTATTGAATTAGCTAATAAACCATTTCAAGTACAAATAAGAGCGCAGGCAGAAATAGCTATAGAGGAAGCTGATGTTATTGTTTTTATTACTGATGGGCAAGTAGGATTAAGCGGCGATGATCAACTAGTTGCTAAATTGCTATATAAGTCTAATAAGCCAATTGTTTTGGCCGTAAATAAAATTGATGATATTTCTAAGTTAGATAATGCCAGTGAGTTTTATGCACTTGGTTTAGGTGATCCAATCGCAGTTAGTGGTGCACATGGTATTGGCATTGGAGACTTACTTGACCAAATCATACATTTACTTCCAACAAAAGAAGATAAACAATATGAAAATGCAATTTGTTTTTCTGTAATAGGAAGACCTAATGTCGGTAAGTCAACGCTAGTTAATTGTTTAACAAGCAAAGATAGAGTTATTGTTTCTGATATTGAAGGAACAACAAGAGATGCTATAGATGTTACTTTTACTAGAAATAATCAAGATTATGTTGTAATTGATACAGCTGGTTTAAAAAAGAAAGGCAAAATATATGAATCAATTGATAAATATGCTGCCTTAAGAGCAATGAGCGCTATTGATAGAAGTGATGTTGTTTTATTAGTTATTGATGCTTTCACTGGTGTAAGAGAACAAGATAAACATATCGCAGGTTATGCATTAGAATTAAAAAAAGCTATTGTAATTATTGTAAATAAATGGGATCTAATAAAGAAAGATCACAAGACAATGGATGAATTTAAAAAGAATGTAATTAAAGAATTTAAGTTTATGGATTATGCACCTGTTGTTTTTATCTCTGCAATGAACGGGTCTAGAATTGATAACATATTTAGTGCAATTAACCTTGCGTTTGAGTCTTACACATCATTTGTTAAAACTAATGTATTAAATGAAATAGTACAAGAGTTACAAATAATGAATCCAGCTCCGCATCATAATGGAGGCAGGTTAAAAATATATTACGCAAATCAGGTCGCCATTAAACCACCAACATTTGTTTTGTTTACAAATAATGAACATTTTGCTCATTTTTCATATGTTAGATATGTTGAAAATAATATAAGGAATAAATATGAATTTGCTGGAACGCCAATTAATATAATCCTTAGAACTAGAAAATAGGAGAATTATTATGAAGATAGGAATTATAGGATCAGGAACATGGGGATGTTCGTTGGCACAGGTATGTGTTGATAACGGACATAAAGTAAAATTATATACAAACGATCAAGCACAATGCGATGATATCAATCAAAATCACAAGAATTCGAAATTCTTTTACAATCATGTTTTTCCGAAAAAATTAACATGTACTACAGATCTTTCGCAAATCGTGAACAAGTGTTCTGTTATTGTTTTATCAGTTCCAACACATGCTATGAGAAGTGTTTTAGAAGAGATAAGATCGATATTAAAGGTAAAAACTACTTTTATTAACACTGCAAAAGGTTTTGATATGCAAAGCGGAAAAATGATGTCAGAGTTAGTTGTTGAAATGATTCCAAAAGAGTTACTATCTGCGCCTTGCTCGCTACTTGGACCATCACACGCAGAAGAAGTTGTCGAAAGAAAAGTTACTTGTATTAATGCTATTTCACCAAAAAGAGTCGTGGCAAGTAGAGTGCAAAAAATATTTTCAAATGAATACTTTAGAGTATATACATCTAAAGACCTTGTTGGTGCAGAAATGTCTTCTTGCATAAAAAACCCAATTGCTATTGCTTGTGGTGTTGCTGTAGGGCTTGGATTTGGAGATAATGCAAAAGCAGCGATAATTACTCGCGGTTTAAATGAAATGATGAAGCTAGGAAAATTATATGGGGCTGAAGTTGCTACATTTTGTGGGTTGGCCGGACTGGGTGACTTAGTTGTCACATGTACTTCATTACACTCACGAAACTTTACGGCTGGATATGAAATAGGTAAGATGAATAGTTATAAAAAATTTAGTGAATATAATCAAAAAACGGTTGAAGGCATTAACGCTGTAAAGGTTATAAAAGAAATTGCAGATAAGAATGGTTTAATCCTTCCTATCATTGATGGATTGCATGCTATAATTTATGAAAATGTGTCTCCAACTGAAGTTGGTTCTTCATTAATGAATAGGCCCTTAAGAGATGAAACGTGGATTGCAAAAAAGCAAAAATCTAAAAAAGATCCGATGCCATCGCAAAAATAATTCGTTTTATTGTTGATATTGATTAGTTTTTATGATAATTTTATATTAAGTTAAACTAATACAAGGAGAAAATTATGACAAAACAAGATTTAGTTGTTCGTTTAGCAGAAGTTTGTGGCTTATCAAAAGCTCAAGCAGACGTAGTTGTTAATGAAGTAGTTAAAGGCGTTACTGACGCTTTAGTAAGAGGTGAAGAAGTTAGCTTACCAGGATTAGGTAAATTAGCTGTTAAAGAACGTGCAGCACGTACAGGTACAAATCCTGCTACACGTGAAAAAATCGAAATTAAAGCAAGTAAAACTGTAGCTTTTAAAGTTGCAAAAAACTTAAAAGAAGCTTTAAACTAATTAGCACATAAAAGACTCGTTCTTTGGACGAGTCTTTTTTTATACAAAAAATGGAAAATAAAATATTTGATAAGTTAAAAGATATATATAATAAGGCTGGATTTCGTCTATACATGGTTGGTGGAACTAGTAGAGATTTTTTACTTGAGCTTGATATAAAAGATTTTGATTTCGCAAGTGATGCTACCCCTGAAGAGGCAGTAAAATTTCTTCCGAATGTAAAAAGTACATTCGCTAAGTATGGTGTTGTGAATCTATATATTGATGACTATAAGATTGACATTACTACATTTAGAGTTGAAAGTAATTATGAGGATAAAAGAAGGCCATCAAAAATAACTTTTGTAAAAGATCCAATGCTTGATTACATTAGGCGCGATTTTTCCATAAATAGCATATATATTGATGAACAATATAACATAATTGATTTTTGTAATGGTGTAGAAGATTTAAAAAATAAAATTCTAAAATTTATTGGTGACCCTTACGAAAGGATAAAGGAAGATCCACTAAGGATTTTGCGTGCCGTTAGGTTTAAAAACAAGTATAATCTTACTTTTGAAGAACAAACAAGAGAAGCAATTGTTAATAATATCAATTTAATTAATTGTATTAGTAGCGGAAAATTGAATGAAGAAATAAACAAATTCAATAGAGATTAAGAATATTTTATAATATAATTATAATATGAAAAATAAGGCGATAAATTATCAATTCATTTTGCTTGAAAACTACAAAAAACTTGCCATTAGTGAGGATGAATTAGTTGTTATTTTGCTCGTCGATCATTTTTTAACGTTAGGAAATCAACTCGTTACGCAAGAAATGTTAACTTTACATTCAAATTTTGATGAAGAAAAAGTAGATAAAATCTTAACAGGTTTATTTAAGAAAAAAATAATTGATTTCAATTCAACAACAAATGGATTAAGCACCTCTTTAGAACCACTTTACAAGACTTTGCATGGTGTGTTTAGTAGTAATTTTCATAGTGACAATTCTTCAAAACATGCAAGCATGGTTGATTTAAATATTAAAAATGTTTATTCTCATTTTGAGGAAAAGTTTAATAGAACACTTTCTGCATTTGAATTTGATTATATTTCGCAGTGGGTTGATAGTGGTTTCTCAGTCCAAGAAATATTAGATGCACTTAATGAAGCTGTTAGGTTAAGTAAGGCTAATATTAAGTATATAGATAAGTTGTTAATTAAATATAAAACAAGAAAAGATATGAACACCCAAGAAGGATATAGTGCTATAAACAATACTTGGGATAAAGACATTGAAGAAACTATTCGTATTGCAAACACAAATTGGCTTGATGATGAATAAAAAAGATGAAATTGTTAGTTACTTTGATGGTCTTTTTCCTGATGCAAAGTGCTTTTTGAACTACACAAATGATTATGAACTTCTCATTGCGGTAATGCTCAGTGCTCAAACGACGGATAAATCCGTTAACAAGGTCACTGCGCTTTTGTTTGACAAATACCCAACACTTGAAAGTTTATCTTTAGCGAGTCTAGAAGATATTGAACGTATAATTAAACCAATTGGTCTTTTCCGTAACAAGGCAAAGAATGTACAATGCATAGCAGACTATTTATTAAAAAATCTAAATGGTGTTGTTGTTAATGATATTAATGAATTAGTTAAAATGAAGGGTGTTGGAGTAAAAACATCAAATGTAGTTTTAGCAGAGTTGTATGGTGTACCTAAAATGGCTGTTGATACACATGTAGAAAGAATTTCAAAGCGACTCGGTATCGCAAAAGACCAGGACAATGTCACGATTATACAAAATAAATTAGAAAAGTATTTTAAAGATGATAATATTATAAAGCTTAATCATCAAATTATATTGTTTGGCAGAGAAATATGTAGCGCTAGAAACCCAAAATGTACCGAGTGCAAAATTAGTGATTTCTGTAAACATAAGTAGTATTTGCACGTTTTTTAATTGCTAAATCCACATATTTAATAAAGTCAATCGGCGGAAATATAGAACGTTTTATTTCCATTGCATGCATATTTAAATACTCTATCGTAAGAGATTTTCTTGAATTTATGTTGCAAAAATTTATGATTTCTAATGCATCTATTGCGTAAATTTTGTTAAGTTTTGAAAACTCAATTATAAAAAATGCAATCCCACCGTGATCAATTACATTAGTTAAATGTTTAAGTTGATGAGTGTGTATGTTAGAGAGTGGAAAAGAAGTTGTAGATTGTACAGATTTCGCTTCAAAGTCAATATAGTATGATTTATATACGCCATTAAAATCTGTTGTGGATTGTTGTTCAAAGTAAGCTTCTGTTATTTTTGCATTTTTTGAATAATCTACTTCAATTACGTTTATTGGAGTGGGGCGCTTGCTTATAGATGCAATATTCTTCATTTGATAAAATTCACATGATGAAATAATATCTTTTTCTAACTTCATTCCTCTATTTGCAAAATTTTGCCTTTTAAATTTTATCTCTTTATTGAAATTAAACAACTTCATCTTTAATTATTTTTTTAAGTTCTTGCGGACCTACAGTTTTTCCTTCCTTTAATAGTGTAAGCACTTTTTTAATTGGGGAAGGGACTTTTTTATAATTAGTTATATATTTTTGATACTCTTTTACGACTATTTCTCTATTTGTTAAGAAAGCTTTATATAAATGCGCAAGTGCAACTGCATCTGCTAAAGGGTCGTGTTCTTGACCTTTAAATTGACAATTGAAAATTTCAAGTAACTTTTTTAAATTGTAAAATTGCCCATTGTCATTTCTTACATAGTCATTGATAAAAGAACCAAAATCAAAATGGTTTTTAATTATGTGTTGTATAAATGGCTTATCTGCTGACAAATGAAGCGTTGAAGTATCGTGTAGTATTTTCATATCAAAATTACCAAAACATACAAAAACAGTGGACTTTAAATCTTTGCCTACATAAGTTTTTAGATCACGCATCGCCTCAGTAAATGTAATACCGTGTTCAGTTAAAAGAGCTTTATTAATTCCTGTCAATTCAGTAATGACTTTTCCAATGCTACCAGTACACTTTACATAACGCTTAATTCCTTTTGAAATACTTTTAACTTGTCCATTTTTAGCTACAGTAACTTTAGTTGCACCAAAAGCTATCATTTCATGCGCAATTTGAGTTGCCTCAAAATCCAAGAAAAGCAAATTTGTACGACCTTTAAGAATAGAATTAATTTTTTGCATATGTGAATTATATATCAAATATCATAATAATGATAGATATAATTATTGTTATGTCATTCGTTTTTACATAAGTTAAAACAATAATAATTGCTAAAGTAAAAAATTGATATTTTAATATGTTTTTTATATAATAAAAATTGTATGAAAACTAAATTAAATGTCCAGTTAATTCTTGATAAACAATTTACTAAAGACGTTAAAGGTTATAAGGCGTCTGAGGTGGACGAGTTTCTGGATTTAGTCATTAAAGATTACTCTAATTTAGATAGCATACTTCAATCATTGCATAATGAAATTACAAGACTTCAAAGAGATTCTGGTGAATTAAAGTTAAAACTTAGTGAATCAGAAATTGAAATTGCCAAGTTTAAAGTTATACTTGGTGAGGTGAAAGATTTGAAGAATTTAAATCAAACAAGCATTGATATGTTGAAAAGGATTAGTAAACTCGAGAGCAAACTATTTGCACTGGGAATTGATCCAAATACATTATGATCCGACCCGGATGACTACTGGTAAGAAATTATTAGAGGAAAGTCCATGCTCGCACTGACTGAGATGTTGGTAGTGATTGTGCTAGCGGAAAAAATAACGCTAGGTATACGTCTGAGCGTATAACGGCATCTTAAAACCTAAGGGAAACTATGGTCGAAAGATATAAAGTGCCACAGAGACGAGTTAGATAGAAATATCTAAATGAAACGCGGTAAACCCCACAAGCGAGAAACCCAAAATTGGTAGGGGAAATCTCAAAGGAAAAATGAATCCTAAGAGGTATGCTATATTGCATAGATAAATTGTCATCTATTACAAAACATGGCTTATAGGGTCGGATACTCAGAAAAAAAGAAAGCGAAGGTATGTATGAATTTACCAAATAAGATTACTTTGTCTAGAATCGTTTTAGTTGTGTGCATGATAATAACTTTATTAGCACTTAATATTGTTGCAATTGTATCACCAAACACTCTAATTCCTAGTGATTTAATGTTAGGTGAAACTAATATTAACTTAATTTTTATGATAGTGTGCATTGTTTTTATTTTTACAGCCGCAACAGATTGGTTGGACGGTTTTCTTGCTAGAAAGCTTAATATGATATCTGACTTAGGAAAATTTCTTGATCCAATTGCAGACAAACTATTAGTAAATTCAATGATAGTATTTTTATGTGTGCCGGTCTCGTATACTAGTAATCAAATGTTATTTCCTGTTTTTTGTGCAATAATTTTGATTGGTCGCGATATTTTGGTTGATACAATTCGAATGATGGCAGCTAAAAAGAATATTGTTATTGCAGCAAATATTTTTGGTAAGCTTAAAACAGTGTTCCAAATGATTGTAATTCCATTAGTTTTACTTAACGGATGGCCATTCTCTCTTTTCGATGCAAGCTGGCCAACATATTTTTCTATTACTCATATTCTTATTTATTGTACAACGCTCATTTCTTTACTTAGTGCCGTCATCTACATTTATCAAAATAGAAAGGTTTTTATGAGTGATGAATAATCATTGTAAAGAACTTATTTCCCTATTGCAAAAAAAGTCACTAAAAATATCATCGGTTGAATCGTTTACAGGTGGACTGTTTATAGAAAATTTAATATCTATAAGTGGTGCTTCAAAGGTAGTTACTGGAGGGATAGTATCCTATCATAATATTATTAAGGAAAACGTAGTAGGTATTCCAAATGAGTTAATTTTAAGACACGGCGTTATTTCAAAAGAGGTTGCAAGTCTTATGGCGACTAATGGAAATACGATACTTCAATCAGATATATGCGTATCATTTACAGGCAATGCAGGTCCTGATGTACTTGAGTCAAAGCAAGTAGGTAAAGTTTATATTGCGATAGCGATATCTAATCAAATATTCGAGTTTTGCAATGTATTTAGTGGTGAAAGAGATGATATCAGACAGCAGTCTGTTGATTTTGCGATAATGAATCTGTTAAAAATTTTAACTAACAATTTTACTAATGTTTCCCATAATACTAATGGAGGTTTTTATGAATAAGAACAAAATAAATGAATTAAAAACTAATGCGTTGGACGAAGTGATTAAAACTATTGAAAAGACTTATGGGAAAGGCTCAATTATACGACTAGGAGATAGACCTAATACAGATGTTGATGTAATTTCTTCAGGGTCATTAGCTATTGATTGTGCACTTGGCGTTGGTGGTTATCCTAAAGGTAGAATAATCGAAGTATTTGGTCCAGAAAGCAGTGGTAAAACCACGTTAGCTTTACATGCTATTGCTGAATGTCAACATGGAGGAGGTCGTTGCGCATTTATTGATGCTGAGCATTCAATTGATCCATACTATGCAAAAAAACTGGGCGTAAACATAAATGACTTAATTCTTTCTCAACCAGATAGTGGTGAACAAGCACTAGAAATCGTTGAAGTCTTAGCTGCAAGTAACGCTTTTGATCTTGTTGTTGTTGATTCTGTGGCTGCGTTGGTGCCGCAAGCAGAACTTGACGGAGAAATGGGTGACCAACAGGTTGGTGCTCAAGCTAGGTTAATGTCTAAAGCTATGCGTAAACTTGCCGCAATTTTAAATAAAAGTGAATGTTCTATAATTTTTATAAATCAACTTCGTGAAAAAGTGGGTGTAATTTATGGTAATCCTGAAGTTACGCCTGGTGGCAGAGCTTTGAAGTTCTATGCAAGTGTGCGTATTGATATTAGAAGAGTAGACGCAATTAAATCAGATACAAATATAGTTGGCAATGTTGTTAATGTAAAAGTTGTAAAAAATAAAGTGGCGCCACCTTTTAAACATTGCAAAATTGATATAATTTATGGGGAAGGGATTTCAAAACTTGGAGAGATTCTAGATTTAGCAATTCAATTTGACTATATAAAACGAAGTGGCTCATGGTATGAATATAATGGAGAAAGAATTGGGCAAGGTCGTGAAACTGCAAAAATGTTCTTAAAAGATAATTACCATTTAGCAGAAGAAATAAAAACAAAAATAAGAGCGCAAATCATGAAGCAGCAAACTGATCACGATAATGAAATTACATAGATTTGTTATTTGTTATATAATATAATAGATTAGAGAAAAAAGGGGATAGCTATGGAAACATATGAAGTATTTAATGCCTGTAAGGCGACATATCAACAAATACAATTGCTTACTGAAGAAGTATTTTGGCAATTGTCAGATGAGGTTAAAGTGGATTTGTTTGACGACGATATAATTCAATTAAATAAATGCATTAGTTTTGTATTACAAGGTATTTTATTAAAAGTTGCTAGTCTTGACGGTGATTTTAGATACTTAGAAATGTTATATCTTGCTGTTCTTGGTGATATGGAAGAAAGACTTGATTTTACATACTCTGATGCTATTGAAGATAAGACTTCACCAATGAAGTTAGCATATTTAATGCTTACAGATCAAAATAAAGAACAATCTATTGAGTATGTTAATGAACTTGAAGTATATCTTACAGAATTTAAAAACAACTTATATACAACACTAAAAGAATTAAAAGAATTGAATGGTGGCAGTGAATATGACCAACTCAAAGAGTTAATTGAAAAACTTTTAGGTTTATTCTTCTTGATCGATAATCGCGATGTTAAAACACCATATGAATCAGGGAAAGAATTATATTATTCTAATATACTCACAAACATTGAGTAACATAAAATGAACGGAGCATCCGTTCATTTTTTATTTTTCTATCTTAAAGTAATTGTTTAAGTATATAAAACATATTATAATATAACTTGTGTTTAATACACTCCATATAAAATATTAAAATTTACATAATAAATTTATATAGATTAATGATAAAAATTCTTTTTGAATATTTTTATAGAGTTTTAAATACCTTGATAAAGGAGAAATAAATGGGACCATTAGAATTAGGTTTACTAATTGGTTTAGCAGTTGCTATTGTTATTGTTGCAGTTGAGACTTTTTATGTTGCAAATAATATATTAAAAGGAAAAAAAGCTGATCGCAACATTGCTAAATTGATAAATGAAGCAGAAACCAAAGCAGAAAAAATTGTAAAAAATGCACAACTAGACGCAAAACAACATGCACACGAAAAGAAAATCGAATTAGACAAAGAAATCAAAGAGAGACGTAGTGAGGTTGTAGCTTTAGAAAATCGTTTAGACCAAAGAGAAGAGAACATTAATCGCAGAGATAACATTTTGATTCAAAAGGAAAAGAATATTGACCAAAAGAATTCAATTATTGATGGAAGAATGAAAGATATCGATAGAAAAGAAGCTTTGTTAGATGCTAGAAATGATTCAATTCTATTAGAATTAGAAAAAGTAGGTCACTTAACTGTAGGTGAAGCGAAAGAAGAAATTTTTGCTAGAGTGGAACAAAAAGTTTCTAAAGAAATCGCTACATACATAAAAAACAAAGAAGATGAAGCAAAAGAAGTAGCAACCGATTATGCGAGAAATTTAATATCTTTAGCTATTAATAAATATGCGCAAGATGAAGTTGTTGAAAGAACTGTTTCATCAGTTCACTTACCAAGTGACGATATGAAGGGTAGAATTATAGGTAGAGAAGGAAGAAATATTAGATCTTTAGAGCAATTACTTGGCGTTGATTTAATTATTGATGATACACCTGAAGTGATTACTATTTCTTCTTTTAATCCAATTAGAAGAGAAATAGCTAAAAGGACATTAGATACATTGATTAAAGATGGCAGAATTCAACCAGGAAGAATCGAAGAAGTTGTCAGTAAAGTTACGGCAGAACTAGATGAAGTTATCAGAAAGGCTGGTAATGAAGCAGTGTTTAAATTAGGGTTACCTAAATTAAATCCTGAACTAATTACACTTATTGGCAGACTTAAATATAGAAGCAGTTATGGACAAAACGCCTACACTCATTCGATGGAAGTTGCTAATTTATGTGGTATTATGGCTGCAGAAATGGGTCTTGATGTTACCTTAGCTAAAAGAGCTGGGTTGCTACACGATTTAGGAAAAGCTGTTGATTACGAAATAGAAGGAAGTCACGTTGAGATTGGTGCAAGACTTGCTCGTAAGTTTGGTGAACCACAAGTTGTAATTAATGCAATAGAATCACATCATGGAGACGTTGATTCAAAATTCGTTATTTCAACACTTGTTGCGGCTGCAGATACTTTATCAGCTGCAAGACCTGGAGCAAGAAGTGAAACGCTTGCTACATATATTAAGCGTGTTGAACAATTGGAATCAATTTGCAAAGAATATGATGGAGTCCAACAAGCCTTTGCTATGCAATCTGGAAGAGAAATAAGAGTTATTGTAATGCCTGAAAAAGTTGATGATATAAAAGCTTTCCAAATTGCTCGTGAAATTAGAGAAAAAATTGAAAATGAAATGACATATCCAGGACAAATTAAAGTCAATGTCATTCGTGAATATAGAGCGATAGAAACTGCAAAATAATTATGAAAATATTGTTATTCGGTGATATAGTCAGCGAAAACGGTTTTAGAATTTTAGATAAGCACATAGATGGCTTAATTTCGAAGTATGATCTTGATTTTATAATTGCTAATGGCGAAAACATTTCATATGGCAAAGGTATTAAAAAAAGCGATTACGAAAAGCTAATAGATGCTGGAGTAGACTGTGTTACCCTAGGTAATCATTATTCTAAAAAGAATGAGATTTCCCAGTTTATTGACGGATCATCGTTGATAAGGCCGATAAATATAAAAAAAGACTTTGCCGGTGTCGGTAGTTTAGCTTTTGAGGTCAATGGAACCATAATTAGAGTTACGAATATATTGGGAAATGTTTTTATGCATGAAGATGTTTATGAACCTATTCCATATTTTGAAAAGTTTTTGAGTGAAATTAGTAATAATGAAATTCATATTGTTGATTTTCACGCAGAGACAACGGGTGAAAAAATTATGTTTGCGCATTATTTTGATGGTAGGGTGTCTGCAGTTATTGGAACTCACACACATGTACAAACAAAGGATTCAAGGATACTTTCTGGTGGAACGGGATTTTTAAGTGATGTAGGTATGTGCGGTCCATATAACGGTATTTTAGGCGTAGAGAAAACAAGTGTTATTAATAAGTTGGTGAATGGGAGTAACAAAAACTTCTCGTTTGAGTTGGAAGATGATTCTGTATTAAGTGCTGTTGTTCTTGATATTGATGTAATAAGTAAAAAATGCAACGGCATATTTACAATATATTTAATAGATAGGAAAAATTGAAATGGGACGTACAATAATTAAGTCGTTGCCAGATATGCAACGTGCCAAGCAAAAAAGTGAAGGTGTAAAAACTATACATACAGAATTTATAGCAAGTCCTGTTGTAGAACTTTTTGCAAAAAATAAGTTTTTTAAAATTATTACTCACGGATGTCAAGCAAATATAAGAGATGAAGAAGTCATTTCTGGTATACTAGTAAGAATTGGCTTTAGTAAAACAGACGATATAAATAAAGCCACTCTCATAATTATAAATACATGTGCAGTTCGTGAAAATGCAGAAGATAAAGTTTATGGTGAATTAGGAGAAATTAAACATTTAAAAGAGAAAAATAAAGATATTATTTTGGCAGTGTGTGGTTGTATGGTTCAACAAGATATAATTACGAAAAAGATATTAAAATCTTATCCATATGTTGATTTAATTTTCGGAACACATAATTTACATGAATTATCTGACATGCTAACCGAAGTCATTAAAAACGATAAGAGACTAGTTAATGTTATTTCAAAAGCGGGAGATATTTATGAAAACTTGCCGTCTATTAGAACAAATACATTTTCTGCCTTTGTTAATATCGCATATGGCTGTGATAAATTTTGTACATATTGTATTGTGCCGTACACAAGGGGTAGACAAAGAAGTAGAAAAGTTGAAGATATATTGAATGAAATTAGAGAATTAAAAAATAATAACTACAAAGAAGTAACTTTGTTAGGGCAAAATGTGAACGCTTACGGAAAAGATCTTGAACAATCGATTTCCTTCGCCACTCTTTTAGATGAGGTTGCTAAGATTGGTATTGATAGAGTCAGGTTTTTAACTTCTCATCCTTGGGATTTTGATTATGATATTATTGAAGTTGTGAAAAAACACAATAATATAATGAAGTTAATTCATTTACCGGTACAATCTGGAAATGATGAAATACTAAAAATAATGGGTAGACGTTATACTAGTGCAGAGTATATTAATTTAGTCAATAAAGTTAGAGCAGAAATTCCAGAAGTGTCCATTACAACTGATATTATTATCGGTTTTCCAAACGAAACAATTGAACAAGCCAATTCAACAATTGAACTATGCAAATTAATAAGATATGAAGGCGCATATACTTTTATATATTCACCAAGAGAAGGCACTCCAGCTTCATTAATCAAAGACAACGTTACATACAAAGAAAAAAGCGAAAATTTTGTTAAA
>CAYJLA010000009.1:7973-38999 GCA_964371305.1 uncultured Staphylococcaceae bacterium | reverse complement strand
ATCCGCATGCTTTGGGCGATAAAAAAAATCTGTAGGCAGTATATTCAATGGGGAAAACTGTTTCACCAATCATTTATTTACCCCCCCCCCAACTTTTTGACAATTTGGACTTCTGGTTGTAATTTGTAAATAACAAAACCATTATTTATTTTACCATCTTTAAAATTTCTAGAATAGATAACATCTCTTACTCCTACATCAAGTTCAGCTTCTTGATTTGTGAATGCACACATAATGTTTTCTCTAAGACCTCTTCTTTCTAGAATAAGCATGTTATCTTGGCAGCGAATATATATTTTCTTGTACTTACTAAAATATGTCTTTTTAATTTTACTCAATTCTTGAAACGTTCTAAAGATAATAGAACTTTCATCTACTTCTTCCCAACGCATATATTCATAACTCTGGTCGGTTTTATTTCTCAAACCAATTTCATCGCCATATCTAATAACGGGAGTACCCATAAATGAGAACAAGAAACCAAAAGATAACAAATACTTATCAACATCACCATCACATAAATCCATCCATCTAGCTTCACCCTGGCGAGATAAAACATTAAGCATCATTTCATAAATGCTATCAGCATAATAAAATAAATGGAAATTCAATCTATCAGAAAATTCTTGGACATTAATGGAGTTGTCAATAAAGTATTTTTCAAGAAGTTTCGTTAATGTGTAGTTAACTGCAACATCAAAATGAGTTCCATCAAAATACAACAAATTATCATTATAGCTTGTCGCAATAAGTGCAACGCTTCTATTTACTTGTTTTTTTGCAGCTAACAATGAACGCATAAATGCATGCGATGTTCCTCTTAAGTTAGAAAGTTTAAGTGCATCGATATTATAAGTGGAAATCAAATATTTAACCATATCACCAAAAAATTTTAATACTTCTGGATTCGAAACATTTAGTTTTGGATAATTTTTTCTATTATTAAAAGTTTCATAGTTACAAACGTTTAAATCTACTTTATCTCCATAAACAATAAACCAATCATAATATTTTGATTTATAGCCTTTTTTTACAACATCTTGAAAAATTGGGTGACGAATATGTAAGTGATCGGTTGAAATTTCGATTGAAATAGCAAAATCTTGTTCTTTAACTTTTTTTATTAAATATGCTAAATCTTTATCAGCCTTATTTCTTTTGTCGATATTGTAATAGGCATTAAAATCATTTGTGTGACTACCTGTATAAATATTCGAACCCGCTACAATAATCTTGTTTACACCTAATTGTTTAAGATATGGTAATCTATCGATAATTCCTTGAAAATCACTATGTGTATATACATCAGTAACTTTCCTTTTTTTACTTACTTGTTGTTTTACAAAAGTTTCTAAATGCAAATAATACACAATAGCTTTTTCCATATTGAAAATATTGGTGTTAAAAACATCTCCAATATGAATATGTGGTATTTGGAAAGTACAGAAGTGATAAAAAGGGTCAAGTTTATCGGTCAAGCCGTCTTCAAGTAAATAATACATATTTTTTCCTTTTTTTATCTCGAAAAAATAATTCATATTACCTTCTGCAACATTAACAGTAACATCTAAATATACAAACATATCGTCTTCAAACCTAAGACTCATAACTGAACGTTTATATTCATGGTCACGTAAATTTGTCGACTTATACACTAAATTTACAACAGCAGCATAATCGCGCTTATCAATTCTAAGTCTAATAACAACTTGAGTCGGAGAAAGAAAAAAACGATATGGATCATATTCTAAATGCATAATTGATTCTTTAAACATAAATCTCTACCTCCCTCTACTTTCATTAAAACAAGTTAACTTTATATACAATAAATCCGTTATTTAAAACTCCATCATTGAAGTTATGTTCGAGTAAAATAACTTCATCACCATGCATTTTAACTTTTACTTTATTCATAGTTAGTGCAAATACAATTTGATGCATTTCACTATTTCTTACAATCTTCAATAAATTATCCTCATAGATTATTTTTATATAATCATATTTTGAATAATGTTCTTTTTTAATCTTACAAAGAGTCTGAAGTAGTTCAAAGTAGTAAGATTTTCTATCTAGTTCATTCCATGGAAATTGTGATCTATTAGTACTAACATCCATACCCTTGACAGGAACTTCATCTCCCATATAAATAACAGGAATACCAATATAAGAAAATACTAGTGCTTGTGCCAAAATTAGTTTATTTAAATCTTCGCCAAAATAAGAATAAAAACGAGGCGTATCATGAGTATCAACTAAATTATATAAAGTTTCATTTGTCATAGTTGAATACTGAGACAATAAATTATTCAAAGAATTGCACAGATTATCTTCACCATAATTACCAGCAAAGTAATAATATAAAATCTTAATAAGTGGATAATTATAACCACCATCTAAGGACTTTTTATCAAAGAAATTTAAGTTACGGAAAAAGTGATCTCCAGCAAGCAAACACTGGTTATTGATCTTTTTAATTGCTTTATTAAATTCTCTTATAAAATCAAGTGATGTTTCTTCTACAGCATCAAGTCTTAAACCATCAAGTTTATATGTTGCAACATAAAAAGAATATAAAGAAATCAGAAAAGTTTGGACCTCTTCATTCGAAGTATTAAGTTTAGGCATATTTGTAAGTTCTTGATACATTGCATATTTTGTTTCACCAGTTACAACATTAACGCCAGTTTTAATAAACCAATCAGTATACTTAGATTTTACACCTTTATTTAAAACTTCTAAAAACACAGGGTTTTTCGCATTAATATGATCAGGAGTAAGTTCAAACACAACTCTCATATCATTTTTATGTATTTCTGCACATAAAGAGAATAAATCTTTATTTAAACCTTGGGTTTTAGAAATGTGGTAATATGCAAATGCATCATGTGGTAATTCAAGATCATCAATATGAGAAGGACATAGTAACAATAAGTTGACGCCCAAATCTTTTAATTCAGGTATTTTTTCTTGAACGCCACGAGTATCACCTGTTGGGAAAATACCTCTTTGAGCATTTTCCTTAGCAAGTTTTGTTTTAGATTCACTACCGCCTTTATAAAATTTATCAACGAATAATAAATATCCGATTGCATTCCTTCTCCACTCAATAGGTGTATTAATATCAATTTCATTAATGTAAGGGATTTGAAAGTGCATATTTGTTAACTCAGCAGAATCTTCCATTTTTCTTCCACCATCTTCAAACAACGTATATTCATTACCATCTCTGTCAATTATTAAAAAATAATACGCAACACGCGGATCATCTAATTCTAACTCAACTTCGAAATACGAGCTTCTACCATCATCAAGTATTTGATGTAGCTTAACTTCGAACTGCTCTTTGAAAAAAGAATATTTTAAGTTATATCTGACAAAAACTTGACTTTCCTTATCTTCTGAAGACATTTTAACCCTTAATAAAACTCTACGCGTAGATATAAAATATCTAAATGGCGATACACTTGAATGAAATAACTGTTCTAAACGCATACATTTTCTCCTTTTATTAAAAGCAATTTAAATTATATATATGAATATTCATATAATCAACATAATTATACATTAAAAAATCTAAGAGTAGTCTCAAAATTATTCATGCTCATAACTTCAAAACCAAATTCTAATTTTCTTCCATCATGATAAGTGTAATTACTATATACTCCATCTCCAAAAACGTCCCCAACTTTATATAAGTCATCATCGTTCGCATTTGTATTTAGTGTTTCGTTATTCTGTGTATTTTTTCTTAGTAATGTATATAATACATCTTCGCTAAATGAATTATTATTATGAATCATAATTCTATCATTTGCGCTCGGCATTTTGCCATCTTCTACATAAGACTTAAAATTATCATTGGAATTGTTTACAAACGCTAATCTAGAATCGACATGCATAACCCTTACTCCTGGAGTTTTATATAAACTAGTTTCCTCAGTTAACATTACAGAATCATAAGCATTTAGACCTCGTGGAGCATAAAAATCAATTAAAATATATTCGTCCATTGCCGATTTATTCCACACATTATTAATTAAAATTACTTCACCAGTTTCATTAAAAGCATTTAAAGTAATCTCACCTTCTCCGGTTAAGTAATAAGGCCTTGTCCAATCCATAAGCATCTTTGTATACGGAGTATGGTCTCCAAGTGTATGGTCCATGATATCCATTCCGCCAGTAGGTTTCTTAGAATTTGTTCTATCGTAATAATCTTGTATTCCAAGTATGTGCGCAGTCTCATGAACTACTACACGACTATCTAATTTAGAATATTTAGTGGCTTTTAGAAAATAATATGAAGTCCACGCAACTGGCTCAGGCTTGTATGAAACATAAGCCCAGAAAAAACTATTATATCCATTTTGAGGCTCAATAAACGGATAAGAATAAATTAAATACGCAGAATCTAAGGTACCATCATTATCTAAATCATACTTAGTTAAATCACCACCATTATCAACATACCAAGTAGTAATGCTATTAAGTAGTTCATCCATGATTTTAGAAATATTTGGTTCATCTATTAAATCCGCTGCATTGTAATTAGACGTGTATACACTAGTCACATCACCTTTAATCTTTAATTTACCGTAACTAGAAATATCATAATATTCAGCTACTGAATAAAATTCATTAATTGAACTATCTCCAAAAAAAGCATTCGAAATATCATTGTGTAAATCTTCATGTGAAACTTCGACATCTTCGATGAATGTATGATCCAAAAATTCAACTGGCACAACTAATAAATCAATTTCTCCAGTAGTTAGAAGTGAATTTTGCTTATTGTTATAATTAAAAGAATCGTAGAAATTTATCGATCTTTCAGCATCATAAAAATCTACATAATCAACATCCTGATATTGTCCATATTGTGTATAGCTGCTTCTTACTATGGTAGCGTGATTATCTTCATTTTCAACGCTATAATTATATGGCAAAAAACCTTGTACATTGTTACTACAAGATACAAGGATAATTGCTGTTAATAAAACGCTAATAGTTGAATATAACTTTCTTACCATAATTTATTATATTATATAAATATAATTTTAACTAATAATTTTCATTCCTTACTTCGAAGTATGATTTTTCATACCCACAAATTGGACATAGTCCTGGAGCTTTTTTACCCATAACTAAATGACCACAAACACGACATTCCCACATTACGATGTCAGATTTTTCAAAAACTTTTTGCATCTCAACATTATTAAGTAATTTAAGATATCTTTCTTCGTGAGATTTTTCAACCTTTGCAACAAGTTCAAATTTTGCAGCAATTCTATCAAAACCTTCTTCACGAGCAACTCTTGCAAATTCGGCATACATATCTGTCCATTCATAGTTTTCACCTTCAGCAGCATGTTTTAAGTTTTCAGATGTGTTAGAAATTCCACCAATTTCTTCAAACCATAAACGTGCATGTTCCTGCTCATTTCGCGCAGTTTTTAGAAAAATCTCCGCAATTTGCATATATCCTTCACGTTTTGCAACATCAGCCCAGTAAGTATATTTATTGCGAGCTTGTGATTCTCCTGCAAACGCAGCTTTTAAATTTTCAAACGTTTTGCTGCCTTTTAATGTATTTTTCTCATCTGTTTTTGTTTCTTCAACTACTTCTACTACTTCTTCAAAGTTAGTTGCATCAACTCCACAAATTGGACATACGAATCCCTCAGTTAGTTCACCGGTGTGAATATAACCACAAACTTTACATTTAAACTTTTTCATAATTTTCTCCCTTTACGTTTACGAATTTTTGCATTTACTACAAATGCCTTTGTATAAAATTTCAACACTATGAACTTCATCATTTTCAAGTTCGTTATTTGTAATTTGCAAATCTAAGTCATAATCTTTTAACGAATTGCATTTTGTACAAAAGAAATGAGCATGAACATGATTATTAAAATCGAATCTATTCATGTTGTTTGGAAGTGATATAGATAAAACTTTCTTATCATCAACCAAACTATTAACAATACGATAAACAGTTGCTTTAGATATGCTTGGATTAGTCTTTCTACATAAAGCAAAAATATCATCAATTGATGGATGATTATAGTTGTTTTGTATACATGCCATAACCAACTGTTTTTGCGATGTATTTCGTGTTGTTATTTTATCCATATTTTTATTATATACTTAATGATAATCATTATCAATAAGCAAAATAAAAAAATAGCACCTATTTTCATAAGTGCTATAATTTATTATTATTCGTTCGAAACTTTATCGAAGACACCAATGTATTCTTCTTTAATTTGTTTCATTTTTTCTCTAACTGAGAATCCTTCAAGCAATTGTGCTTGTTGCTCTTCGTTTAACGCTCCACGACCAGCTGGAATTAATTTACCAGTAATAACGTTTTCATTTAAACCACGTAAGTAGTCTGTATGACCTTTAATTGTAGCATTTGTAAGAACATTTGATGTTTCTCTAAAACTTGCAGCTGTAAGGAAACTATCAGTATCAAGAGTCGCTGTTGTAATTGGGAGAATTACAGGATGAGCTGCTGCAGGCATTTTTCCTTCAATTAATGCGGCTTTATTGGCGTGCAAGAATTGATGTGAGGATACACGAGTACCAACTTCAAGATCTGTTTCACCTTTTTCAGTAATAACAACTTTTCTCATCATTTGACGAACAATTACTTCAATGTGTTTTTCGGAAATATCGATTTTTTGATTACGATATGGTTTTTGAATTTCTTTTAACATATAGTTTTGAACAGTTGTCATGTCACTATATGCAAGTAATTCTGAAAGATCAACAGCACCTTCACTTAATTTACTTCCACCTAGCACTTCATCGCCAACCGCTACTCTTAATGTAGCGTTTGAGTCAAGACTATAATGCTTAGTTTCTAATTCATTAGTAACATCAACAATGATCTTTTTATCAGTAGCTTCAATGCTTGTTACTTTACCTGGAATTTCAGAAATCACAGCTCTAGTAAAGCTATTTGATATACGTCTTTCAACTAAATCAGTAACACGAGGAAGACCTTGAGTAATATCACTACCAGCAACACCACCTGAGTGGAAAGTTCTCATGGTAAGCTGTGTTCCAGGTTCACCAATTGATTGAGCAGCCATAACACCAACTGCTTCGCCAAGATCTACTACTTTACCAGTTGCAAGGTTTAAACCATAACATTTTCTACAAACGCCATATTCTTCTAAACAACCGAATAAGTTTCTAATATATACTTCTTTAATATCAGCAGCAACTACTTTAGCAACGATATTTTCATCAACTAATGTATTTGCGCTAGCAATTAATTCCCCAGTTTTTGGACTTAATAAATCTCTTGCTAAATATCTACCATGAATTCTATCTTTAAGATGAATAATGACTTTTTCATTACTACCGTGTCCATCATAAATATCTGTAATTAAGAATGCTGCATCACTACCACAATCATCACTTCTAACAATGATATCTTGAGCAGAGCCAACAAGTTTACGTGTAAGGAAACCTGAGTCACTCGTTTTAATAGCGGTATCAGCGCCACCCTTACGAGCACCGTGAGTTGAGTTGAAGAACTCAGAAACAGTCATACCTTCACGGAAAGAAGATTTAATTGGAATCTCAATAGTTTCACCACGATGGTCAGCCATAAGTCCACGCATACCTTCAAGTTGAGTGAAGTTACCGTAGTTACCACGAGCACCTGAGTCAACCATAATAAATAATGGATTACGTTTATCGTTTTGAAGTTGGTTTTCAAGTTTTTTAGAAATTGTATCTTTAATTTCAGTCCATACTTTAATAACCTCATCATGTTTTTCTTTTTCTGTTGCAAGACCATCTTCATAGTTTTGTTCAATACGTTTAACTTTTTCATCACCTTTTGCAATGTAATCGTCTTTACCAGCAACTAATTGAATATCACTAATAGCAATAGTAACACCTGCTGCAGTAGCAAACTTGAACCCTTGATCTTTGATTTTATCAAGAACAACAGAAGTTTTGGTTGTACCATAACGTTTGAATACTTCATTAATAATATCTGAAAGATGTCCCTTTTTAAATGGTTGAATAATTTCTTGCTGACCAATATATTCTTTAATATTTGTGCCTCTTGGAACAAAGAACTCTTTAGGAGTTGAAGTTAGGTTTTTAACAAACAACTCTTTTCCAACATTACCGTTTAAATATGGGAAATCTGCAGGGAAAATTAAGTTAAATATAATTTTACCAACTGTAGTGACAAGATATGAATTATTCATTTCCTCACTAAAATCAGTTTTTCTAAGAGCTTTACCAATAATAGCAACTCTTGAATGTAAATGTACGCTGTGTGTTTCATATGCAGAGATAACTTCACCTACTGAACCAAATACTTTACCTTCAAGCGATGCATATAATGCAAATTTTTCAGCTTCAAGTAATTCTCCACTATTTTCTCTACGTTTACTTCTTGCTTCAAATTCAGCTTTTGTAGTTTCTAATGTTAAGTAATAGTTACCAAGAACCATATCTTGAGAAGGAGTAACGATTGGTTGTCCATCTTTTGGACCAATAATGTTATTATTTGCAAGCATTAAGTTAAGTGCTTCTTCTTGTGCAGCTTTAGAAAGCGGTACGTGAACCGCCATTTGGTCGCCATCAAAGTCAGCATTAAATCCAGTACAAACAAGTGGATGCAATCTAATTGCACGTCCATCAACAAGTATTGGTTGGAAAGCTTGAATAGAAAGTCTATGAAGTGTAGGCGCACGGTTTAATAATACTGGGTGATCAGAGATAATTCTCTCTAAGATATCGTATGCTTTTGGTGCATATGAATCGATCAACATATCAGCTTCTTTATGTGTTGTAACATGCTTTTCTTTCATTAAGATAGAAGCAATAAATGGTCTGAGTAATTGAATAGCCATTTCACGTGGAAGTCCACATTGATACATTTTTAAGTCTGGTCCAACAGCAATAACTGAACGACCTGAGTAGTCAACACGCTTACCAAGTAAGTTTTGACGGAATCTACCTTGTTTTCCGCTTAAGTTATCAGAGAATGATTTAAGTGGACGAGATGAGTTCGTACTTGATACGATTGGTTTTGCAATAGCGTCATTATCAATAAGAGCATTAACAATATCTTGAAGCATACGTTTTTCATTATTAAGAATAACGTGTGGTGATTTTTCGTTAATTAATTTCTTTAAACGGTTATTTCTACTAATAACACGTCTATAAATTTCGTTAATATCACTTGATGCGAAACGACCACCATCTAACTGAAGCATAGGACGTAAATCTGGTGGAATGACCGGAATTACATCTAATACCATATATGATGGCTTCATTTTTGTTTCTTTAAACGCTTTAAAGATGTTATAACGTTCTAATAGTCTATTTCTAGTGTTTTTAGAAGTGTTATCAACTAAATCCTTTTTAGCTTTTTCGAATTCTTCGTTAACGTTTATATCGTTAAGTAATTGTTTAATTGCTTCAGCGCCTTGACCAAATCTTGAACCAATGTGGTTGTGAATAAATGCAGCAGTTGAAAGGAAATCAAATTCTTCATCTTCAGATTCAAGTGCTAAGAAATTGTTTGCTTTAACAAATTCAACAGATTCTGGATTAAGATCATTAATAAAAGTTTTAATAATTTCAACAAACTTACTTCTTGCAATGTTATCAGTTAAAACTTCACCTTTAGTAAGTATGTCAGTTCTACCTGCATCTAAACAAATATATGCATTGTATAAGATAACTTTTTCTAGATCTTTTGATTTAGCACCTAAAATGATTGATAATTTAGATGAATTACCTTTTGTATACCAAAAGTGTGTACATGGAGAAGCAAGTTCAATATGACCCATTCTTTCACGTCTAACTTGACGAGAAATAACTTCGACACCACACTTATCACATGTTTGACCTTGGTGTTTTACTTTTTTAAGTTTTCCGCAATGACATTCATAGTCTTTGCTAGGCCCAAATATTTTTTCACAGTATAAACCATCTGGTTCAGGTTTATGAGAACGGTAGTTAATAGTTTCAGGTTTTGTAACTTCACCTTTTGACCACCCTCTAATTGTATCAGGAGATGCTAAGCCAAGTTTAATGGCTGCTAAATCTTTTGTAGTAAACATAATTCATTCCTCCTTATTCCATTTCGTCCAAAGTTGCAAAGTCATCAACTGTTGCGGACGCGTTTGATAAATTTTTAGTTGCACTAGTTGCGCGTTGTTCATCAGCTTGAATTTCGCGAGCAATAGCGTTAAGATCTATTTCTTGACCTTCTTTATCAAGAAGTTTTACATCAATACATAAACCTTGTAATTCTTTAGTTAAAACTCTAAATGCTTCAGGGATACCTGGTTTTGGTAATTTATTACCTTTTGCAATTGCTTCATAAGTTTTACTTCTACCAACTCTATCATCAGACTTAAGCATTTCCTGAAGTGTATTTGCAGCACCATAAGCTTCAAGTGCCCAAACTTCCATTTCCCCAAATCTTTGTCCACCATTTTGTGCTTTACCACCAAGTGGTTGTTGAGTAATTAAACTATATGGTCCAGTAGCACGAGCATGTAATTTATCATCGACCATGTGATCGAGTTTAATCATATACATAATACCGACTGCGATTCTTTCATCGAATCTTTCACCAGTTCTACCATCAAATAGTACTGATTTACCATCCCTATCTATTTTTGCTTCATCCATTAACTTGAAGATTTCGTGGTCTTTAATACCATCGAAAACAGGAGTAGCAATTTTCATATTAAGTGCTTTACAAGCAAGACCTAAGTGAATTTCAAATACTTGACCAATATTCATACGTGAAGGAACACCAAGTGGATTTAATAAAATATCAATCGGTGTACCATCTGGAAGGTATGGCATATCCTCAACTGGTAAAATACGTGAAATAACACCTTTATTACCATGTCTACCTGACATTTTATCACCCTCAGAAATTTTACGTTTTTGAGCAATAAGTACTTTTACAATTTGATGTACGCCACTTGGAAGTTCAGCACCATCAGCTTTTGTAAAGACTTTAACATCTAAAACAATACCGGCTCCACCATGTGGAACTTTAAGTGATGTATCTTTACCTTCTTTTGCTTTATTAGAGAAAATAGCAAGTAATAGTTTATCTTCAGGTGAAGTTTCAACTTGTCCTTTTGGAGTTACTTTACCAACAAGAATATCGCCATCTTTAACTTCAGCACCAGTAATAATAATACCGCGTTCATCGAGATATTTCTTACGTTCATCTTTTACGTTAGGTATAGCACGTGTGATTTCTTCTTTTCCTAATTTTGTATCTCTACATTCAAGTACATATTCTTCGATATGAATTGATGTATAAGTGTCATCTCTTACAAGTCTTTCAGACATAATAACAGCATCTTCAAAGTTATAACCATTCCATGTCATGAATGCAACTGTAACGTTTTGACCAAGAGCAAGCTCTCCGTCTTTCATAGCTGGACCATCAGCAATTAATTGTCCTGCTTTTACTGCTTCACCTACTTTAACAGTAGAGATTTGGTTAATACATGTTTCTTTATTTGAACGGTTAAACTTACGAAGAAGATAAGTAATTTCTTCATTTCCTTTAACAACAATTTTTCTTGAATCAAAATATGTAACTATACCATCTTCTTTTGCAAGAACTGCCAAACCTGAATCTTTTGCAACAACCGATTCCATACCGGTTCCAACAAATGGTACTTCTGGTTTAAGAAGTGGTAATGCTTGACGTTGCATGTTAGCGCCCATAAGAGCACGAGTAGCATCATCGTTTTCAAGGAATGGGATACATGCTGCAGCAACAGAAACGATTTGTTTTGGAGAAACATCGATATAATCAATATCTTCTTTTCTTGCAATTGTTGATTCACCATTGATTCTAGCAACAACAAAATCATCAGTAATATATCCGTTTTCATCTATATTTACGTTACTTTCAGCAATTACATATCCAACTTCTTTTTCAGCAGAAAGATATTCATTGTCGCCAGTAACTCTATGTGTGTGTTTATCTACACATCTATATGGAGTTTCGATGAATCCATAATCATTAATTTTTGCATATGATGCAAGTGAGTTAATAAGACCAATTGTTTGACCTTCAGGTGTTTCAATTGGACAAATTCTACCATAGTGAGTATGGTGAACATCACGGACCTCAAATACAACTCTATCTCTTTGAAGACCGCCTTTACCAAGAGCTGAAATTCTACGTTTATTTGTAAGTTCAGCAAGTGGATTAGTTTGATCTAAGAATTGTGATAATTGGTTAGTTGCAAAGAATTCACGAATTGCACTGGTTAATGGCTTAATTGAAATTAAGCTTGGAATAGTAACACTTGCCAAGTCAGAAGCATTAAGTTTTTGTCTTACTGTTTTACACATTTTATTAAGACCTGCTCTGAAGCTATTTTGTACTAATTCACCAACGCATTTAATACGTCTATTGCATAAATTATCAATATCATCAGTTTGACCGATGCCATTCATAAATGTGAGTAAGTATGAGAATAATGCAACTGCATCAGGTATAGTCATACGTTGTTCTGTGATTGTCATATCAGTACCAACGATTGGATAAACTACACCATTTTTTTCAACCTTAACTATGTTAATAGTTGAATATGAGTCGATATTTTTATTAATTGTTAAATCAAAAGCATGTGCACCATTTTCGAAGAACTCTTCGTTAATAAGTTCTTTAACCATAGCAACAGTTACTTTTGTTCCTTTTGGAAGTCTAATTTCGCCATCAGCATTTACAAGTGGTTCAGCTAATACATTATCAACTAAACGATTATATATACCAAGTTTTCTATTTACCTTTAATCTACCAGCACGGCCCAATTCGTGTCTTTTTGCGTCAAAGAAAGTATTAATAAGATATTGTTGTACACTTTCTTTAGTTCTTGGATCACTTGGTTTAACTTTTTGATAAATTTCCTCTAATGCTTCTTGAGCATAGTCTCCATTCATTGAAAAATGAGTTAAAGATTCATTTAAATCTAAACCTGTATCTTTCATAATGGTATCAACTAACATTTCATCATTGCCAAAAAGATTGATCATATCTGCATAAGATAATCCTAAGGCTTTCAAAAATACAGTTGCATTTAGTTTGTGGTCTCTATTGATGTAGACACTCCAAACACCTTTTTTATCATTTTCAAACTGTAACCATGCACCACGTTGTGGGATGAGATCAGCTGAATAAGTATCAATTTTATTTGCTTTTGTTTTCTTTTCGTTTTTAATAACATAAGCACTTGGTGAACGTACAATTTGAGAAACAATAACTCTTTCACTACCAGAAACGATAAATGTTCCTGATTCAGTCATAAGAGGGATATCTCCTAAGAATACTTCTGTTTCCTTAATTTCACCTGTTTCATGTAACTCTGCTCTTAATTTAACTCTTAAACTTGAAGCGTAAGTTAAACCTTGTTCTTTACATTCTAAGAATGTATATTTTGCTGGTTTTAAGTAGCTTGAATCATAAGAAAGAGTATACTTTTCATTTTTTGCTTTAATAGGAAATTGTCCTTTTAAAACTTCGTGAATGCCGCTTCTGATAAACCATTCATATGATTTAGTTTGCACTTCAATCAAATGAGGAAGAGCTAAATCACCTGAGATTCTAGAATAATCAACACGACCATTCTTAACTTTTTTTGACATATTGGGCTCCTTTCAATTAATTAGCGTTCTTAATAGCTTTTAGAATTAGATAACCACTGTCTTTTGCAATAACATTACAGTTACCGTATATACTTTCTATATACGTTTTTGCAGACAATGCTCCTTGTTTTTTCTGAATGACAACTATTAAACAACCGCCATCGACTAAATAATTAAATCCTTCTTCATAAATCGAGTAAGTTACTCTCTTTCCCGCTCTAATCGGTGGATTTGATATTATATAATCAAATTTTTCATCAACATTTTCATAGAGATCACTTTTTATATACATGACTCTATCAGATACCTTATTTTCTTTAGCGTTTCTATTTGCAAGACTGCTCGCGCGCTCACTTACGTCCACGCCTATACATGTAATATTATTATTTATTACACATAAAGGTATACTAAGGGCTCCATACCCACATCCCATGTCTAATACTTTTCCCGTTTTGATTTCTAGTAATAACGCGTTGAGTAATACGCGGCTACCAAAATCAAGACCATTCCTCGAGAAGACACCTATGTCAGTAGTAAGAGTAAATGGGTAATCTTGAACTTTAAAAGTGATACTTTTTTCTTTATGTTTTATTAAGTTATCACTTTCAAAATACTGACCCATTTAATACTCCCTTTAATAAGCAAAATCCTGCCCTGAATAAACAGGGCAGGTAAATATTAATTATGCTTATTTAACTTCAACGTCAGCACCAGCTTCTACTAAAGCTTTTTTGTGTTCTTCAGCTTCTACAGGTGAGATGTTTTCTTTAACGTTTGCTGGAGCGCTATCAACTAATTTTTTAGCGTCCATTAAACCTAATCCAGTAATTGCTTGTACTGCTTTGATGACTGCTACTTTCTTTTCGCCAGCACCTTTAAGTACTAATGTAACTTCTGTTGGTCCTTCTGATTTTTCTTCTTCTTCAGCTGGAGCTGCTCCAACTGCTACTGCAGCTGCTGCTGTAACTCCAAATTCTTCTTCAACTGCTTTGATGAGTTCGTTAACTTCTAAGATACTCATTTCTTTTAATGTTGCAATAATTTCTGCTACTGTTAATTTTGCCATGATCGTTTCCTCCTATTTGGCGTTGTCGCTAACTGCTTGAAGAGTTGCGGCAAATTTTGTCATTGGTGCTTTTAAGCACGATAAGAACATAGATAACATTCCGTTTTTATCAGATAATGTTGAGATTTCTTTTACACCATCTGCGTTGAACACTTTACCTTCTGCATAAGCAGCTTTAACTTGTAAAGCTTTGTTTTTCTTAGCGAACTTAATTAACACTTTTGGTGCTGATGTTAAATCCTTTGAGAAAACAAATGCGTTAGGTCCAACAAGATATTGATGCATTTCTTCACTACCGAGTTCTGTCATTGATCTTTCTACAAGTGAGTTTTTGTAAACTGTCATTGTAGCGCCTACATCGCTTAATTGACGTCTGAGAACCATTAATTGGCTAACAGTAAGTCCACGATATTCGACAACTGTCATTGATTCAGAAGTTTTAGTAGTTTCAGTAATAGAAGCAACAAGTTCTTGCTTTGATTTTAAGATTTGTTCATTCATTGTTCTACCTCCCTTTCTAAATTTTTATTTAGGCCCAATATACTGGTTATTTATAGAATTTTTTACCTCGGCAACATTTTATTATTAAGCCCCTTGGCTGTTGCTGTCTTTGGTATATTGTGCTTTATAAATGTGTTTTTGAGTTATTTCTTTTCAGAAGAAACTCTAATTGATGGTCCCATAGTTGTATGAAGTGCAAGATTTTTGATATATGTACCTTTAACAACGCTTGGACGAACTTTAATAATTGTATCTAATACAGTTTTTAAGTTATCAGTTAACTTTTCTGCATCAAAACTTACTTTACCGATTGTAAGTGCAACGTTACCTTGTTTGTCAACACGGTATTGTACTTTACCACCTTTAATTTCAGTTACTGCTTTACCAACTTCAACTGATACTGTTCCTGATTTTGGGTTAGGCATTAAACCTTTAGGTCCAAGTACACGTCCAATTTTACCAAGTTCAGCCATCATATCTGGAGATGCAACGATTATATCGTAGTCAAACCAGTTTTCTTTTTGAATCTTTTCGATCATTTCTTTGCCACCAGCGAAATCAGCGCCAGCTGCTAAAGCTTCATCGATTTTTTGAGTAATAGCAAGAACTCTTTTAGTTTTGCCATTACCATGAGGAAGAGTTAATGTTCCTCTAATTTGTTGATCTGCTCTTGTTGGATCAACATTTAATCTAAATGCAACGTCTACTGTTGCATCGAATTTTGTAGTAGAAGTTTTTTTGACAAGTTCACAAGCTTCTTCTACAGAATAGATTTTTTCAGCATCGACTAAGCCAACTACTGAATTATACTTTTTTCCGTATTTTTTCATTGTTTACTCTCCTTACTCTACTACAGTAATGCCCATATTACGGCAGCTACCTTCAACTATTTTCATAGCTGATTCGATGTCTGTGCAATTAAGATCTGGCATTTTGTATTCTGCAATCTTTTTAAGTTGTTCTTTCGTAATGCTTCCAACTTTTGTTGTTTTTGCATTAGCAGAACCTTTTGATACTCCAGCAGCTTTTAAGATTAATCCAGCAACTGGTGATGTTTTGATGACAAAGTCATGTGATTTGTCTTCATAGGCAGTGATAATAACTGGAACAATTTCACCACGTCTGTCAGCAGTCTTAGCATTAAAGTCTGTACAGAACTTAGGCATGATGATGCCTGCGGATGCAAGCTTTGGTCCTGGTTTGGCGTCGCCACCAGGTAATTCCATTTTCACTACTTTAGCGATTTTTTTACCCACGTGATATACCTCCTATGTATTTAGTAAATCCGCGTTGTGGTCAATGGACAAAATCGGTCCTTCCACGCGAATATATATACGCACCTGATTTTTGCGTACGTGATTATTATATATAAATATAATTCCGCATTCAAGTGTTTTATAAAATAAGTTGCGGTCTATTTTACTAGAGCGAAAAATATTCGCTATTTCTCGCATTACTATTGACAAAGAAGTATATCACTTGTACTATATGAATAATTACTCATATAATTAGGAGTTTTATGAAAGAAAAAGAACTACAAAAACTGGTCAATATACATAAGAGCTTCGCGAGTGCACCACGTCTTAGGATTCTTTTTGCATTATTAGAAAAAGAGCTGACTGTAACTGAACTAATTGAAGTTTGTAACCTAACTCAATCAGCAACAAGTCATCAGCTAAAAGGATTAAAAAAACATAAGCTTGTTAAGGCAAGAAAAGACGGCTTAAACGTTTATTATTCTTTAGATGATTCACACGTTTCTGACATTCTTATGACTTCATTAACACACGTAAAACATATATAAAGGAGAAATAATTTATGTGCAAAGAAAACCATAACCACAAACACAACTCACATCGTCATAACCATGTAACAGGTCATAGTTGTTCTTCATGTAATAGTGAAAAAGCGATGAAAGAAATACCAACTAACCAAGAAAGTTGCTGCCAAAACGACACTTGCGAAAGCGTGTCACCGAACTCAGATGATCCCGATGAGGACCGATGTGGGTGCGGTTGTTCAGCAAAAAATGATTTCTCGAAACTAATACTTATTTTAAGACTCTCTATTTCTTTTTTAATAGCTACTACTACATTTATTCTCCACGAGTTTGCGGGAATTGACATAGATTTTTATATTCAATTAAGTATATACTTGGTGACCTTTTTTATTGCTGGCTATGATGTAGTATTCGACTCATTTAAAGGGGTTTTCAGCGGTAAACTTTTTAACGAAAATTTCCTTATGACTATTGCATCAGTTGCTGCTTTTGCATTGGGCGAAATGTATGAAGCTATTTTGATTATGGTTCTATATGGAATAGGTGAACTACTTCAACATAACGCGATAAATAAATCAAGAAACAAGATCAGCGATTTAATGAAATTAAGGCCTGATATGATTTCTATTAAAAAAAATAATGACATTGTTGCACTTCAACTAGAAGAAGGAAAAATTGGAGACATTATGGTAGTAAAACCAGGAGAGAAAATTGGTTTAGATGGTATCATAATTAAAGGTAATTCATTTTTAGACACAAGCAGTATTACTGGTGAATCGATTGCAAGACAAGTTGTTGAAGGTGATGATGTATTAAGTGGTTCAACTAATTTAAATGGTTTACTTGAGATACAAGTGACAAAAAACGCAAAGGATAGCACTGTTAATAAAATTTTAGAGATGGTTGAATACGCTACATCTAAAAAAGCAAAAAGCGAAAGATTTATAACTAAGTTTGCAAAACACTACACTCCAATAGTTGTCGGACTAGCAGTATTAATTGCAGTTATTCCACCATTATTTGGTATTGGCACATGGGAAGAATGGATTTATAAATCCCTTACTCTTTTATTAATATCTTGCCCTTGTGCATTAGTCATATCGATACCAGTAACATTTTTTGCAGGCATTGGGGAAGCTGCAAAAAATGGCATTTTGATAAAGGGCGGAAACTACTTAGAAGCCTTGTATCATTTAAAAAGCGTAGTCTTTGATAAAACAGGAACTCTTACAAAGGGGAATTTTAAAGTTACTCAAGTGATTACAAACAACGTAACAAAAGAAGAATTAGTTTCGTTCGCAACACTAGCAGAAAAAAATTCAAATCACCCAATTGCAAAAGCAATAACAAAAGAATGTACAAAAACAATAAATGCAGAAATCATTTCGCATGAAGAAGTAACTGGTTCTGGAATTATTGTACATACAACTGCAGGTATGATTATTGTTGGTAACAAAGGTTTAGTAAGTCAATATACAAGTGAGCACTTAAGTGATTATAATACTACTTCTGTATATGTAGTCAAAGATGATAAATATCTTGGGTGTATACTAATTGAGGATCAAATAAAAGAAAATTCTTTAGTCGCTATACAGTCATTAAAAGAGCAAAAAATTAATAATTTAGTAATGCTAACAGGAGACAAGGAAGAAACTGCAAGCAGTGTTTCAAACTATCTTGGATTAACAAGTTACAAGGCTAATTTATTACCACAGGAAAAGGTAATTGAATTAGAAAAAATAATGGACCAAAAAGCTAATGAAAAAGATGTGTGTGCTTTTGTTGGTGACGGCATAAATGACTCTCCTGCACTCAAAAGATCCGACATAGGAATTGCTATGGGAGGCGTTGGTAGCGACGCTGCTATTGAGGCGTGTGATGTTGTTATATTAAATGATGATATTTCAAAGATATCTTTAGCTAAAAAAATAGCTGTTTACACAAGAAGAATTGTTAAACAAAACATTTATTTTAGTCTTGGTACGAAACTAATTATTATTATACTTGCATCACTTTTTGAAATACCAATTATTGTTGCTCTTGCAGCGGATGTTGGCGTTAGTCTTTTAGCCATTTTAAACTCCATTCGAGTTATAAAAATAATACAAAAAAACAAAAAATAATCTGCTTTTGCAGACTATTTTAGTTATTTATTAGTTCTTTCTATTCGATGCAATACTAATGAATCTCGATCTATATTTATCGCCATAATTAACTTTATTTCTTTTTATAATTACAATTTTCTTTCATTATTAATAACGTTATGGAATCAATCTTATATTTTGCATAGTTGCAAAGAATACAATTGACAATACCTGTATTAAAATTTTCAGCATAAAAAAAACTCTCTATCGAGAGTTAATTTTATTTATTTTGATTTTATATTCTATCAATGTCTACAAAGTCTACATCGATAACTTGTCTTCTTCCAAAGAATACAATTTCAATTTTACAAACTCCGCTGTCTTTGTCGATATCAATAATTTTACCTTCACTATCAGCAAATGCACCTTGAATGATTTTTACCAAATCACCAACTTTATATCTATCATACATTGAATCATCAATTTGTCCGATACGTTTTAATACTGGTTCCATTTCTTCTAAAGAAACTGGAGTTGGCTTTCTACCGCCACCACCTGAACCTGCAATACCAGTAACGCCTTGGGTATTACGAACTGCAAACCATGCATCATTAGACATTATCATTTCAATGTATACATACCCTGGATAAATGTTTTTCTTTCTCATTTTACCAGTAGGTTTTCCATCCTTCATAACAGGTACTTCTTGTTCAGCAACAACAATTCTAAATATTTTATCGTGAAGGTTATGAGTTTCGATCATTTGTAAAAGGCTTTCTTCAACCTTTTTTTCATGTCCAGAATAGACATTAACTATATACCACTTTTTATTTGAAATACTATCCATGTTTAACTCCTTAGAAATTCCATCCTTCAAATGCATCTTTTAATTGTTGAATTAATGTACCTGCAGCTAAGTCTTCAATAGAAATAAACGCCGCAAACAATCCTGCAACAACAATAACTGTTATAAATGCACCAAGGAATGCTTCTTTTTTAGGCCAACGAACACGTTTGCCTTCTTTAATGACTTCTTTTGTATATTTTACTGGTCCTGTCATAATTACCTCCTATTTACTCTCTTTATGTAGTGTGTGTTTATTGCAACGAGAGCAAAACTTGTTTATTGCAAACCTTTCACTACTACCACCTTCTGGTCTAGTTGTAGTGTAATTCCGAGATAAGCATTCGGAACATATTAGTATAACTTTTTTTCGCACTTTAAAAATTCCTCTTTCTTATATCTTCAAAATATCTTAACATAGTTAATTACTCTACGCAAATAGAAAAGGCACCATTTACACACTA
Organism: uncultured Staphylococcaceae bacterium; assembly: GCA_964371305.1. Lineage (GTDB taxonomy): Bacteria > Bacillota_I > Bacilli_A > RFN20 > CAG-826 > CAYJLA01. Next base: position 18,577 of record CAYJLA010000009.1, on the reverse strand, counting down.
AAAACATATTTCTAGTATATTTATTGGAATAATATGAAGTTTACTATAATATTTATAAGTAAAGTGAGGTGCGTATATGAGCACAGTTTTGAAAGTCGTCGATTTAGTTAAACAATACAAAAATAGCGATGTTAGAGCAGTTAATGGCATTAATTTTGAAGTTAAAGAGGGTGAACTTTTTTGTTTGCTTGGAGTTAATGGCGCTGGCAAATCTACAACAATCAATATCATCTGTACTCTACTTGAAAAAACTGATGGTTCAGTCTTTTTAAATGAATTAGAAATTGGAAAAGATGATAACGAAATTAGGAAAAATATAGGCGTTGTTTTTCAGGGCAATGTTTTAGATGGTGAGTTAACTGTCAAAGAAAATATAATGTTGCGTGCCGTTTTATATGGATTGACAAAGCGACAAATACAAAAAAGATTAAACGACCTAAGTGCTAAGTTAAATATGGAAGAATTTTTAAATAGAAAGTATTCTCAACTATCTGGAGGCCAAAGGAGAAAGTGTGATATAGTTAGGGCACTTATCACTAGGCCCAAAGTATTATTTCTTGATGAGCCAACAACTGGTTTAGATCCTCAAAGCAGAATTGAACTATGGGATATTATTGAAACGATTAGAAAAACATTTAATATGACAGTATTTTTGACAACGCACTATATGGAAGAAACTGAAAATGCCGATCGTGTTGCTATTATGGATAAAGGAAACATATTAGTAATAGATACTCCTCAAAAACTAAAAAGTAGTTTTTCACATGATATTTTAAAACTAGTTGTAAAAGATGGACACAATGAAGAAATAGAAAAAGTTTTAAATGAGTATGAAGTTGTTGCTGATACTTATGTTATCAAAATGAAGAACGGCGTTGATTCTATATCACTACTAAGTGAGATTAGACAACACTTACATAGTTATGAGATGATAAAAGGAAATATGGATAATGTTTTCTTAAATGTTGTAGGAAGAGAGTATCACCGTGAATAATTTAATTGCTTTAACGAGGAGAAATATTCTACTTTTCTTTAGGACGAAATCAAACATTTTGTTTGCCACACTTTCGGTTATAATAATTATCGCTCTCCATTTTTTAGTTCTTCAAGATATGTTTACACAATCATGGGTAGATGTGTTTGCATCAATCCCTGGAATGGTTATTGAGGAAAAAGAACTGCAATGGATAGTAGACTCAATGATCTTTGCTGCAATAATTCCGATGGGCAGCATAACTATATCTTTAGTTACTTTAGGTCAAATAGTAAATGACAATGAAACAAATGCATTAAATGATTATATGGTTGCTCCAATAAAAAGAAATTCGCTATTGATTTCTTACTTACTATCTTCATTCATTGTTGGGTTTTTGTTATTAATCGTCTTTGTTTTACTATTCGAATTTTATTTCCTAATTATTTATGGCGTTTCGTTCACCTTTGCACAGTTTGGTTATATTATTTTAGTTACTTTGTTTTCTTTGTTGTTTGCAAACGTTTTTATGTTACTACTTATTTCGTTTATTAAAAGGAATCAAATACTAGGCGCACTTGGAACGATACTAGGTACATTAATAGGATTTATCTCAGGAGCATATATTCCTGTTGGACAATTTGGTTCACCAGTTGGAGATATTATTTCAACTTTACCATTTTTGCAACTAACGGTATTAGCAAGGCAATCATTTTTGTTAAACATTACGTCCGCCACATCTATGGATATGGACATGCTATCTGGAGAGCTCGCTAAAAGTTATGGAATCGAACTATGGATAGGAGATAGTTTAATTCCAACTTGGTCTATTATATTAATGGTTTTTGGTTTTGTATTAATTTTATTAATTTGTCTTATTATAAGATTTGCAAGAATGAAAAAGAAAAATTAATTAGCGTTAAAATCATTAAGATCTAATTCATCGTGATTAATTTCAACATCATACTCATAAATGGTAGAAATAATTTGTTCGTCACCTTTGTTTACTGATTTTAAAGTAAAGTGGGCAATTTTATTATTTAAATATCTAATGGAGTAAAAACTTTTTCCTTCAGAAAGCTTGAAAGTAATATCGTTATCATTTGTTTGCTCAATTTCAAAAACATATATTGTTTCTTCGTCAATGGCGTTCAACAATGCATTTGTAAATATCATATCCGATTTTGCATCGGTAATTAACTCTTCAAACTCAATATATCCATAATCGCCAATTAAATTCATGTCAGGATTTTTGTAACTTATCAAATGATGCCAATCTCCATCTTCTTCAAAAAGCCATTCACTGCCATTTTCTCCAATTCCTCCAGTAGATAAGCTAGACATATAACTAAAGTCTCTTCTCATATAGCTATTAACATCGTCAATATAATATGTTGATGAACTTTTACCCCACTCTTCATCATTGCTATAAGAAATTGAGTATACACATTTTAATGTATCAAAACTTGTAGACAACTTTGATGTCATTTCATCATGTTTAGACTTAAACTCTTCATAACTTACTACATTGCTACAGCTAGGAAGTATAACTGTTCCAATCAAACTTAAAACTAATATTTTTGCTTTCATAATTTTTTCCTTTTAGTTTTAATCCGGTTGCTGTCCATCATGATCTAACCACAAACATTTTCCGTACTTAAAATTAGTGAATTTAGCTTTGAAAGATGAGTTTTCAGGACTACAAGCGTATACTCCAAAAGATACTTCATCAATTGCTTTATTCAAATGAAAAATTCTCATCTGTTTAAAATCTAAACCATCCAATGAATATTCGATTTTAAAATCAAATTCTCTTCGACTTAATCTATACCATATTTTATTTATTGTTGAACTTATTTCACAAGTTGCCCAATCTGAATATCCACCATTTGTTACAACACTGCCAAGATGTTGTATATCTAGATTTTCATACTCACTTGAAGCCTTCATCCAATTCTCACTATCAAGATAAATTGCTATACCGCATTGATCAAATCTGTGAGTTGTATTAAATTCACATAACACTTCGAAAGTAAATGATTTCTCTTTTGACTTCATTTGAAATAAATGTGCATTATCATTAATAAATTTATAGTATGTTTTTTGCCACAAATCAGTGTGCGGCTGAGTAATTATCTCAACAAAACCCGCTTTAATTATGTAATTTTGAGGTTTATTTATCCACTGAAAATCTTTGCATAAATCAATTAAATTCATCTTACTAAAGCTCCATTTGTTTTATTTTTTCTCTTCTATCTAACTCTTCTTTCGCGCCGCTTATAATGCCTCTTCTTACGAAAAATATTACAACAAACACGAAGGTTAAAATAATTCCTAACTAAACATACATACATTATCACATATAGGATATATCTGCTATGATTTTATAAATTTTTAATAGAAAATACAAACAATTGTAGTAATTGTTGTCAATATTAAGATAATTCACATATTTTAGATAAAATCGAATTACTAAGTGAAGTACTTTCTGAATTGTATCTACTCGAAGTTTCTTAATAACTTATTGTAAAGCTAACAAATGTCATACGTTTATTAAACTTATTAAAAAACTCCACTATTATGTAAACTTTGAGAAAAGTTGTTTAAGAATAATGAAGTTAATATAATTATGCAGATTCTATGTAGCAGTTAAAGTTAAATCAATAGGTTTTGCAGTTCTACCTTCACTATCTGTTAAACTAACTTTTACAATAGTAACGTCTCCTGCTGGACCATATGTAAATGTTGAACCATCAAGTGTTCCATTTCCTGATATAATTTCAAATGTAATTCTGTCACTTATATCATTTATTTTATAATCGTATGCGACAAAGTTACTTTTTAGCTCTATGGTTTCTCCTGATGTATTAGATTTTGATTTATACCAAGTATGAAGAAACGGATCAGCAATTTGGCTAGCACAAGTATAAGTAATAGTCATTGAAATTATATCCACATTCGCTTCACCAAAAAAATATAAATAGAAAAAATTTGTTGATTCAGTGAAATTATAGTTATAAACCTCGTTAACAGGATTTAAAGTAATATAGTTATTTTCATAGCCATAATGACTGAAGCCTAGTTCTAGCTCACTTGTTGATGCAATTGTGTTTATAGTAATTGATTGCATATTGCTAAGAGGACTCTCTATTTGCAACCATCCATTATCGCCGTTAAAAGTTCCCCATCCATTAGATAAAACATTAAGGCCGAATGCAAGCATGTCGACGTCATTACCAAGATCTGTCACGTAATTAAATCTATGTTCTATCGAATCTAAATCATTTAGTAACTTGTTTTGTTCATTTGAAAAAGTCATTGTATACATTTCATTTTGCGCATCAGGTGAAACGATGGCCTTATTAGCTTCAACAAGTACACTCACGAGTGCAACAAGTCCGATTAATGACATTATACTTAATATTTTTTTAATTTTCATAGTTAATTATCCTTTCGATATTACACTGATGCTAGCTCGCAAATGATGTGAGACATTTTAGACATCTAATTTCTATTTTATTTTACATCATTTGCTTTAACTTTTCAAGTTCGAATTCGTTTGGTGTTTTGATGAGATTATTTTTTTCAATTGCAGTTTTCCATAAGTAAATGCAACTCATTAAAAATTAATTAGAATATTATTGATTCCTAAGTCAGTCGAAAGGAGAAAATATGAAAACATGGAATCATATAACAGAAACACAAAGAAAAGTAATTCTTTCCGGCGTTTGCCATAGATTAACTGCAAAACAGATTGCGGAAAGTTTAGATAAACACCCTACAACTATATCTAAAGAATTGAAGAAGAAGGCTGTATTAAAATCAAAAGTGAACAATCCGAAAACTTGTCCTAATTTATTAAGTTATCCGTTTGTGTGCAATGGGTGCTCAAAGAAATATACCAACTGTGGATATTCTAAATATGAGTACAATCCGAAAACGGCAGAAATTCACAACTGTGTGAAGAAAAGACACTCAAAAAATCACGTTAGTTTGTCAACGAATCATTAAATAATTTAGCGCACATATAGCATTATGCATTGATGCTGGTTTAAGTGTTCATCAAACTATTATGCGCGTTGATACATTTTATATAAGTGAATCCACCATATATAATTTGTTAAAGAAATAAAGAATACCAAACATAGATGGCAAAGTTATAACTTCATACAAAATACGAAAAAAGAGACAGAAGGAGTACGAGTATAAAGAGAACAAAAGCATCGATCGATCCCATAAAACATATGCGGATTTTCTCAAATACACCATGAACACCAACATCTTTGTGTGTGAAATGGACTTCCTTGGAAAATCCAGAGGAAACCACATAGATATATTAACACTTGTAATCAAACACATAAATTATACACTTATATTTGCAGTAGAAAATAAGTCATCCAATAAGATTGTAAGCGTGTTTAATTATTTGCAAAAGCTACTTGGCAAAAAGAATTTTCAAGTATTTTTAATGTTATATTAACAGATAGGAATCTTCGCTTAGCAATTTTATAGATATTGAATTCGATCAAGAGGGAAAATTAAGAACAAGAATATTTTATTGCGATCCGTATGTTTCTGTACAAAAAGCATTAGTTGAAAACAGAATAGATTACTACGCAAATATATGCCTCAAGGCACAAACAATGCCACATTAAATTCAGGCAAATTACGTGGAATTGAATATTCTATAAACTCATTAAAATCGAAAACTCTTTCTGGTTATCTTCCAACAGAATTGCTCGAAAAAGTATTTGGCGAAGATGTAACTCGAAAACTAACGAAACATAAGTTCATTTTTTAAGAGAATAAAGAGACAACAAAAGACTGATCTAGGAACTAAAAGTAAACTGCAATAACTTTAAATACCGCAATAACTTCGATAAAAACACGACAATCGCAAAAACTGCATTAACTTTTATAATTGTTTCGTTTTAAATCAATATAAAAAATCGATAGCGTTAAACTATTCACTAGTTTTAATAGACTTATTTTTTTTCTTAACAAGAATTATAGTAATAGTTATACCGCCAACAACAAGAAGAGTAACACCTGAAACAACTGCTATTGCAACCCATGCTACAGGACTTAAACCGTGTTCAAGAAAAACAGAAATAGCACTTCTTCCAATCTCAATAGTTAAATCATCATCTGGAAGTGTATCTGAGCTATATTTATACTGAAAAACATCAAGTTTAGTAAAGCTGAGATTACTTTTTGTAATTATAGGATTATATTCATCAAGATAAAGATTTATAGTTAATTTTTCAAAGCCATTCCACATTGAAGCAGGTGTTAAATAATAATGGATTTCACCATGTCTATAAGAAGCATTGTCGGTTGGTCTACCACCAAGTAAGTATTTATAACTAACAGTTACATCAAATTGTTCTGATGGAGCAAATACCATTTCAAAAGTAATTGTCGCTACATCATTATAGTACCCTTTTTCTTCTTCTGCGTTTAAAACTACATATTCCCAGTCTTGTAAAGTTACATTTGGATCATATTCTTCAAAGTAATAAGTTTCTTTTAAGTATGATACTTCTACTTCATTTACAACTACTTTAGCAGTATCTCCTTCGATATTAGGAGTAAGGAACATAGACTCAGTCGTTACTTCAACATCAGTAATGTTTTTCATTGTGTATGTTGCGCTTATATCAGCTACACCACCAACTACTTTAATATCTAATACTTCACTTAATACACTTATATCTTCATTTTTTTCAAATGTCACACTTGTACCAATACTTGCTGGTATTGGCTGAGCCATATTTGCTGATGCTTCAATTGGCGATGCTATAGTTAAAGGAATTGTAGCTAAAACCAATAAACAAAATATAATTTTTTTCATATTTGTTCTCCTATAACTATATTATTACAATAATTTAACTCAAAATAAATAATTTTTATTAAACAAAACTCTTAAAACTATATAGTAAACAGCATTAAAGATTATTAGTAAATATATCCCAATACTCATTGCACCCCACCAAAGCATACAAATTAATGTTATGCATTGAATCGTAAATATTGTTGTTATTGCTTTTATATATTTCTGACTAAAAACATTAAAAATGTAAAGAAGCTGCACTACCACAAACGCAACTGTAATTAATAAGCTTATTAATGTAACGTAGTTGCCAACATCATAGACATCAGAAGATAAAACATCGTATACATTGAACGAAGCATATGCATTAAGGCCCGCATACGAACTTACAAAAGGTGTCAAGTAAGAAAGAAATATTGCAACTAAATAAGCAACTACTCCACATAATTGTACTGCAACAACATTTTTTCTTAATTTTTTTGTAGTATTTAAGTCGTGTCCTATACTATTAACTTCCTCATTATTTGTTTCATTGATCCTAATATCTTTTTCACCATTTAATAATTCTTCAATGGAAATATTATAAAATTTAGCAAGCGTCTGTAATAATTCGACATCTGGAATTGAATCACCGTTTTCCCATTTTGATACTGCCTGTATACTTACACAACAAATTGTTGATACATCTGCCTGAGTTAGCTCCTTTTCTTTACGTAACTCATAAAGAAAATTCCCTATTTTAATTTTATCCATGCGATACCTCCTAGTATTTCTAAATTCATTTTACCATAATGTGATGATGTTCATACTTATTGTAAGTTTAACTTTTATCAACCATTAGTTGAACTACGAAAATAAATCTTTTTAATAGTAATTTCATTGTCACTTAACGTCATTATTTCTTTTAACGAGAATAATAGGTATTGTAAGAAAAAATATAATACATAAACTTAGCATCACGTAATTGATGCCATATGAATCTGCTATAAAGCCAAATAACGGCGCAAGTATGATCAGGAATAAAGACTTAAGTTGTGCAGCAACACTAATATAAGTTGCTCTACTACTTTTTTCGATATTACTATCAATTTCATCTATAAAAATTGGTTTTCTCATGCTGTGAATAATAAATAGTAGTAAATATACAATACACACAATAATATATTGCTTAGTAAAATACGCAAGCAAACCAAATGATACAAACATTAATATGTGAATTATAAACAAACATTGTAAACTTGTTCGATTACGTTTAAATAAATATGCTTTCCTTGAAAATAATGCGCCAGCAAGATTTAAGATTCCATATGTTATACCTAATATAATTTTAAGATTATCATCAGCTGAAAGACTACTTATTAAAATCAATCCACCACCTGCTACAAGGACTTCTATAATTGGTTGTATTAGATCCTTCCCGTAAGAAAAAGACCCTTCTACAATTCCATCTTCAAGTAGTATTTTTGAAAGACTTTTATTTTCTTTTAATTGTAAAATGGTTGTTCTAAGAAACTCCTTAAGACTTCTATCATGAACTTTATCACATGTATCTAAAAACTTTGGATATGTAGAAATGAGTATTACATTTAATATATATGGCAAAATCGAACATAAGAAAATGTAATGATTGTTTGGTACTGCAAGTATTAATACAATTGCAACAATACTATTTAGTGTACTCCCAATTAAAGAATATGCTCTTGTTTTCCCATATACATATACTTTATAATCTTCTAAATTTTTAGAATCTAAATATGAATATATCATGGCTTTATGTGTTCCTGATCTAAATGCTTCTCCAAGACCAAAAAGTATCATTGCAAAAATCGCTATATAAAAGTTTACTGTAAAAAAGAAAACAATAAATGAAATGATGTAAAAACCAAAACAAATATATAATTCTTTTTTTCTGCCAAAGTGATCGGCAATTATTCCTGAAGGTATTTCAAATATATTTATTACTAACTCTCTTATGGCTATTAATAGTCCTATTTCAAATAAAGATATATTACTAGCGAGAAGAAAAATGATTAGATATGGTTCATAAAATTTCAAGTTCTTTAAAAAACCATAAAAGCAAAATTTCTTTATTTGAAAGTCCTTATTTATAAGTTTTTTAACGTCTTGCTCAATCATATTTCAGATTTAAGCTCGTTAACTTTCAACTTCGCCAATTTTAACACTTCTTTACCTTCTTCGGTGATGTAGTAATATTTTCTAATCTTTCCGTTTTCAAGTTTTGATTCTTGATGAAGTAAATTACTCTTTTCTAAATTATGCAGTATTGGATATAAAGTTCCTGGACTAATGTTATATCCATGTTCAGCAAGTTCATGAATCATGAAGCTACCATAAATAGGTTCAGTATTTGCATGATGCAAAATATGAACTTGTATGAATCCTAAAAATAATTTTCTCAATACTTGATTTTCCATAATGATTATTAACGAATATCGATAACGAATATCGTTATAAATATTATATTATTAAACTAATGTTAATGCAATAAAGAAATAATTTATTCAAAAATATATTCATCTAAACAATTATTGCAGTATTATTTAACAAAATATCCGATTTTCGCACATATATTTTCATATTAAGAATATTTTAACTCTAAAATGTTTTTATGATTACTATAGCGAGTTCCATCTACTGTTATGTAATAAGCGAAATATAAGAGTTGAATTTATCTGCGAAATATTCATTGTTCACTACTTTACCAGGTCCACCTGACAAAGATGCTTGTATGTTTATAAATTTTAATTATTTATTTGAATGAAAGAATTTTAATACTTTTACATTGTTGATAAATGTGAGCGTAATTATAGAATATTTATTCAATAATAACATTGAAAATAATAAAATAACTATACCTAAAGGGATACCCACGCTTAAACCAACAACTAACTCTTCTGATTCATAGATAGATGCAAGTTTAACTTTATCAATATCTTCTTTAGTGTGTTTTACTATTTCATTAATTTGTTCCAAAGAAGTAGCAGAATTAATTTCACTAATAGCTTCAACAATTGCTGATTCAATAATTTCTTGTTCATCATTTCTATAATCATCTTCATTATAATATTCACGAAGTTCTTCAATAGCATCTTCTTTTGCTTTCTCAAATTCAATAACTATAAGTTCCTCATCAGTTAAAACTGCATCAATTTCTTCTATTGCATTCGAAACTACATATTCAACTATAGCGACCGTAAGGGCACCGTTAATTGACCTTTTTGCTTCATCAATTATCGCTTTTATTTCTTCTTGCTGTGTTTTTCTATAATCACTAAAGTCAACATAGCTATCTAAATAATTTTTAGCGTTTACTTTTGTCTGAGCAAGTATTTCCGCATCTACTTCTGGTCCAGTAGGAACAGCATCGATAAGATCTTGTGCTGCTTTTAATTCTGCATCTACTTCTTCAATTGTAGTGGCATTATTTATTTTTATTATACCTTCATCAATAATGGAGTTTATAATTTTGATTTGTTCGGGTTTATAATGACCAACATCAGCATATTCATTTAAATTCTTAATTGCAGTTACTTTAGCTGCACTAAGATTTTCCGCGTCTGTTAATTCTACATCAGTTGGCACTGCATCGATAAGGCCTTGTGCTGCTAATAGTTCAACATTCACTTCTTCAGTTGTAGCGGCATTATTAATCTTAAGTGTAGCTTCGTTAATAATAGTTGTGATTGTACTTTGTTCATTAGATCTATAGTCGGTAAGTTCAACATATTCATTTAAATTCTTAATTGCAGTTACTTTAGCTGCACTAAGATTTTCCGC
>CAYJLA010000009.1:0-7873 GCA_964371305.1 uncultured Staphylococcaceae bacterium | reverse complement strand
TGTAGCGGCATTATTAATCTTAAGTGTAGCTTCGTTAATAATAGTTGTGATTGTATTTTGTTCATTAGATCTATAGTCCGTTAGTTTGACATATTCATTTAAATTCTTAATTGCAGTTACTTTTGCCGTTGCAAGTTCTTTCACTAAATGTTCAGCATCAGTTAATAAACTTTCGACCTTCGTTTTAAATGTATTAAACGCTTCATCAATCACAGCAATTGAATTAGCGACTGTAATTGCTTGCTCTAATTCTAAAATTAAAGTTTCGATATGTTCGACATCAGATTCCCTATAAAGATGGTATTCAATACTCATTATATATGGCATCACTAATTCAAATCCGTAGCCGACATATGTATAAAGCTTCTGTCCGGCATTTGTAGCAGTGGTAATTGATGTGTATTTAACTGATTCATTAGCTAATTCAAACATTGTATGAGGCAATAATACATCAGGAAAAAAAGCAGGAAGCATAAGTATCATTAACTTATTCGCTCCAGAAATCATACCGCTTGTATATTTAATATTTCCGCCAAAAACAACTCTACTTAAATCTAAAATTTTAATACCGGAGTTATCAAACATTTCTTGAAAGTACTCTCCACTACTAACATCCCAAGTAGATAAGTTAACAGAAGCTAGGCTCGATGTATTGTAAAACATGTGGTCAAATTTGTAAACATTTGAAACGTTTAATGTCTCAGTATCAATATTATATAAGTTTATTGATTCTTCAAATAAACCAGCTAATGCTGTTGTTTTTGATGTATCAAGAACACTGTTAAAATGTATTGTACGTGCATTTAAATGTCCGAAAAAACTTCCTGTCTTTTTAGGTAGATATATTTTTTCTTCAGTTGTCCTAAAAAATACTTTTGTTTCGTTGTAATATGCGGTTATATTCTCTGTAATTATTTTACTATTATAACCTGTTGGGGCAGCAGAGTGTTTATTAAGAAAGCGAATTTCATTTACATCAGTAGCATGGACTTCATCAAGATACACCCATGAGTGAGGTAAAGTGTTTTTATCATCTTCAACTGTTGCATTTAAAACTATCGTTTTTCCTACAGTATTAATGTCGAGATAGGAATATGACATCGCTCTATTATTAACATCATAATATACCGGTTTGCCTCCTACTGGACAAGGAAGGTACAAACTCTTAGTCGCTGCTATTGTGTTTGGAGCAACAATTTCGTCAATTGAAGAATATAAAAACATCACGGAACTTGTTAAATCACTTGCTATTTCAAAATTACTTAAGTCTAATTTCTTTAAATGATTCAAATTTTTGAACATAGAACTCATATTTTTTACATTTTTAGTATTGAAACTTGTTAAATCAACGCTATGCAACATATGCATGCTTGAAAACATACCCTCCATATCAGTTACTGATGATGTATCAAAATCACTAAGATCGAGTTTCACTAATTTTTTACAATCTTCGAACATTTCAGTCATAATTGTTGTTCTAGATGTATTTATTACACCATTGAAGTTAATTGACCTTAATACATATAAGCGAGAGAAGAGATCGGAAGAATCTACTGGAGTATAAACAAATTCACCATCCGAACGAATGATAACTTTATCTTGATAATTATTGGAACTACTCAGATCTGGCAATCTATACAAATAAGCATTTACTCCAGAACCAACCGAAATGCTATTATAATACCCATCAGACAGTAAATCTGCACTCGAAAGGAATTCAACTTCAGTAATTCTTTCTCTTGATGTGCCATTTGAAGCATAACAAACTTCATCAATCCAATCCAAACTTAATTCATAGTCACCTGCGGCAGAAACATTGATAGCTGAATTTTCTTTCATAGTAACACCAATGCCTAATATTACTGATGTAAGTAGCATCATTGATGCGTATTTCAATATTTTTTTCTTTAAGTTAATCATAGTAAAACCATCCTAATTGTCTATATTAGAATAACACACATCATCATTAGTTTGTTAACTAATAGCAAAAACTTTTTTAAGAATTATTTTCCTAGTTATAATTTTATATAAATAAATGCAATGTTTATTAAATATAAACATAAAATGAATGATTAAAATAAAAACTAAGAGCTTTTATGTAGTTATAATCACAAAATAATCTCAGTCTTATCGCCTATCATCCAATAACTTAGAAACTTAAACTCTTTAAAAATCTAATTATTCTTTCATTTTTTGGCTTTAATATTATTTCTTGTGGAGTTCCAACTTCTATAATCTTTTTATCATCTAGAAATGCTACACGAGTAGATATGTTTGCTGCAAACTTCATTTCATGTGTAACAAGAACCATCGTAAGTCCTTCATCTATTAATTTTTTTATTACATCTAAAACTTCATGAATAATTTCTGGATCAAGTGCAGATGTAGGTTCGTCAAATAATAACACTTTAGGATTATTACAAAGCGCTCTTGCGATTGCTACACGTTGTTTTTGTCCGCCACTTAATGTTGAAACTTTAGCATTTATAAAATTGTCCATCCCTACTTTTTCTAGATTCATTTTCGCAATTTGTATAGCTTCGTCTTTTTTTCTTTTGTGTACCACTTGTTGAGCAAGTGTACAATTTTTTAATACAGACAAATTACTAAATAAATTGAATGACTGAAAAACCATGCCCATTTGACTTCTAATTTTATTTAGATTTACATTCTTACTAGATAAATTAATATCATTGAAAATAACATCTCCACAGTCGGGAATTGCTAAAGCATTCATCATTCTTAATAAAGTAGATTTCCCACAACCGCTTGGCCCTATAAGAGTTAGTATTTCGCCTTCATATACATTTATTGAAACATCGTCCAAAACAGTGACATTATCAAAAGATTTAGATACATTAAGTACTTTAATTAGTGGTTTCATTTGCTAATCCACGCTTTCTAAATATATTAGTATATTTTTTTCTAGTAGGACGACTATCATCCAAATGTCTTTCAATTACTTTTAAGACTAAACTGCAAATCACGGTCACACTTAAGTACATCATTGCTATAAGAATGTTTACTTCAAAGTTCATATAATTTTCTCCTACAATAATATTTCCTACAAAGAATAATTCTGTAACAAAAATTACATTAAGAACTGATGAATCTTTTATGTTAACAATAAGTTCATTTCCAAGTGTTGGAATAACATTTTTCAATGCTTGAGGATAAACAATCATAACCATTGTTTGTAAATGAGTTAACCCAAGGCTTCTAGCGGCATCAATTTGTCCTTTGTTAATGCCATTAAGGCCACTTCTAATAATTTCTGCCATATAAGCAGATGTATTTATTGAAATTACTACTAAACCACAGACTAATGGATCCCATAATATACCAAGTGAATATCCACCAAAGAAGAAAATCATTGCTTGAACCATCATTGGAGTGCCACGCAAAACTTCAATATATATTGTTGCAATAGAACGAGAGCAAAACTTTAAAATCTTAATTATTGAATTATCTTGAGGTTTACTATTTAAATTTCTAAATGTACATATAATAATTCCTAAAATCAATCCAGCAATGGTTCCTACAAAAGCTAGTAAGAGTGTGTATCCTAATCCTTCAAAAAGTTTAACGTAGTTTTCTATAAATATTTCATACAAACTATTAAGCATACTACTCTAAGTTACGTCCAATACACTCGGACATTATTTCTTCTCTTTCTTCAGTTGAAATAGTTGCAAGAGCTACATTGATTTTATCGACTAGTTCACTATTTCCTTCTACAACTGCAACATTAACACCAAGACTATTTTCATCTAAACCCTGAAAACCATTTTCTTCATTAAATCTTACAATCGTTAAATCAGGATTTGATTGAGTAATTGCTAATGCAACAGGATATTCAGCAGTCATTGCATCTGCAACTCCAGTATCTACCGCTTGAGCTGCTACACCGAATGTTGACGCTGGAGACATATGAATTACTCCATCAATTTGTGCAATAATGTCATTTGGTATTGTTGATTCTTGAGAAATCACTTTTTTACCAGTTAATTCTTGGATATTTGTTATATCACCTAAACCAGAATCTTCTCTTACAATTACACACATATCTGAATAATAGTATTGATCAGAGAAATCGACTGTTTGATCTCTTTCTGTGCTATAAGACATGCCAGCAAAAATAGAATTAATTAATCCTGCATTTAGTGATGGAATTAATGAGTCCCAATGTATTTGTTTTACAACTAACTCATATCCAATCTCTTCTGCTACCATTTTTGCAATTTGAATATCGTATCCATCCATATGCATGTTTGTTCCTTCAATTGGTGTTGTAAACTCGTTTTTTTCACTTGCAACCCAATTAAATGGTGCGTATGCACCTTCTGTTCCAATTACAAGTGTGTTTTCAGGTAATTCATTACTTGCACACGAAGTAAGTGAACCAATCAATACAAATGTAAAAGACGTTAATAAGCTAAATAATTTTTTCATTAAAAAAACCTCCTATGTATAGCTTCTATAAGATTGCTTAGTTATTAAGCAATCTACTACCATACGTGGAAGGTGATGATTGTTTAATAGCGCCTCTACCTGATGGTAGGAGTGAATGAGATCTTATCTCAGACTCCAACACACACGAATACCTTCATGAATGTTTCGGCACTTTCACCTTTCACCTTAATCATTAGATGTCTCTTTATAAGGCTACTGATTGAAAATGCACCTCTATCAATCTTATGCATTTTATTTTAGACATATGTTGAATTAATTGCAATAGAAAAATAACTATTTAATTTTAAAGTCTGCTATGACAGGGAAATGATCGCTTACTGGTAGGCCATTAAACCAATAGTTATTATCTACGTGATAATATGTTGAATCAAAATACTTTTCTGTAAAAAATACATAATCAATAATTGGTAAAATATGTGTGTTAATTGGAATGAACCAATTTATTGTACCAATACTAATAACTTTATCAGCTTCTTTACGTGCATCTTTCAAATTTTCACTAACAAGTTTATTATAATTGTTATTTGGCGCGTAAAAATTTAAATCCCCCGTAAGAAAAGAAGGATATTGGTGATTTGAAATTAAACTTACTACATATTCAGTTGATTTGGTTTGTGTTAAGTCGTTTAGACCGAAATGAGTATTAAAATGTGTATATACAAATCCAGTTTCTTTGTTTTTTAAAGTAGCAAATGTAATAATTCTTTGATCAATTTCTTCGCCCCAAGTAGGTTCATTTTCAATGTTGCCTTCATTAAGCCAAATGGTATCAAAGTCTAGAAGTTCATATTTATCTTTTAAATAAAATATAGGCGCATATTCCCAAGTTAAATCTGTTCTACTAGATCCAACATAATCATAATCCTTTAGAAGTCCAGGTAACCCATCAGAAGTGCTTAAAGGATCATTATCGTATCTCATCCATGGACCATCTGCTTCTTGAAAACCTATACTATCTGGATAATATGCTAATACTTGCTCTTGAATAACAAGTTTTCTTTCATCAAATGTTTCTAAGTCATGATATGCATTTTTTAAATTGTATGAAACAATGCGTATGTCATCCTCATTCTTCTCCATTACCTTTGAAGTTTTTATAGGTATAAACATTAGCATAGCAGATATTGCTAAAATACCTGCAAGAGAGCATGATACCGCTATAATAATTTTACTTCTTTTTTTCATGTAAGTACTCCTTAATTATTTAGTCAAATTTATTTTATGTATATGTACATGACTTATCAACTTAAAAATTATGAACGCTTTTGTTTATTCATTGGCACTACTTTTAATGCAAACCTTAATATTTTGCTATTAAGAACTTTATGAGCTTGTTTCAATTTTTCAGGAATATCGATGCTCTGAGGACAATGTTTCTTACACTTACCACAATTCTTACATTGATCTGCACCAGACTTAATACCTCCAAGTTTACCTTAACATTTACCCGCATACTGAAATCTTACAAGGCCCCATTTATTGCCGAAGTAATATACGCTGTTATAGTCACTAAATGTTCCTGGTATATCTACATTAAATGGACAAGGCATGCAATAGTTACAACCAGTGCAAGGAACTTTTGTTAACTCTTTATATATAGTTTGAACTTTACGTATAACTTCAAGTTCTTCACTTGTCATTGAACCAATCTCAGTTTTACTTGCTACACTAATATTATCTAGTATATGCTCATTCACATTCATACCACTTAATACTGTTGCAACACCATCATGATTCATAACAAACCTAAGTGCCCAGTAGGCACAACTATATTTCTCTTTATATTCTTTAAAAACTTTTCTTACTTTCTCTGGTGCTTTTGCAGCAAGCGCTCCGCCTCTTAAAGGTTCCATAACTACAACACCTATACCTAATTCTTTTGCTTTATTTAAACCCGCTAAACCAGCTTGATTATATTCATCTAGGTAATTAAATTGAATTTGACAAAAATCCCATTTATAGTCTTCAAGTATTTTAATAAATTCTTCAGGCCTACCATGGAAAGAAAACCCAATATACTTTATTTCACCACTTTGTTTTTTATTACTAATAAAATCTAATATACCAAAGTCTTTAAGCCTATTCCAATCATCTAAACTAGATAGCATGTGCATTAAATAAAAATCAATGTAACTTGTATTTAGTCTAGCAAGTTGAGTATTAAAATATTTATCAATCTGTTCTTTTTTATTAGTTAAAAATGATGGTAGTTTATCCGCAATATATACTTGACCACGAATATTGTTCCTTTTAATGAACTCACCTAAAACAACTTCACTTTTGCCACCATGATATGGGTATGCTGTATCAAAGTAATTAACTCCATTATCAAAAGCTAACTTCATTTGACTTAAGGCGAGTTCTTTATCAATACCTACACCTTTTGTTGGAAATCTCATGCAGCCATATCCTAATAAGGAAATATCTGGGCCATTTTTTACTAGTTTTCTATACTTCATACTTATTTTACTTAATTATAATTAAGACAGTTTGTCTTGTTTAAATATATTAACATACTCTCCACTACATTTGTGAACGGAACTATATTATGTAGAAGATTGTTATTACTATTGATAAAACAAGCATTGGAAATGATGCTGGACCAAAAAACTTAAAAGAAAATGAACGCTTCCTCCATGTATTTGAAATACAGCGAATGTATAGAAAAAAATAAGGAATTAGTAGAACACCATGAAGTATAGATGGCGCAAATCTTATTATAGTTTTTTCATATTTATCCATCAGCGAAACATCAATTTCATATGATCTATTGATACTGAGTTAAACTATATTATCCTTATTGCTTACTCTACTTTTTGCGTATTTAGCAAAACATTTATAAAATGCATAATAACAAAACATAAAATAACCAAAATATAATGGGAGAAATATGAAAAAGAAAAACGCTGGATTTAATATCACTTCAAAAGAAGAATCAGCATAAGAAGTAAATTCAGTCGTAAAAATGGGTAGTATAATAAAAACTAAATTCAATAAGATGAATCCCATACAAAACAAAGGTGCATACTTCTTCTTTCTAAAAACACTATATTTCTTATTAAGCAAAATAAACTTTACGCTAAAATATATTAACCAAAAATAAATAAATAAGAAGAAGCAAAATATACTTATAGCAAAAGCGTTCACAAAGTTATATCCAACAAACGTTGGAAATATAACACTAGAAATACAAAATAGGGATATAGAATAAAAATAAACAAAAAAGCTTCTTTGGATTTTAATATCGTCAATCTTGCTTAGTTTGTCTTCATCTACAAACTTATTATAAAAGTGTTTTTCTTCAGTCATTTAATTATACCTTTATTTAAATATTATCATTATTTATGATATGATTCATCATTTTAAATCTACAAGTAAGTTCAAACTTCTTTAAGTAATT